>VXLM01000141.1 GCA_009841605.1 Dehalococcoidia bacterium
GCTCGGACTCCTCGACGTGCCGCCCTCCCAACCGGACCCCAAGCCTTCCGACGACTCCGTGGGTGAGCCCCAAGAAGAGACTCCCCCCGATCAGAAACAGCTAGGCCTGTTCTAGACCGCACTAAGAAGCTAGGGCATTTCTCTAACAACCGGGCCTCAAGTCGCCCATCCCGCCTTTCGAAAGTTCTACATAACCCCAACTTCCGCGATTCCTCTGAAAACTACCCCCGGTCAACCTCACGTAGGGGCGATTCGCGAATCGCCCCTACCGCCATTCTCATCTCAGGTGGCGAAGGTGATGGTTGCGAGCATCTCCTAGCTCTGCGCCGCGCAAATGACCCGTTGGCGACATCGTTAAAACCCTTACCCGTACACGGTCGTTCTAGTAGAATGGGAAGTGTGCCCCCTATTTCCGCCGGAAGTGATACCTCCTAGATGAACGACATTCCTCTGCGCGTGATTCCGCTGGGCGGCCTCGGCGAGATCGGCAAGAACATGATGGTCATCGAGTACGAGGACGAGGCCGTCGTCATCGACTCGGGCGTCCTGTTCCCCGAAGAGAACATGCCCGGAGTCGATTTCGTCATTCCCGATATCTCCTACCTCGTCGAGAATGCCGACAAGATCACGGCCATCCTCATCACGCACGGACACGAGGACCACATCGGCGCGCTGCCCTACGTCCTTGACCGGATCGACGTGCCCATCTACTCATCCCGGCTGACGCACGGACTCATCACCGTCAAGCTGCGTGAGCACGGACGACTCGCCGACGCGCGGCTGAACGTCGTCCAGCCCTACGAGCCGTTCACCATAGGTAAGCTCGGCGTCGAGTTCTTCCGTGTGTGCCACTCCATACCGGACGCCATGGGCATCGCAGTCAGAACACCGCTGGGAATTGTCATTCACACCGGCGACTTCAAGGTCGACCACACTCCTGAGGACGGGAAGGGTACCGACTTCTCCGCGCTCGCAAGGATGGCCGAAGAGGGCGTCCTGCTCCTGTGCTCCGACTCCACCTACGCGGAGGTCGAGGGTTACACTCCGTCCGAGCGTGTGGTCGGCGAGACACTCGACCGCGAGATCGCGCAGGCCACCGGCCGCGTGATGGTCGCCACCTTCGCCTCCCTCATCTCGCGCGTACAACAGGTCATCGACGCCGCCGTCAGGTACGACCGCAAGGTCACCGTCGTCGGACGGAGCATGGTCAACAATGTGAAGATGGCTCGGAACTTGGGCTACCTCCGCGTCCCTGACGATACGCTGGTCTCCATGAACGAGGCCCGCAAGCTGCCCCACGCTCAGGTGGTGATCATCGCCACCGGCGCGCAGGGAGAGCCGACCTCGGCCCTCGTCCGCATCGCCAATGGCGAGCACCAGGACGTCGAGATAGAAGAAGGCGACACCGTGATCGTCTCTGCCTCCCCGATTCCCGGAAACGAGACTCTCGTCGCACGCACCATCGACAACCTTCTCCGACAGGGTGCTAAGGTACTCTACAGCCGTGTCGCCATGGTCCACGTGCATGGTCACGCGAGCCGCGAAGAGTTGAAGATGATGCTCAGCCTCGTCAAGCCGCGCTTCTTCGTTCCGGTGCACGGCGAGTACCGCCATCTCGTCGCCCACGCCGAACTCGCCGTCTCGGTCGGCGTCCCTCCCGAAAACGCCTTCGTGCTCGAGGACGGCGAAGTGCTGGCGCTTTGGGAAGACTACGGCGAGGTAATCGACGAAGTCCCCGCTGGCCACGTTTACGTGGACGGCCACCGGCGTTGGGACGATACGAGCAAGGTCCTCGACGAGCGCAGGAAGCTCGCCAGTGACGGCGTTGTGACTCTCACGGTAACCTTGGACAAGGAAACTGGAGATTTTCTGAGCCATCCCCTTGTCAAGACTTCGGGCTTTCTGGACGTTAACGGGTCCGATGGCATCCTCGAAGAAGCCTCGGAGATCGTCCTCGACGCCCTCGACGAGCTCAACGGGAGCGAGCGCCGGAACGGCAAGATCGAGCCAAAGATCAAACGCGCCCTCTCGAAATACCTCTACGACGAGACTCGAATGCGTCCAACCATCATCGTCCAAACGGAGCTTGTGTGATAATGCGTTTCATGCGCCGTATACAGAGTGCTGCTAATCAGGCCCTGCGCCGGGTAGGGAATTCCGGCGATGGATTCACGCTCATCGAGCTCATCGTCGTTATCGCCATCCTCGGCATCCTCATCGCCATTGCCATCCCTACGATCAGAGGGTTCCTCGAAAGCTCCAGGGAGCAGGCCTACGAGGCCGACCGCCGGATCATTCAGCTCGCCGTCGACGCGTATTACTACAGTCCCAGCAACGACCGAGTCAACAATGTGCGCCAGTACCCCATCATGGGCAAACGTCATACCAATGAGGGCAAACCGGCTTGGGACACCAACGCGCGCCTCTATCTAGAGAGGTGTGGCGGCGCCGACGCGGATGATCCAATTGATCTCATAGAATACGAACCCAGATTCGATGAGCAGCTTCCGCCCCCTCACCCCGTATTGGGAACCCGTGGCGGCACTCCTATGTGGCGGGAAGGGACCGGCCCGAATCGGGACGACGTGAGAAACAACCCGGCACGGGACCGTAACCTGCTGTACTGTCCGTCCAAAAGTGGTGAAGAGCAGTCTGATTCGGACGGCCGGGATGACGGTGATATCGCCGACCACTGGTTGGCCGCCTTGGCGACCCCTTCAGGTGCCGAATGCGATCCCGAAACCCCTGCCGGATGCATTGTGTTCAATAGCCGCGACTACCTCATCGACTTCTGTGTGCTAGTAAGGGGTGGGTTCATCGAAGATATCCCCCAATCAGCGTCCACCGATCACGATCGCGAATGTGTTGGTGGCTCAAGCGGTACCGGCACGGCCGAATCAACACCCACCCAAGATCGTGGAAGCTACACGTGGTATGTCGATGATGGTGGCAAGGTCCAGAGCCTCTACTTCTTCCTGCCCACCGATGACCGCAGAGGCTACTGGAATGCGTATCCATAGATCCTAGCGCCCGCCTCTCTCGCACTGCCGCAACCGTCTTCCCGGCGATCCGATAGCCGCCCCCCTCGCATTGCGCCCCGGTCATTAGAGGCCGCCATTCGCCCGCCAAACACTCGCCAAAAGACTAGAAAAATTCGGGAAATAGTTTAAAATAAGGTCGGATAGCTGAGTGTCCGGCTCTATACGCGGTACGCGAAGCAAATACTCTTTCCCGGTGGTGTGGCGATGGCGCAAGACGTTAGCAACGCGAACATGACCTCGATGCTCCTCCGCTCGATCTTGTCGTCGTGGTACGCCAGGATCGTTCTGTTGACTGCGCTTTTAGCAGCGGCTGGCGCTGCCTACTGGTACCGCGACTCCATCTCGCTGACCGCCGCCTCGATAGAAGAGAGTGTCATTTCGAGCCTCGGCCTCGGCGTCGTTGTAGTTGTCCTATGGTTGGTCGTGTTTACGTTCGCCATCTTCGTCCACCAATCACTGTTCAGCCACTACCGCCTGTGGCTCGCATCGCCCTTCCTGGTTGCCTTCCTTCTCGGCGTTCTCTCGTTCTTCGCCCCGTTCCAAGGCCCTCTTGCCCGCTTCACGCTGGAGGGAGACGTTACCCTCGGAGGCGCGGTCGGCTACGCCATAGCCGGAGAGATCGTCTGGCTAGGCGTTCTGAGAGTCGCGGCTATCTTGGCCGTCGCCGTCGCAATCGTCGCGCCCGGTCTAGCGCTGGGCGCTCTCTCGCTGTTGGGCAGCGCTTTCTTTGGCATGTACATTCTGGCGATGGGCGTAGGCGGAGCCATCGAGCGGATGTTCAAGGCAAGGCCGAAGTCCGACAAGTCAAAACCGCCATCCCCTTCGGAATCACCCTCGCAAGGCCGCTGGAGCGAGTCCCTCCGACAGACGATGGAGATGCAGGAGTTCCGTGAAAGGGTTTCCCCCACATCCGCTTGGGAGCCTCGTTCCGAATACCCGGAACTCACCCTCGACGACGACGCTGACCCTCCCGTCGATGAAGAACCAATTGAGTCGTTCGAGCCCCCAATGGAAGCTGGGCTCAATGGGTTGCCTGCGTACCTCGCGGAGCCGAAGCACCCGGAACGTCGGAGCGCCTTTGCCCCCGATCCTGTCCACGACGCCGATAACGGCAACGGTGTCGTAGTCGACCACGTGGCGGATCACTCCCTGTCGGACGCTGACGACCACGATGTGTCGGGCAGGAAGTTCAACAGGCTGTGGGGCGGTGGAGCGCTGGACTCCGAGAACGGGCCCTCCCATCAGGCTGATCCTGACGCAGCCGCGAATGACGGTCACGGGCGAATGATGTCCATGATGCAGGCTGTGATGGGCGCGGCCTCTTGGAAAAAGCCGTCGCTCTCCATGTTCGTGGACGCCAACGAGGGGGGAATCACGCAGGAAGAGATGAACGAGACCGCCCACACAATCCGCGAGACCCTCGGACACTACGGAGTCGAGGTGGAGGTCGAGGACGCCCAGCCGGGCCCGACGGTGACGATGTACGGACTCGTACCCGGATGGATCCGCAGACAGAAGCAGGTCAACGTCACCGACGCTGACGGCAAGCCCAAGCTCGACGAAAAGGGCAGGCAGATGAAGACCCGCGTAGAGACCAAGACGAGGGTCAAGGTTGACGCCATCACTGCCAGAGAAAAGGACCTGTCACTAGCGCTCAGGACTCCCAGCATTCGCATCGAGACTCCGGTCATGGGCAAGTCGCTCGTCGGTGTCGAGGTGCCCAATCCCAACCCTGCCCTCGTCACTCTGCGGAACGTGATGCAGGACCGCGAGTTCGACAAAATGCGCAAGAAGGCCAAGCTGCCCGTCGCAATCGGCAAGGGCGGCAGCGGCGAGACCGTCAACATCGACCTCGCCAAAATGCCGCACTTGCTCGTGGCCGGCTCAACCGGCAGCGGCAAGAGCGTGTTTGTCAATACGATCATTTCCTGCCTGCTCATCGAAAAGGACCCTTCCGAGCTGCGCCTGCTGTTGATCGATCCTAAGCGCGTCGAGCTCACGCCATACAACGGCATTCCACATCTCCTCACGCCGGTCGTCGTCGAGACCGACCAGGTCGTCAGCCTCCTCCGTGGCCTCATACGCGAGATGATGGACCGCTACCGCCGGATGGAGGAGATCGGGGTCCGCAACATCGACAGCTACAACAGGAAGTCGCCCGACCGTATGCCGTATCTCGTCGTTGCGGTCGACGAGCTCGCCGACCTCATGATGACCGCCTCCGTCGATGTTGAGCAGGCCCTCTGCCGTCTGGCACAGCTTGGACGCGCGACGGGAATACACCTCATCGTAGCCACACAGCGCCCGTCGGTAGACGTGTTGACCGGCCTCATCAAGGCCAACTTCCCAAGCCGCGTGAGCTTCGCACTCACATCCCAGGTCGACTCGCGCACCATCCTCGATACCGCGGGCGCGGAAAAGCTCCTTGGTAAGGGTGACATGCTCTATCAGAGCGTGGACATGTCCAGGCCGGAGCGTGTTCAGGGCGTGTTCATCTCCGACCAGGAAATCGAAAACCTCGTATCGTTCTGGAAGACGACGCCTCGCGGCCCCATGGCCGACATCAACCTTGAGCCGGTCGGAGGAGTCGAGTCCGACGATGCGGACGGCGATGACGAGGACATCGAAGGCCGCGACGACATGATGGACAAGGCCATCGAGCTCGCCACCCGCCAGAAGAAGATATCCACCTCACTGCTCCAGCGTCGTCTGCGAATCGGCTACCCGAGAGCCGCCCGCCTCATGGATCAGCTTGAGGAAGAAGGCATCGTCGGCCCAAGTGACGGCTCCAAGTCCCGCGATGTTATAATAGGCGTATAGTCGGACCCTCGACGTACCGGCGGCCAGTCGGCCATAGC
>VXLM01000005.1 GCA_009841605.1 Dehalococcoidia bacterium
CGTCAGCCCTCCGCCCGCGTCCGATCCGTAGACTCTCCAGCGAACGCCCCCGCGAGCCGCATCTTGGTGCTGGTGACGAGGGTGCGAATGCTGACAGACTCGTCGGTGCCGTGCACGTTGTTCTCCAGCGGGTTGTCATCGGGGTGGGTGCCGTCGAAGCCGTAGGTGACTACGCCGAGGGGCCGCGTGAAGCGGGAGTCGGTGAATCCCACGCAGAGGCCGGGGATCCACTCGATCGAGCGTCCGCCGAGCACGTACTCGGTCACGTTCTGAATGTGCCGCATGAACTCGGTGTCAGGTGAAGAGGCGTTCGGGACTGCCATGTAATCAATGTCGAAGCTGACCCCCGGAATTCCGTCGAACAGCCGGGT
Organism: Dehalococcoidia bacterium; assembly: GCA_009841605.1. GTDB lineage: Bacteria > Chloroflexota > Dehalococcoidia > Lucifugimonadales > VXLM01 > VXLM01. The sequence continues at coordinate 372 of VXLM01000005.1, forward strand.
AAGCTCGGCGCGAACGTACTCGTCGTCCTGGTGGGGGAGCGTCCGCACGTCGCAGGTGATGTTGATCGTCTCGGGCACGCTGTTCGACTTGATGCCGCCGCCGATGATGGTGGGCGTGAGCGTCATCCGCGAGGCCGCGCGAAGTGTGGTTGCCATGCGAGGGTCGCGAGCTTCGAACTCGTCGATGATCGAGTCGATGTTCTCCGGCGATGGCACGTCCTCGATGGCGAACTTCGAAAGGTGGCGGAAGATGACGGCGGATGTATCGCGCTCCGGCTCGTAGTGCTCAATTCGTTCGAGCACCTGAGCGACGCCGTACAGCGCGTTGGTGCCCATCCATGGAACGGAGGCGTGGGCGCTCTCTCCTTTGACCTCGATCTCGATCTGGAGGCGACCCTTCTCGCCGAGATTCACGATGTATGCCAGGTTTCCGGCGGCATCTGCCGGCTGGCCGCCTCCCTCGTTGACGGCGTAGGGAGCGGTTATCTTCTCCGGGTGGTTGTCGGCCAGCCAACCGACACCATATCGGCCGCCGTGCTCTTCGTCAGCGGAGAATGAGAGCAGCAGGTCTTCCTTCAACTCCACGGAGTTGCGGACGAGGATGCGGCTTGCCATCATCTGGGCGGTGAGGAGGGCCTTGCAGTCGGAGGAACCACGACCGTAGATCCGGCCATTGGCGATGGTGGCGCTGAATGGCGGGTAGGTCCACTTGGTCTCGTCCTCGACCGGGACAACGTCGAGGTGGGCCATGAACATGAGGCCCGGACTATCGGAGTGGCCCTTCAGGCTGGCGATGATATTTCCCCTGCCCGGCGCGGATTCGAGGGTCTCGCTGTCCACTCCGTCCTCGGCCAGCCAGTCGCGTATGTAGTCGCAGACGGCGGTCTCGTTGCCGGTGGGCATGAAGCCGGTGTTGACGGACGGGATCCGGACAAGGTCTTGCTCCAGGCGGACGATGTCGTCGCGGGCTGCGTCGACCTGGGCAAGCAGTTCATCGAGAGTGGGCATTCTTTGGGCCTCCGAGTACGAGTGCGAATTACTATACAAGGTTATGGTCTAGTTAACCTTCATGCCGGGATGGGAACCCGTTAGGAATTCGCGGTACGCGCCAACGCGACCTAGCCCATTGCCGCGAGCAGTCTGGGAGGGAGGAACCACTCGATAGTGGCGGACTGGGCGATGCGGGCCGTGTTAACCCGGAGCTTGCAGAGGCCACCGGGCTTGAGATTGAAGGCCACGTGGTACAAGCCGGACGACATGGTCGATATGAGCTCGCTCAAGGTCGGCTCGTGGCCGACGAGCATTACGCCGTCGAGATGGTAGTAAGCCTGGATTGCGCTCATCACGCCTGTAACGCTGCCGGACGCGAGGGAGTCGGAGAACTCGACGGGTTCTTTCAGGCCCAATCCCTCATGGACGATTTCGGCCGTCTGCCGGGCGCGGAGTATCGGGCTGGACACGATGAGATCGACGTTCACACCGACGGCCTTCATGCCCTTCACCGACTGCTTGGTCCGCTTGCGGCCCTTTGGCATGAGGGGACGAAGGTGATCGGACGGGTAGCCCTGCCCGTATGGTTCGGCCTTGCCGTGTCGGAGTATGTACAGGTCCATGATTGCCCTCCGTCTCGGTTTTAGTTTAAGGGTATCAGGTCTCCATTTGGGAGAGGTGGGCGTTGGCGACGGATTTGGCACGATCCAGTACCGCTAGAGCGGACCTAACTGTGTCACGCACGGCGTCCAAGTCGTCACTTGCAGAGAGGAACCAGCGCCAGCGAGCGAGGAAGTAGCCCACGTAGGTCTCCGCGAGATCGCGCTCGCCGATGTCCTCCAAAGCGCGCGTGACCCGCGTCCGGTTCATGCTCCAGACGGTCATGGGATCGAGTCCGGCAAGCTGCAGGATGATGGGACCTATGGGGGACACGCGGAATGAGAGGTCTCGGAGCAGCTCGACGAGGTACTTGTCCGGACGGTCGAAGACTCGATAGGGATAACGATCCACAATGTCGGCGAGAGCGAGCATGTCGTGACACTTGTAACGCTGGATCTCGTCTGCCCCGGAATAGTCGGCGACCGGGTAGTCCTCGCCGAACAGAACACTTGCCGAGTCCGGCGGAGAGTGCATGTAGCCGGGCCTGCGGAGGAGGGTGTTCAGGATCATTATTTGGGGACGCGGAGTATGTATCGGCTGGGGACACTTCCGCCGAAACCTCACTCCGATATCTCGCTGCACTATGAAGGCCTGATCGAGGTCGCTGAAGAGGGACTGCTCCCAGTCGTCGTCGTGGAACCATACGTGGACGTCGAGGTCGCTCGCCTCCGGGACGTAGTCGATCGGGGTGTCCCACCGTTTCTTGACGGAGCCTTTCAGGTAGATCGCCCTAATTTCTTCGCTGGGGATGTTGTCGAGGAGCGTTTCCACGATGGCATCGGCCATGTGCGAGACCTCGTGGCGCAGGCGTTCGGGGTCGGGATAGCCGTCGTTCCAGTCGGGAAGAGGGATTGGATTAGGCACGGGAATGCTCTCCGATCATGGTCATGTCAGAAGAGGCGAAGGGGGCTCAAGCCTCTAATGGGACTGTTTCAGCTATGCGGAAAGTACTGCGGGAGGTGGACTTTAGATTCCTCACTTTGCTCCGCTTCGTTCGGAATATCTCATGAGGGTTACCACCCTCACCACCTGCAATGAAAACATGCGGAAGGCGAAGACGGGCGACCACAAGGGTCGCCCCTACGACGGGATTGTCGGAGCCTATTTTCGTAGCAATGACAGATGCTACGTTGGTTCGCTTGGAGTATCTCATGAGGGTTGTCATCGGCACCACCAATCATGATCGTGGCAGCAGGGGAGATTGGGCGAGGGTTGTTTTCGGGGCCATGAAGGACTGTGCGGGTGCGCTTGGGAGAGGTGGGGGGCGTCAAACCGATGAAATCGCAGATATCTGATGCATTTTGATGCATTCTGATGCATTTGGCTCGTTATTGTAACGTTCAAAGCTTCGCCGGGTTGCGTGGCACAGGTCAAGACGGGAAAGCGCATGTCCATGCGCCTCCGGGCTTTTTCTTTGTTTTGTAAGTGCCATTTTGCGCCATTTTGCGCCATTCCCTTGTTGTCGCGAGTGCGGGCCGTGGACAGTCGCATATGAACAGTATGGTACATTCGTTCTTGTTCGTCAAATCGGGAGAAGTCATTGGCAGGAGTCGCTCATGCAGCCTTGCGGCCTGCACAACCAGCAATGAAAGTGGTAGGGCGTTCGCTGTCGGCACTCGGTTTGTGGCAGTGACCAAAGATGGATTCCCGCCTTCGCGGGAATGACGATAAGGGGTTTTGGCGTTCACTTTCATATCAATCGTTCATGTCGGTTGTCACCGACACGACCAATGATGAAATGGCAGTAAGGGCGATTCGCGAATCGTCCTTATGGGAGGGGGTAATTCTCAGAGGAATGACAGGCGCTGCGGTCGTCAGGCCTCGTTGAAGTTGTAGATGCCCATGGCGGTCTCGCCGAGGAGCCATCGTTTGTCTTCCCCGGTGAGCCAGTCGATGTGCTCCTGGAACACCTCGAGGGCAGGCGCGTACTTGGTCTCGCGTTCGACGCCGGGGAAGTTCGTACCCCACATGAGACGCTGCGGGCCGAAGGCGTCGTAGAGGCGCTTGAAGGCATCGTACGAGTCTTTATAGGGGAACGGCTCCTCTTCCTTGTGTGGGATGAGCTTGACGTAGACGTTTGGGTACTTGGCGAGATTCAGGACAGGCGTCATGCCGGGGTACGGAGGGTCTTCGATGCGTGGCGCGCCGCCGTTGTGGTCGAGGGCGATTGGGACGTCGGGATGCCGCGCAATGATCGGCTCGATGTCGGGATAGTGGACGGATGGGCCGTGCGAGATGAAGCTCGCGCCCAGCTTGGCGGCCCTTTCCCAGATGGCGTCCTGGTCGGGCCCGGCCCACATAGAAGGATGGTCGGGGCGGGTTAGGTGAATGCGAAGTCCACTGAAGCCGTGCTCGGTTACGAGGGCCTCCAAACGGTCGGCGGCTCCGGGCTCGAACTGGTTGACGAGACCAATTGCTGCGAACTTGCCGGGGAAACGCTTGAGAACGTCACTGACGTAGGTGTTGTCGAAAACGTAGTGGATGGGCTGGACGATGACGGCCTTATCGACGCCGGCCTCGTCCATCTTGGTGTTCAGGAACTCCACGCTGCCGTCCTCGCTGGAAGTCCTGCCGTCCGCCATGGGGTAGGTCTCGTAGTCGCTGCTTCACACGTGCAGATGAGTATCGACGATCACGTTCTTCTCCTCAGATTACGTTTGGGAATGGCCCTGCCCTACTCGGCCAGGAGGTCGCGCAAGTACCGGTCGGCCTTGCCGATCAGCTCGGTGCGGTCATCAGGCTCCTGACCTTCGTAGACTATGGAGATGCACCCGTTGTAGTTCGCGGCCTTGAGGATGCCGGCGATGCGCTCGTAGTCGAGGAGCTCTTCCGTTCCACTGGCGATCTTGTAGAACTTGCACCGCACGTAGCTCGCGTACGGCAGGGTCTGCTCCATGTAGCCGTAGATGTCGGCATCAGGGTCGGTCTCGCCGGAAGCGCCGGGCGATCCGAGCCACTGGCCGGTGTCCATGATGAACGAGAAGTTCGGGTGGTCGACGTTCTCTATTATGCGAAGACAATCCGGACCGGTGGCGGCGAGGTTGCGGTTGTCGTGGTTCTGGAGGGCGACGACGACGCCTCGCTCGGCGCCGTATTCGCTGACTTCCCTGAGGCAGCGAGCCAGCGCGGCAAAGAGCGGGTCACGGTTCTCGGTCTCCTGGGTCTGCCAGCCGAACACCCTGATGAGAGGCGAGCCTAGGATGAGCGCCACGTCGATTGCGGCCTTGGCGTCTTCGACCCTCGCCCGCTGGGTGTCTTCGTCTCCGGCGAACCCGCCCGCAACGCCGAGGTAGCCAATGGGCAGCCCGAGGTCGAGGCACTGACGCTTGATTCCGAGCAGGTATGAGACATCGGTTGAAGGGAAGGCACGCAGGTGGAAATCGAGGCAGTCGAGACGAAGGTCATAGCAGGTGCGGATGAAGTCCTCGACCTCGATGCCCACGCTCTTGTAGCTGAGGTAGTTGCAGCCGATCTTTATCATTGTTCGCTCGTATCTGAGTTCGTCTATAATGGAACGCCGTGACGCCACGACGGACGGCGAACAGGATACACCTAAGCGAAGCCGTTTGCGAATACGTGGACTTAACTCATCTTGCCTCATAGTCCGACCGTTCCGAAACAGCAGTGTCCTGGATAGTCGTTACCCTCCTCAGCGCCGCCGTAATAGGGATGATCGGCGTCCTCGACAAGGCGTTCCTCTACCACTACGCTAAGTCGCACCTTACTCTTCCCCTCCTCATCGGTCTCGGGCACATCCCAATTGGAATCGTCTTCATCGCTATCTCGCCGCTGGACGATCTGACTCCGGCGGCGGGTTGGGGCC
>VXLM01000121.1 GCA_009841605.1 Dehalococcoidia bacterium
CTCATGGACGGCGACCACGACATCGACACCTGCTACGAGGCCACGACCGAGACGCTGCGCGAGGTGTATTACGAGCTCGGCACGCACCGTGTCGCGCTCGAAGGCACTCTGCTCAAGCCGAACATGGTCCTCTCCGGCAAGGACGCATCAAACCGCGCGAGCGCCGAGCAGGTGGCCGAAATGACAGTGAATTGCTTCCTGAACACCGTTCCTGCCGCCGTGCCGGGCGTCGTCTTCCTGTCGGGCGGGCAGTCCGACGACGAGGCCACAGTCAACCTCGACGCCATCAACCGCTACGCCGCGTCGTGCGGTGTGCCGTGGGAGCTGAGCTTCTCCTACGGTCGGGGTCTGCAGGCCGCACCGCTCAAGGCGTGGAACGGCGTTGCCGCGAACATCCCTGCCGCGCAGGCGGCCTACTACCACCGCGCAAAGGTCACGTCCGCTGCCCGGAGGGGCGAGTACACCGCCGAGATGGAAGAGGCCGCGGACTAGTGTCCTGTGTCAGAGATTCATCGAACAAATCAGCCTATGAAAATCCCCTCTCCCGTCGTGGGAGAGGGCTAGGGTGAGGGTGACTCCCGGGGACCCACCCGCATTTATACAACGAACCCCAGAAACAAGACACTAGGGTCGGCTCTCCTCATATCATCGCGTGACGCGACTTGACTCCCCCTTCACAAAAAATCCTGATCGCGACCCACAACGCGGGTAAGCTCAGGGAGTTCTCCTCGATGTTCGCTCGGACGCCGTTTGAGCTGGTGTCCCTGTCCGACCTGGGCATTGACGTGGACGTCGATGAGACGGGCGTCACCTACGCGGAGAATGCCACGCTCAAAGCCGAGGCATATGCGCGCCTGAGCGGCCTCCCTACCCTCGCCGACGACTCGGGACTGGAGGTCGATGGACTCGACGGGGAGCCGGGTGTGCGCTCGGCGCGGTATGCGGGTGAGGACGCCACCGACGACGACCGAATTGCATTCCTGCTTCAAAAGCTGAACAATATACCTAAGGAGATGTGGACGGCGCGATTCCGATGCGTCATCGCCCTGACCCGGCCGGACGCTCCGGTCGAGCTCTACGAGGGCCGGTGCGAGGGCGTGATAACCGACAGGCCGAGGGGCGCATCGGGTTTCGGGTATGATCCCCTCTTCTACATCCCGGATATGGACAGGACGATGGCGGAGTTGTCATTCGACGAGAAGAACCGCGTGAGCCACCGTGGCCGCGCAAGCCAGTCGGTCATCGCCGCCCTGCGCGGTCGAGACTGGAAAGTGTAAGAAGGGACCGGAGCATGGAACGTGCGGTCAATCAATAATGTTCACCAACATACCCCCTCTCCCGTCGTGGGAGAGGGCTGGGGTGAGGGTGATGCCTACCCATCTCTCCCCCGCCGGAGGAGAGATGCAGAGAGGGGGCATACTCCCCAACAGCCCGACGGCACTCGCGACTAGACCATGACACCCACAACCGTAAACGACACATACAACCGCCCGCTGCGGGACGTCCGCGTCTCCGTGACGGACAGGTGCAACTTCCGTTGCCCGTACTGCATGCCGGCGGAGATATTCGGCGAGCGCTACAAGTTTCTGCCACGCGAGGAGCTGCTGACGTTCGAGGAGATCGTGCGGCTCGTGCGCATCTTCGTGGACCTGGGGGCGGTGAAGGTCCGGCTGACGGGTGGAGAACCGCTCGTTCGAAAGAGCATCGAGTCCCTCGTCGAGCAGCTTGCCGGGGTGGACGGCATCGAAGACCTGACGATGACGACCAACGCCTACCTGCTCCCGTCCATGGCGCAGACGCTCAAGGACGCGGGACTGCAGCGGGTGACAATCAGCCTCGACAGCCTCGACGACGAGGTCTTCCGCAAGATGAACGGGCGCAACTTCGGCGTGGACACCGTGCTCAAGGGTCTCGAGGCCGCGGAGAGCGTGGGGCTGACTCCTATCAAGGTCAACGCCGTCGTCCAGCGCGGCATGAACGACCACACCCTCGTCGACATGGCTCGCTACTTCAAGGAGCGCGGCCACATCCTCCGCTTCATCGAGTACATGGACGTGGGCACCCTCAACGGCTGGCGCATGGACGACGTGGTGTCGGCAGCACAGATCGTCTCCATGATCGACGCCGAGCTCCCCCTGGAGCCCATCGAGGCGAACTACCACGGCGAGGTCGCGCGGCGCTACCGCTACAAGGACGGCACGGGCGAGATCGGCGTCATCGCGTCCGTGACCCAGCCCTTCTGCGGCGACTGCACACGTCTGCGCCTCTCGCCGGAGGGCAGCATCGTCACCTGCCTCTTCGCCAACGTCGGCACCGACCTGCGAGGCCCCTTACGCGCCGGGGCGTCCGACGCCGACCTCGCGGAGATCATCACCCGCCGCTGGCGCGTCCGCGACGACCGCTACTCCGAAGAACGCGCCTCCATGACCGACGAGCTCCGTACCCGCGAAAAAGTGGAGATGTACCACATCGGGGGGTAGGGGGTGGTCGTGGATCGGTGGTCACGTGTCTATGATCAAAGGGCTGGAATTGTAGGCCCTACAAGAGTCAAAGGCGCGCGTGAATTCTAAGACGCTTTTTATCAGAACACTTTCTAAGGATTCGTGAGTATTATCCTTGTTTGACTCCACTGGCGGTTCTAGTCGTAGAATTTAGTAACCTCTAACTCCACGCTGCTACTACTGGCAACAGGATACTCGACTGAATCCTTGATAGGATGCCTTGCCCCTTTCTCGCCGAACCGATGATCTGTTGGGCGGTGTTATACAGCGCACTGTTTGACATTCAATAGAGCGCACCTTATAATAAGCCGCGTATTAAAGGAGGTTTGTATGAGTCTACCAATTCGTACAACCGTTGAAGACATAGATGCGGTTTGTAAGTATCTCGCGACCAAGCCTACAGGAGCTACGCTTGCCGAGGCGAGGGCCGTTGTGGACAAGAAGCGCCTCGATGGACGTAAGCTCACGGCACTGAAATTCTGGGAGCTAATTGAGGACACTGATGACAACAAGATGAAGATCACCGAGCAAGGACGCCGTTGCGTTCGAGACTCCGGTGCCGCAAGGAGCAGTGTGTTGCGTGAAGTCATTCGCAAAATTGGGCCATACGCCGCAGTGGTTGAGCGGGCTGTGCATGGACGCGAGGAGTCTTTCTCGGCGACAGATGTGGCCGCAAACTGGCACGAGCACTTTAGGGACGAAGTTTCAGAAAATGACAAAATCCTAAACGACCAAGCGATATGCTTCTTCCAGATTGCACAGGGTGCTGACCTCGGAGTACTTAAAATTGGGCGCAAAGGAATGCCAACCCGCTTCGAGTTTGATACAGACGCAGCGAGGATATTCGTAGAGGGCTCAGCTGTAGAGACATCAGAGAATGTAGTTTCCTCAGAACAAACTGATGTGGAGGAATCGACGGACGATGAATCACCGGCTGAACCCGATGCCGACGGATCTAAGCCTAGTGAGGTAAGTGATCCGACGGCAGACAATAACCGAGTCTTCATCACCCACGGAAAAAATCGCAAGATATTGGACCAGATTAAGCAACTCGTAGCATATGGCAAACTTGAACCTGTTATAGCTATGGAGCACGAGACTGCCGCTAAACCCGTACCTCAGAAGGTCATGGACGATATGAGGACGTGTAAGGCTGCCGTGATCCATGTAGACTCTGAACGTGTCTTTATGGACGAGAACGGGGAAGTAGTTGAACTAATCAATGAAAACGTCCTCATAGAGATCGGCGCGGCTATGGCGCTATATCGTGATAATTTCGTTCTATTGGTCGAGGAAGGTGTAGATCTTCCTTCTAACCTACAGGGGCTCTATGAGTGCCGGTATAAGGGCGATGAACTTAACATGACGGCCGTGATGAAGCTGTTAGAGGCGTTCAACGAGTTCTGAAGGCCTCGAGTGTCTCAGTCCAATTCCGGCTGTCCAACGTCAATGTGAACCTCTCCGTTATTGCAAGTCCGGCTAGACAGAATCCGACTACCACCGCCGTCAGGGCCTCAAATAAACCCCACCCATGCCCAAGACCATCTACCTCGCCAATCCCTATGGCTTCTCTGCCCAGCAGAAGGCGGAGCTGCTGCCGCCACTGGTAGAGGCGCTGGAGGCGCTGGGGCTGGAGGTGTGGGAGCCATTCGAGCGGAATAACCAGGTGGACTTCGCGGAGGCAGGTTGGGCCTACCGCATCGGGCAGGCCGACTTTCGCGACGTGGCTGAGTCGGACGCCATCTTCGCCGTCGTCAACGGCGTTCCTCCCGACGAGGGCGTCATGGTCGAGCTCGGCATGGCCATCGCCCTGGGCAAGCCCACGTTCCTGTTTCGCGACGACTTCCGCCGCGTCGTCGAGAGCGAGGAGTACCCGCTGAACCTGATGCTGTTTACCGGACTCCCCGAGCGCGGCTGGGAGGACAACTACTACACCTCGCTGGACGAGATACCCTCGCCGGACAAGGCCCTCGCGCGGTGGGCGAAGGGGGCATAGCTCATAAGGGTGTTCCAAAGCCGGACCGTTTAGGCCATAAACATCTTCTCCTGCGTTCCCTGCACCTTCTGCGGTTCGTCCGCGGGACTCAAAACGACAACCTCTCCTTGGGCGGACGCGAGGTACAAAGTGGACGCGGGACAAAGATCCTTACGCACACGCGGAATATCCCGTTTCTGAGAAAGGGATGTCCGAAAATGTCAGGAAATGTCAGGCTAAAACAGACCCCCCTGCCTGACTACTGCCAGACGGAGAGAAGTACCCCGATGATGGAATACGAGATCACCGGGTAACCGCTGTTTATGAGGAAGAGCTTCACGCTGCGGCCCTCGAAGCTGTAGGTTGTCGCGTACGACGTCGCGATGAACCCGACAGACGCAATCAGGCCGAGTATGAGGCCGCAAAGGACGTTGTCCGATGCCATCCCCTGGATCAGCACCGCGAGGCCCGTGGTGAAGATGAGCGCGCCCACGATGGCCACGACGTAGGGGTACCACTGCCGCGCAGTCCCCTTCATGGCCTCCAGGTCCTCCTGCGTGAAGCCGACCTCCGCCATCCACGGCTTGCCCAGCGCGCCATACCACGCCGCACCCAGGGCCTGGTTGATGATAACCCCGACGATGATCGCGAGGTAGTTCAGACTCGCAAGGTCGATGTTGTCCATGAGCCTTCGTTCCTTTCGGTTGGCGGAGGACGGAACGTGCCGCCCTGCCGCGCTCCGGGATTGGGCACACAGGCTATAGGAAAAGCACGGGCGTTTCAATCCCGCCGGTGAAGATAACGTGAACCCGATATTGGGGATCGCGTATCGAGTATCCGCGAACGCCGCAACACGCTACAATTGGGGAGAATCGCCGCACGGCAGGGCTACAGGGAGGAGTTGCAGTATATGGTCACGCCGATACAGAGCCTCCGGGATATGGGACAGTCGGTCTGGTACGACGATATCAGCCGGGCCATGATCAAGTCGGGCGGGCTCCAGGGGCTCATCGACGATGGGGTCGCGGGCCTCACATCGAACCCGACCATCTTCCACAAAGCCATCACCGAGTCGTCCGACTACGATGACGAGCTGATGAGTCTGGCCGAGGCGGGCAAGAGCACCCGTGAGATATTCGAGACGATGGCCATCGCCGACATCCGCGACGCGGCCGACCTGCTGCGCCCCGTGTTCGACGGAACGGGCGGAGCGGACGGCTTCGCCTCGTTCGAGGTCAGCCCCCTGTTGGCTCACGACACCGAGGGCACCATCCACGAGGCGCGACGGCTCTTCTCCGACATCGACCGTCCTAACATCATGATAAAGGTGCC
>VXLM01000125.1:0-2537 GCA_009841605.1 Dehalococcoidia bacterium
CAACCCCCCCCCCCGGCCCCCCCCCGGCCGCGGGGCGCCCGCCCCCCCCCCTCCCCCCCCCCCGCGGCGGCCCCCCGCCCCCCCACGCCGCATCAAAAAAGGCCTCTGACCTGCGGTTTCTCGCGAGCGCGCCCGCTGTAGCGCACCATACGCTACACTGGTGGCATGCAGCAGACACCAGCACCCACCCCCCGCCAGATGGCAGCCGACTGGATGGCGCAGGCCAGCAGCCACGGCATCGCCGAGATGGAGCGGGCGCTCCACTGCCTGGACCGCGCCGAAGCCGGCGAAGGCGGCCGGTTCGCCGTCCGCAACGCTGAGCGGCTCATCCGCGAGATCGTCAGCAGGGTCGCCCGCCAGCAGGCCGACGCCCGCAAGGGCACCACCGGCCGCAACGGCGTCGTCAGGACTGCCGACGAGCCCGCCGCCAAGCCCGCCGACGAGCCCGCCGCCCCCGCCAGGCCCACCGCCGGAGACGGCGGCACCGGTGCCACCGACAAGCAGATCGCCCGCCTGGAGCGGCTGCGCCGCGACGGCTGCTGCTGCGACGCCGCCGACCACATGCCTGACCCCCGCACGATGACCCGCATCGAGGCGTCGGGCTGGATCAGCCAGCACGGCTAGAGACCGACAGGAGACCCACCATGACCACCGAGACACCGACATCGACATCACCCGTCTACGACTGCGGGGTGCTGGGATGCCGAGTCCAGCACCGCACATCACGAGGTGCCGCGCGCTGCCAAATCCGAGCCGCCGCCTGCGCGCGGACCACGCACCTGATCTTCGCCCGCCCCGGATTCCTCAGCGACGTGCGCTGCGTCGGCGAGGCACACCGCATCCTGCACGACTGAGGAGACCCACCATGACCACCGATTCCGCCGCACGATGCCAGCAGAGGGGCTGGCCCGAGTTCGACCCGGCCGACCCCGCCCACGACGCCAGCCGGATGCTGAACGGCCCGTGCCCGCATCCCGCCGACTGGGAGGTGCGGCAGCGGCACCCTGCCGGCACAGTCGTCGTCGCACAGTGCTGCCAGCAGCACGCGTCGATGCTGGCCGACTCGGCGGACATCTACGAGATGCACCGCGTCGGTGCATCTCGGCCTGTCGTGCGGCGCGCAACGACTGGGACGACGGCGACCCGATGGTCTTCGACGCCGTGATCATCGCGGCGTCCGACGACGGCGAGCCGACCGATGGCTGCGCGAGCTGCGAGGAGCTCTATTTCGGCCCCGGCGACGGACCGGTCCCGATCTGCTCGCTCTGCGCGGAGCACTCGTTCGAGGCCGTCGACTCGTGATCCGCGAGCGCGACTGCACACAGACCAGGTGCGCGGGCTGCGGCGAGCTGCTCGGCGGCCGGCCGAACGGCGTCGTGTGCATCGAGCCGATCCGCCACGCCGAGACCGGCTGCCGTCGCCGCCGCGGACGCGGCGAGCACTGTCGCAAGCTCGCCGGCCACGACGGCCGATGCCGGTTCACCGGCCAGTCGGATCTGCTGCCGGCGGATCCGACATGGCACGAGGCCTGCTGGCGGGCCCGATGAGCGGCGGCCGCAGCCACGGGACGAACTACGGCTGGAGGGCCGGCTGCCGCTGCGCTCTGTGCCGCGCATGGCAGCGCGACCGGATGCGGGACTATCGAGCTCGGCGGCGCGCCAGGGATGCCGCCGCCGGTCGCGCCCCGAACGCGAGCGATGACCGCTGAGCCGGTCCGCGGAGCAGGACCGGCCGGCGGCCGGGGCCGCGACGACCTCCACGACTGGGACGATTTCGGCCTCTGCCGCCGCGACGAAATCGAGAAATGGCGGGCGACGTGTCACGACACCTGGCACGACCGGCGGAAATGGTGCCAGCCGTGCCTCGACCGATGGCCGGACTGCGAGCCGGCCACGTGAGCCCCAGCGGCGCGGCATGGCCGGCGCTCGACGAGGCGGGCCGCTCCCCGCGTGAGCGCGGCGAGGCTGTCGGCGCGACGCGCTGCGGATGCGCCCGCGCGACATGGACCGAGCAGGTCGTCGCCGGGCGTCGATGCAGCGGCTGCGGGCGGCCGGTGTCGCGCGGTGAATGGCAGGACCGCTGCGCGGCGATCGATGCCGCCCACTGGTGCGGGAGGCTGGACGAGGCGTGGCGTGCCGCCGCCCCGCCGCCGAGGCGCCGAAATGCGCGTGAATTGCCATTCACGCGCATTTCGCGCAGCGGCTAGGGTCCGCGCCGTGCGGCAGATCAGTGACAGCCCAGGACCCGACGATCAACGCGCCGCCGAGCCGAACCGGCTCGACGAGCGGCGGGCGGCTGAGACGGCCGAGCGGCGCGCTGAGCGGAACCGCCGGCAGCGGGATCGGCGGGCGGCTGAGACGCCTGAGCAGCGCGCGGAGCGGCTGCGCCGGCAGCGGGATCGGCAGCGCCGGCATCGGGAGCAGCGGGCGGCTGAGACGCCTGAGCAGCGTGCGGAGCGGCTGCGTCGGCGGCGGGATCGGCAGGCGGCTGAGACGCCTGAGCAGCGTGCGGAGCGGCTGCGTCGGCGGCGGGATCGG
>VXLM01000125.1:2547-5742 GCA_009841605.1 Dehalococcoidia bacterium
GGCGGCTGAGACGCCTGAGCAGCGTGCGGAGCGGCTGCGTCGGCGGCGGGATCGGGAGCGGGATCGGCGGGCGGCTGAGACGCCTGAGCAGCGTGCGGAGCGGCGCCGTCGGGATCGGGAGCGGCATCGGGAGCGGCTGGCGGCTGAGACGCCTGAGCAGCGGCGGCAGCGGGATCGGCAGCGGGAGCGGCAGCGGGAGCGGCAGGCGGGTGGGACGGACGAGCAGCGCGCGGAGCGGCAGCGGCGGTTGCGGGATCGGCGGGCGGCTGAGACGCCTGAGCAGCGTGCTCAGCGGCTGCGCCGGCAGCGGGAGCAGCGCGCCGAGCGGCTGCGGCGGGAGCGGCGGGCCGTCGAGACGGACGGACGACGCGGCGAGCGTCGACCGTGACGGCCGACGGCGTCTGCATGGTCGCCGGGTGCGACTGCGGCGGCGCCCGCGTGGAGCCGTGCGGATGCGATCACGCCTCGATGACGCTGTGCGCGAGCCATGCCGGACTGCTGGAGCTCATGCGGTCGATCGCGGAGCCGCTCGCCGAGCTCGGCGCCCACCGCATCCGGCTCGCACAGCTCGGAGCGACGCCGTGACCGACGGGCCGCTGGTGATCCATCCTGATGCTCCCGACGGTCTGGGCTGCTGGTGGTGCGCCCGCCGCGGCGTCCAGCGGGCCGCCGACCACGTGCTGACTTGGGGCGATCGGGCCGATCTGCGCGATCTGGCAGCTGGCCGAGCCGGGGCGTGCGCGCCGTGCCGCCGAGGCGTGGCGCACGTCGTCAGCAGCCACACCTCGACGCCGGTGCTCGCAGCCGCGGAGCTCAGCTAATGTGCGTCGCGTGCAGCAGCGACGGGACGCCGACACGGACGACCCGTTCGCCTGCCGCGACGATCTCGCTGCGACGACTCGGCGCCGCTACCGCGCGGCATGGCGTTCTTGGGCGGCGTGGTGTCGGTCGGCGGGCGTCGATCCGACCGTCGCCGACGGCGACAGCATCGCCCGCTGGCTCGCTGCCCGTGCTGCTGCGGGCGATGCACCGGCGACGCTGGCCGTGCTGCGCGCTGGGGTCGCCGCCGCCGTGGACGGCATCGCCACGACCACCAGCGACAGGCGCCGCATCCGAGGCGCGATGCGCCGGGCTGCACCCGGACGCGGCAAGCGACGCGGCCTGCGCCGTGTCCAGGTGGAGCGCATGAGCGCGGTCGCCGAGCAGCTCGACGACGACCGGATGCGTCACACCATCGCGGTCGTGATGATGATGCGCGACGGGCTGCTGCGAGTGAGCGAGGCGCTGGCGCTGCGATGGTCGGACCTGGACCGCCAGCCTGACGGCTCCGCCGCCGTCCGGATCTCCCGCAGCAAGACCGACCAGGACGGCGCAGGCGCGCCGGCATATTTCAGCCGGGCGACGGTCGCTGCGCTCGACTCGACCCGCCGCACGGACCGCGACGACGATCCCATCGTCGGGCTCAATGCCGGGCATCTGCGGCGCCGCATCGTCGCCGCAGCCGCCGCTGCAGGCATCGGCGACGTGTCGACGCACTCGTGCCGGATCGGCATGGCCCAGGACATGGCCGAGGACGGCATGAGCCTCAACGAGATCATGGAGGCCGGCCGCTGGCGCAGCCCGGCGGTGGCCGCGGCCTACGCCGCCGACCAGTTCGCGGCGCTCGGCCCGGTCGCTCGCTGGCACGCGCTCCGCGAGGACGGCGGCCAGTGACCGCGGGGATCGTCGCGTTCGCGGCCGTGCTCGTGATGCTGACGCTCGCCCGGCTCGCCGGAGCGCTGGACGACCGGCCGCACGACAGGCAGTGGAGGGGCTGACGTGGACCGAATCTCCCGAGACCGGCTGCCGAATGACGATCTCGCCCTGTGTCACGTGTGCGGCATCACCTTGGCCGACACGCGCAAGGCGTCGGCGAAATGGACAGCGCGCCACACCCGGCACCGCCGCAACCAGAGACGAGACCGGCCCCGGACCCCTCACTGCCGGTGGTCGCGCGAAGCGAACCGGCTCTATCTGGCCCGCTACCACGGCCGCTCCGACGCACCGCGATGCATCGACCGGCGGGAGCGCGACGCCTGGGTGACGGCACAGTCGATCTGCGACGAGTGCGGCATCACCGCAGCGGACACGGTGGGGCGTCGCTGGGCGAGACGGCATGAGCTCCTCGGCACCGAGGCGTGCGAGCCGGCACGTCGGGCACGCATCGCCTCCCGCGGGCAGCCGCAGGAATTGGCGAAGCAGCGACAGCGCGAGCAAAAGCGCCGACGCGCCGCGGTAGCGAGGCGGATCGCCGGGGAGATGCCCGACGAATGGCACGGCACCCACCGGGGAAAGCTCGCGAGGTGCGGCTGCGCGGCATGCCGAGACTGGCGCGCTGAGCGCAGCCGAGAGCAGTTGCAGCGCAGACGAGCCGATGCGGCCCGTCGCCGGGCCGAGATGGACGGCGAGCTGCCCGAGCTGGACGCCGACGGGCTCGACGCCGAGGAGCGCGAGCTGGAGCGGAGGCTCGCGTCGTGACATCAGCAGCACTCAGCGGCCAGACGGGTGACGCATCGATGAGCGGCATCGTGGCCTGGTCGCCCGCCGTCGGCAAAATGCTGATGCGCGTCGGCCGGAGAGACATTCCGCTGGCGATGCACGACCACATCGCCGCGGAACTGCTGGCTGTGCTCGACATCGACCCGTCAATCGCCACGCCGATCGTGCGGCACCCCGACGGCGGACGGATGCACCTGTCATGACCTGCGTCGGCTGCGGCGCCGGGGACGCTGTCGACCGGTCGGCGTCGATCCCGTCCTATCCGGGCGCGCTGTGCAGGCTGTGCTGGCGCGGCCTCGTGTGGGGTGTCGTCCCGCCAGAGCACGCCGCCCGCCAACGCGCGCACCAAGGGCTCACGTGAGCGGCAGGCAGCCGCGCCGCAAGGGCGCACGACAGCCCGCGCCCAGGCGCAACGTCGCCAGCCGCGACGCGCCGAAGCCTCGGGCGAGCAAGGGCCGCTCCCGCAGAGCCGCCCGCCACATCGGCCGCAACTCCGGCGGCACCGCTGTGTCCCCGGAGCGGCGGGTGCGCGCCGAGCGGCCGCCGCCGCCGCGGCGGCGGCCCGGGCGCCCGGGGGGCCGGGCGCGGGGGCCCCCCCGTCGGCGCGGCCCCGGCACCCCAATCGACCGGAGCGCCGCCGCTGAGCCCGCCGCCGGC
>VXLM01000086.1 GCA_009841605.1 Dehalococcoidia bacterium
TGGACAAGACTCCGTATGAGAAGCGGCTCCGTGGCTAATTTCCACTATAATTCCCATTAATTTCCCCGAAATAGGCCGCTGGTACCAGACGAGCGGTGAGCAGGGCATGGCTCCGGGGGCGGATCCCTCCTACATGCCGCTGGCCCCTGCGGGCAACTTCCCCGCCGACCCCTCCGGCAACATAATGAAGCTGGAGAATCTCTGGCAGCAGGGCAGGAATTTCTCCTTGTACAGCCCAAATCGCCTTGAGATAGGCAAGGAAATATTCGGTCTGCACGCAACCGAGAAGTTCGACATACCGATGATTGGCTTTACGGGCGTTCGCAGAGGCATCGCAGTCGTGCGAAACAACTTCAGGAACGTTCCTCAGACGCACGTGAGGGACTGCTGGGGCTTCTGGCGCGAGACCTACTACTTCGAGGATGGAGTCGATAATTTCCATCATCCGGGTAACAGGTCGAAGCTCTACACCAGCACCACCTTCTTCGGCGGTTAGCTAAGTTCGTCGGACAGGAATGAGTAGAGGGGTCCGGGATGTTCCCGGGCCCCTCTTTTTGTTTCCGGGCGAAAGCAGCCGTAGTCCCCTCATGCCCTTGACACCGGCTCCAACGAGAGTCTTTTTCTAGCTCATCCAGGTTGGGTAGATGCCATGACACTAATGAGTGATTGGAACATATCTTTTGGAAAGTTCCAAGAATATAACCTGTTACGTACTTGATGCGGCACATGGGCGAAGTGATACAAATGCTAGAACCACCGCTGGGAAGTTGAGGGGGAAGAAGGGAAGCATGGCGGAAACAGTGAAGACGACGGACTCGGAGAAGCTAATGACCGAACACATCGACGTACTGCGAGGATACGCCAAGCGTGTGGTCGCGCACGGCGGGGTCCTGACCAGAGACGAAGAGCGCGACAAGACCACGCGAATGACCGAGTACATGGCGCAAGGACATCGTGCAGGCATCAGCGACTCCGACCTTTATTCGCAGATCTTCGGCGACATGGTGCAGCGCGCAGAGGCGAAGTGCGGTTGCCCGACCTGCCGCAAGCGCGCCGCACGGGAGCACAACGCAGCCTCCGGCGGCGGGATGGCCGCTGGCGCCACCTAACCTTCAACCGGCCAGCGGCCGGGAACGCGATAGGCCTCGTCCTCGCCCGGCCACGGTGGCATGGTGACGATCAAGATACGCAGCGGACTGTCCCCTGTCGTCCTGAACTGGAAGTGAGCGCCAACGGGTATCGAGAGACTCCCGCCCGGCGTAACATCTACCACTCGTTCCTCGTCGCCGTACTTGCGCCATACTTGACCCCTGCCCTCAAGGAAGTACCAGACCTCCTCGACCGTCCTGTGCGCCACGGGCAGCGACACCTCTCCGGGGTTCAAGGTGCAGTGCACCATGCTCCCGCGACCCGTCGATGACAGTAGCCGTATCTCCGAGCCGTCCGGCGCAAGGGTGTCGCAGTGGTTGGCGAGTCGTTTGTAGTCCAAGGCTTGGTTAAGAGGCAGGTCAAGCACGGCGTCAGGTCGCCGGAGCCATTCTCAGCCTACTCCTTGTACGAAATATTCGTGAACAGCGTTTCCGGGCTGTGCTGCGGACGGCCGTCGGTGAAGCGCTCGATGCTGAAGAAGTCGAGGCCGGACGCATCCCCCGAGGCGATGTAGTCGGCCATGTCGACTCCGGTGGCCGGGCTGAGGATGATTCCGACGTGGTCGTGGCCGGACGCGACACTGAGGCCATCCCATCCGGGCACGGGGCCGAGGATGGGCATCCCGTCCGGCGAACCGGGGCGAATTCCCGCCCGCGCTCCGACGAACTCGGCGTCCCTCAGCATGGGGTAGACCGCCGTCGCGTTGTAAAACATCTCCTGAACGGCTGCGGTAATCCGGTGATCGAAGACGCCCTCCTCGCGGGTGGCGGCGGCGAGTATGGTGCCGTCGTTCTGGGGAATGACGCTCTGTACGGGTCCCTCCGGGAGGAAGCCCGGCATCCGCAGGGTGATGCGTTGGCCCTTGATCGGTCGCACAGGGATGGTGTCCGGGAGCCAGCGTTCCGCCAGCCCCGTCCACGCGCCCGCCGCGAGGACGGTGTGTCCCGCGTAGCAGATGTCGTTGAGCATCGTGCGGACGCCGATGACGCGGCTGCCCTCGAACTCAAGGCCCGTAATCTCCGTCCGATCGAGGACCGTGGCACCGAGGCTGCTCGCGGCGTGGGCGAGCGAGTTTACGTAGGCCTCTCCGCGAATCGAACCTTCCTGCGGGGAGAGGACCGCCCCCTGCGCGTCGGGCGTGATGTGCGGCTCGCGCTCGCGCAGCTCGTCCTGATCGATCCAGCGGACGCCCATGCCCAACTCGCCCTGCCAGATGAGGTTGTCCAGCAGGACTTCCCGCAGATCATCGTCGAGGGCGACCTTCATCACGCCGCCCTCGCGGTATTCGGGGTCGACACCCGCCTCTTTGAGCTCCCGCGTCAGGGCCGGAAACATGTCGAGGCTGCGCATCGCCAGGTCGAAGTAGGGTTCGACCTTGTGATCGACATACCAGATCGGCCCCACGATGCCTGCCGTAGCGCCGGACGCACTCGACGCGAGCCGGTCCTTCTCGAATACCGTGCTGCTGATGCCTCGCTTGGCAAGCTGATAGGCAATGGAGCATCCGATAACTCCGCCGCCGATGATGGCCACGTCGGTCGTTCGCGTCATGCGTCTTTACTCCGGGAAACGGTGGCCGATAGTATCAGGAGCCAAGCGCGGCTTTGCAAGAGTCTATTCCCGATGAAAGGACTAGTCGGAAGAGAAGCGGCGTCGAAGGGCTGCTTTGCGTTAGTCGCCCACCAGCAGCCGTTCGAGGTTGCCGGAGCAGATTGCCCGTAGCTCCTCGTCGGTCAGGCCGCTCCGGTGGAGGCTGTAGAGCATCGGGGCCATGGGTGAGTCGGGGAAGCGGGAGCCGAACAGGACGCGCTCGTGTCCTACGGCGTCGATGAGCATGTTCACCCCGTCGGGAATGAGAAATCGAGAAATCTCGATGGAGAGATTCGGAAGGCCCTTGAGGACCGGCATCGCCCAACCGATGTGCGAGTAATGGACCTCGCTCAGGACGATCCGAGTATCGGGGAATTTCTTGGCGGTGTCGTGCAGGTCAACGGGATCGAACTGCATGGAGTCGAGCCACAACGGGAGCTTCTCGGACGCGAGCCACTCCAGCCACGGACCGACGACCCAGTCGCGGAAGGGGAAACGATGCTTCTCAGGGGACATGCGTACCGACCGCACACCCAGTTCGTGCAGGGTCGCACCGAAGGCCTCCATGTCGTCGTAGCTCGGATTGACGGCGAACTGCGGGACGAGTCGGGACTGCCCCTGTATCTGCTCCATGAGAAGGGCGTTGCCCTCCTCGGCATCGAAGTCTATTGAGTGCGGCGAGTACACCAGGGCCTTTTCAACGCCGGCCTTGTCCATGACATCGAGGGTGCCCTCGACCGTGTCCTCGCGGACGTAGCGGTCGAACCGCCTGCCCAGCGCGACGCACGCATCGAAGGTCGGCACCGACGACTTGAAGTGAAGGTCTACCTCGCCCATTGTTGCTCCTCATCTACACGCTGCTGAGCGCGTCACGCACTGCTTGAAACGACCGATGGAGTGTAGCAACAGCACTACTGCCAGTCAACCACGTAGGCATCCGCCGGGGACTTTCCAAAGTCCGTTCGCGGTGAACGTGTCAAACCGCGAAGAGGGCCTTCGACAGGCTCAGGCCGAACGGAATCGGAGACACCTATTGCGGGGCCTGAGCAACCGCATAGGGTGGCAGTATGGTGATACACTTCGGCAGGCGTCCGCAGTCCATATCGGAGATCGCTTTGGCACCGCCTCGTTTGAATAAGACCATTCGCTACGAACCGGACGAGCGGTGCTCTCCGCTTGTTGCCCTGGGAGTCGGGGCACAGGGCATCACCCTGGTGATTGCGCCTACGGTGCTGATCGTAGCCATCACCGTCTTGGCCACCGGTCAGGGCGAATCGTACCTCACGTGGTCGGTCTTCGCGGCCTTGATCATCGTCGGGATCGTCATCACCCTGCAGGCGGCCAAGATCGGTAGGCTGGGCGGGGGACACATTCTCATCACGGGGGTCACGCCCAACTTCATCGCCGTGTCGGTGCTGGCGCTCGATGAGGGCGGCCCGTCGATGTTGGCGAGCCTCATCGTCCTTTCGTCGATCTTCTATCTGGCCGTAGTGACGTGGCTTCCGCTTCTGCGTCGCATCATTACTCCCGTCGTATCCAGCTCGGTGCTCATGCTGATAGCGGCGCTGATTCTTCCCATTTGCTTCGACCGTCTGAGCGAAGTGCCTGAGGGAACATCTACCGTTGCCGGCCCGATCGTGGCCGCGGTGACGCTGATCGTATCCACGCTGCTGGTCCTGCGGGGACCGGGCATCTGGCGGCCGCTGTCGCTGCTCATCGGAATCGTCGCCGGATGCGTGGCCGCCGTCCCGTTTGGCCTGTACGACCTTGCGAGCCTGGCCGAGAAGTCATGGGTCGGGATTCCAGAGCTTGAGTTCCCGGGACTGGACGTGACGCCAACCGTAGGTTTCTGGGCGCTGCTTCCCATGTTCCTGATAGTGACCCTGGTGCAGGCCATCAAGAGCATCGGGGACGGTGTGGTCGTGCAGCAGGTGGCGAGGCGCAAGCCCCGCGCGACCGATTTCCGCCTGATACAGGGCTCGATGTATGCGACAGGCATCGGCATTCTGCTGTCGGGCGTTGCCGGGACACCACCTACGACCTCTTATTCTTCCCTCTCGGTCTCGCTCATCCACCTGACCGGGGTGGCCGCGCGCAGCGTCGGCTACGCCATGGGGGCGATCCTCCTCGTACTTGCGATGTTTCCCAAGGTGACGGGAGTGCTGCTGATAATTCCCAGCCCCGTCATGGGAGGGTTCCTGCTGGTCGCGGTCGCCATGCTCTTCCTGGAGGGGATACAGACCCTCTCGCGGGCGGGCCTCAACCCTCAAAAGGCCATTGTGGCGGGACTGGCGTTCTCCATCGGCCTCGGGATGGAGAACCACAACGTCCTGGAGGACCTGCTGGGCAGTCCCTGGGGGACACTGCTCGGCAACGGCATAACCATAGGCGCCGCGACAGCGATCGCGCTCACCGCGTTCCTGGAGCTCACCGGACCGAGGGGCAAACGATTGGAGACCTCTCTGGACACCTCGAATCTTCCACAAATCGATGCATTCCTCCAGGAGCTTGCCGGAAAGATGGGGTGGGACTCCGCCTCGACGGACAGACTGAGATCGGCAGGTGAGGAGACGCTGTCGAGCTTGCTTCAGCCGGACAACGAACAACCGGACGAAAAAGTTCCGCGTTTAGTCGTCACTGCCCGCCCGGAGGGACAGTCGGTAGAGTTGGAATTCGTGACGGCTTTCGAGGACGAGAATCTGGAAGACCGCCTTGCCTATCTGGACGACCAGACCGAGACCGAAGATGAGAGGGAGATATCGTTCCGGCTGCTGCGCCACTACGCATCTTCGGTCCGGCACCAGAAGTACCAGGGCATGGACATCGTCACGGTGCGTGTGGACGGGTGATCGTCACTCCTTGGGACGCTGCCCCGCCC
>VXLM01000135.1 GCA_009841605.1 Dehalococcoidia bacterium
CTGGGTTTCTCGCGGCGCTTCCAGTCTGGCGTGATGTCGGTGGGGAGGGGGGTACTCGTTGGGAGGGGTGATGGCCTCGGTTCTTGGTCGAGTTTCGTTGTGATACCATGTCGCACGCGTGGGGGGCGATGCCTCTGCACGACTTCTCGGGCCCGTAAGCGGCCTGCATCGAGGTGACCAAATGTTAGGGAGAATGCTGGGCGCGGCCCGGTTGGATGCCGCCACTTACGAGGAGGTGGAGGCGGACGGCAAGGCCATCATACAGGCGCTGATCATCGTGGTTGTCGTCACGATCGCGAGTGTGGTCGGCGAGATGCTGGGTGGTGGAGATGACTTCGAGCTGGTCAATGCGCTGATCCTCGGAGTAATCCGCGGAGTGGTGAGCTGGGCGATATGGGCGCTGATTACCTGGATTGTAGGGACGACAATCCTGAACACGGAAGCGACCGAAGCCGACTGGGGGCAGCTTGCGCGCTGCACGGGGTTCGCCCAGACGCCGGGGCTTTTGAACGTGTTCAGTTTCGTACCCGCGGTCGGGGGGCTCATCACCCTGGCGGCATTCGTCTGGACGTTCATAGCAATGCTGGTTGCGGTCCGGCAGAGCCTGGACTACACGTCGACGTGGCGGGCGTTCACGGTGATCCTGATCGCGTTCATCCCGGTGGGGATTCTGAACGTCATCGTGTACTGGGTGACGGGCGCGTAGACAGTCGCGGAGACGTGGCAGCGGGAGGCCGTTCGTGGTGAGTTCCGTCGAGCCATGAACGGCGCCTCGGGCGTTGGACAGGCATTCGAGTAACTGCTCGATAGAGGACGAAGATTCACCACAGAGGACACAGAGAGCACAGAGGGAAGAGAGGGTCCGGGTTCTCCTAGACAACCTTGAAGTGCCATTTCTCTGTCTTGGTGGCAGTTACTGATATCCCGGCACGGCCTACGCGCGGGGCATAATGCTGCTCAGGGTGAACGGATTTCTTTTCGGACTCCCTCTTAGCGCCGGGCGTAAGGGAGATCAGCCGTAGCGTTCGCGGAGGATGCGGGAGGCTTCGGCTTCGTTTTTGAGTTTGAGGTAGGGTTCTTCGAGGGGCATGTCGATGGCGAGACCGGGGGCGAAGCCGCAGTCGGGGTTGAGGCTGAGGCGTGCGGGGTCGACGTGTTTGATGGCCTCTTCGACGCGGGCGACGATTTCGTCGGTGGCGTCGATCTTTTCGAAGCGGCACTCGACTGCGCCGAGTCCGATGAGCTTGTCTTCGGGGAGCTCGCGGAGTATAGCAACGTCGCCGGCGACGGGGATGCTGAACTCCATGACGTACTGGTCGACGTTGATCTTCTTCATGGTCTCGATGATGGGCTCGTAGCCGCCCTCGGCTCCCCAGCCCTGTCTGCCCCAGTTGCGGCGGCAGAGGTGGAGGGCGGTCTGGACGCCGTCGATGCCGTCGAGGACCTGGTTGATCGTGTCGGCGGCGAGGTCCATCTCGTAGCGGGGGTCTTCGAAGGAGTCGCGGTACTCGGGGTCGACGAGGACGCAGAGGTGGGGCTCGTCGATCTGGACGACGGTGACGCCGGTGTCGCGGAGGGCGAGAAGCTCGTCGTGGAGGATGGGGACGAGGGCGTCGATGAACTGGTCGCGGGTCGGGTAGGCCTTCGTAGAAACGGCCTCCTCCCACAGGCGGACACCGAGCAGGTAGGGCGAGGGTACGCAGACCTTGGTGAGGCGGTCGGTGGCGTCGACGAGGAACCGGGCCTCCTGGGCGATGAGGCCGGGGTTTACGACCTCCATGGGCTCGGTGACGGATATGCCCCAGCGGCGTGGCTCCTCCCGGAGGTCGGCGGAGAAGCCGGTTGCGATGTCGGCTACGATGTGGGTGTAGGCGTGCCTGCGCCACTCGCCGTCGCTGACGAGGTCGAGTCCGGCCTGCTCCTGGATGGCGATGGCGTAGCGGACGGCGGCGTCCATGCGCGGGGACGCGGCGGCCTTGGCGGACTCGGGGCCGGGTACGTCGGGGAGCATGTCCTGCACCATGAGGGGTCGCGGGAGGCTGCCGACGACGCCTGAGGCGAAGGGGACGGCGGTGTATTCAGGGGAGATGGTCATGGGGAGGGCCTTTCCAGTAGTTGCTAGGGCTAGAGGGGGTTCACCGCAGAGAGAGGAAGAAAGTAGAAAGAATTGCGTAGGAAGCGGTCACGTAGGGCCTTCGACAGGCCCAGGCCGAACGGAGCGCGGGGGTTGCTCAGGATGTATGGGGCACGGGGTTGCATGAGGTGTTTAGCCAGCGCGGAGGCGGACCCAGCGGGTGTGGGTTATGCCGGCGACGGTGCACCAGAAATAGGTCATGATGGTGCCGTCGTCGAGGAGGACGCCGCCGGGTTTGCCGAAGGCGATCTGCATGTGCTCGGCGAGGAAGTTTTCGGACTCGGGGTCGCCTAGGGTGGCCTCGGCACCGGCGTCGAAGACGACGACCTCGTTCTCGGCGTCGAAGGTCTCAAGGTCCTCGGTGAGGGCAACGTGGATGCCCTGCGGCTCGTGGCGGAAGTTGTAGATGGCGGCGACGCGGCCGTCGGGCAGGGGTATGGGAGTGCAGACCTGTCCGCGCAGATTGGTGGGGCGAGGGTCAGACCACGTTCTGCCCTGGTCGTCGGAGAGGGTCCAGTGGTTATTCAGGTCGCTGGACGTGCCGTAGACGTGGGTCCAGATGAGGGTGTAGATACGGCCGTCGGGGAGTACGGAGCACATCTGGTCCCACCAGAGGGTTTTTCCCTCAAGGTCGTCTGCGACGACGGTGTACTCTCCCCACGACTGTCCCTGGTCGGACGAGAATAGGGCGGCGGCCTTCTGGTCGGGGACGCCGACGTAGCCTTCAGGCTTCCATGTCTCGAAGGGGTACATCCAGCGGTCGGGGGCAAGCTGGAGGAGGCTGCCCGCGCCGTTCCACGTGTAGCGTTCGGGGTCGAGCGGGACGGGAACTATCTGAGGGGCCGACCACGTGTCGCCGCCGTCGTCGGAGCGGTGCAGGCCGATCTCGCACCGTGCCAAATCCTCGGTGTTGGGGTCGAAGAGGCGGTCCTTCTTCTCGAAGCGGGAGGAGGTCATTATCATGCCGCCGCCGGGGACGGTCGATATCTTGGGAGCGCGGTAGGACCAGTTGTCGAGATCGTGGTCGGGGGTGTGGATGCTACCGCGGTTGTCCCATTCCCTGCCGTCCTGTGAGCGCAGGACCTCGATGTAGTTATCGGGGGAGCCGAGTTCCTCACCCGCGTGCTGGGATGCGATGAAGGTGCCGTCGGGCAAGGGGGTGATGACGGGCATGTAGGCGCCGATGCCGGGCCTGTGGGAGATCATTCCCTGGTCGATGATGGTGAGCATGGGGGTTCCTTTCTAGTACCTAGTCAACATAGTTTTGGTATTACAAATCACCCTCACCCTAGCCCTCTCCCGTCAAGGGAGAGGGGATAAATAGGTGGAGGGATGGGTGCGGCGGTTCAATCGGCTACGGCGGGTGATGCGGACTGGATGGTCGCATGGCCCATGACGACCGAGCCTCTGAGGATGAGTGTGGCTCCATCGTCCGTATCGGCGCTCTTTCGGGCGGTTGTGTGGTCTTCGACCTCTCCCATGGTTCTGGAGATGTCGTTACGGACGATCCAGTGTTCGGGCACGAGTATCTCGAGGCCTGCCATGACGATGTCAACGTGGATTTGCGCGGGCGGTTCGGCAATCTCGGCTTCGGTGAGGTCGAGCTTGACGGTGCCCATGACGCAGGTGATATCGCCGCCCTTGAATTCCTGGGAGCTATTGTGCTCGTTGGCCTCGCTCATCGTGACGGATATGTCGAGGTCGCCGTCGGCACTCGTGCGGGATGCGGCCTGTGCTTGCCGACGTTCCCGCCGCTGTCGTTTTTCCTGACGTCGCCGTCGCCGACTGTGGTAGCCGGCCCCGCCTGCAATGATTGCAACGCCGACGAGGATGATCGCGATAGGCCAGACATAGGCCCACCGGAGGATATCGAGCAGCACCAACTGAACGATCGTCGCGACGGCGATCGTCACGATCGGGCCGGCAGCCCGCTTGAACTTGTTCACGACGAGGTAATACAGGCCCCACAGGATGAACAGGGACGGGATGTAGAGGAGAAGCTCCCCGATGCCATCAATGGGGACGAGGTCCAGCGCCATCAGCAGCAGGAGCGCTCCGACAATCACTACGAGAATCCCGAAGAATATGCGGCCTTTCATGGCTATCTGTCTCCCTTGCGTGTTGACGTGAAGGCGTGTGGCGATTGTACGTAGGGTATGGGGACGTGTCAAAGGCGGGCGGGGAGGGAAAGGGAGCGTTCCTAGTCTCTGATGAGGAGTCCGCCGAGCAGGACGGAGCCGGTGACGACGAGGTCCGGGGAATTGTCGGGCATTGCGTCGTCGTCGCGCTGCTGAGCCAGGGTTCTTCGTTCGTCGACTCCGCCCGCGATGAGCTGGATGTCTTTCTTCACGTTCCAGTGTTGTGGCACGGCTATCTCGACGCCGCCGAGGATGGCGCTGACATGGATGTGGGCGGGCTTCTCGATTATGTCGGCTTGTCGGAGGTTGACGGAGACGCCGCCCAGAAACGCAGTGAGCCGACCACCGCGAAAGTCTCTTGAGGCGTTGGGCTCGGTGATGCCACCGAGGATGGCGGTGGCGTTGACGCGGTTGGGGTCGAGGTTGGCTGCGTTGGCGAGTAAGCTATTCCTTCTCAAGACAAAGAGTATTACGACTATGGAGGAGAGGGCCGACGCGACCAAGATGAGGCGTTTCATGGCACTCTCCTTACTCCTTATAACAAGGATAGGCGTTTGACTATCACCCACTCTCTACTGAGGAGAAAGCAACCCCGGTATTGTCATTCTTAGCAGAGCGTAGAGAAGTCGAAGAATCTAAAGCACCCATCGCAACGTAAGGCCAACATAGAGCGTTGTTATGCTGTCTTCCCTCTTGGTCTCGATAAAGCGTGCTACTGGCTGTGATGTCTTGCGGTCATGGACTTTAGATTCCTCGCTGCACTCGGAATGACAGGGAGGCAAGGGGTAGCTCATAACTACAGTCCCGTTTTACGCACCTCTGTCAGCACTCTCCCTCTGGATACCGGCATTCGCCGGTATGGCGGGTTGGCCAGAATTAGCTGAAACAGGCCATACCCTCGCGATGGTATCATACGGCTAGTAAAGCGCGAGGGGCGTCTAGGTGTAGAAGCGCCCTTTCGCGGTCTCACTTTTTGGAGAGCGGACGGCGGCTATGGCGTACTATCTTTTGATTGAGGCGGAGGTACTTGACGCGGACCGGTATGCGGTGTACCGCGAGGCGGTGACCCCGGTTATCGTGCAGTATGGGGGGCGGTTTCTCGTGCGAGGCGGAGAGGTCGAGGTGTTCGAGGGGGAGTACAACGGGCGGCGACGAGTGGTGATCGAGTTCGACTCCAAGGAGGCAGCCCGGGGCTTCTGGGACTCGCCCGAATACGCGCCGATCAAGAAGCTGCGGGAGGGGGCAGGCGTCGGAGGCGTGATCGGGGTCGAGGGCGTGTGACCGCATTCTATTTGTCGTTTGAGCAAATTTTTGACTATATCTAATCATTACCGAGTCAGGACG
>VXLM01000021.1 GCA_009841605.1 Dehalococcoidia bacterium
TGCCGCCGTGACGGTCTAGGCGGCCTCGTGGCTAATTTCCACTATAAGTCCCAAATTAATCCTCGGCGTGAGTGGAGCCAAGCTGGTCCAGGAAACGTTCCATGGGTTGTGCTGGTAGGTCGAATGGTCTACGTTGATACCGAAGTAGGAGATACCGTTGTCTCTGATGTTTCTGAACCAGTTGGAGTCCACATCGAAGTTGAGCTCAATCCCGATATCCGCCCAGTCCTGCTTTATGAACTCCGCCATCGCAGGGCTCTCCACATCGTTTACTCCGACGTGGAAGGAAATGTTCTTCCCGTCAGCCCGGTTCCTGATCCCGTCGCTGTCCGTGTCCATCAGACCGAGGGAGTCCAGGATTTGGTTGGCCTTGGCCTGATCGAACTCGATCTCCAGTTTGGCCAGTTCCTCCCCCGGATAGAAAGGTGTTCTGGGGTGGGGAACCCAGTTCTGAGGTGTGCCCAACCCGAGGAAGACATTCTCGTTGATCTTGCCCCTCTCGAACCCAAAGGAGAGGGCGCGACGGAAGTCTTTTGTCCGTAGTAGCTTGCCAATTTCGGGGTCCATGTTGTAGGTATGGTTCACGGAGACCGGCCCGTCGTTGCCGCCAGGCGTCGGCCAGTGGAACAGGCTGTAGTCCCCTTTCTCCATATTCGTCACGTACAGGGGCAGTTCCGGGATTGACGACAGACAGGAGTTCTGGTCGGTCTCGCCCGCCAACGTCCTCAGGACGGCCGCGGGACGGTCCTCTGTTCGTACCGATGTCCGCCTGTCGATGTAGGGAAGCTGGTTCCCCTCGGGGTCCACGCCGACGAAGAAATGGTTTCGTGAATCGAACCCCTGGGTGTCGAGAATGCTCTCGTGGTACCAGGCATTCAGGCTCGGCCCCTTGATGCCTATATCGATGTCCCTGGGATTGGTGACCTTCCGCATCAGCCCGGTCCAGGCCTCTTGGTCGTATCGACCCAGATGCTCGGTGATCTTGGCTGCCGTGCTGTGATCGGGGTGGAACTCGGCGAGGAAGTGCTTCGGAGCATACCAGCTGAACCCTCCCCGTCCGCTGCGCCAGTAGCCCCGCTGGGACTTGCCGTCCGTGAGCGTGAAGCTCGGCGTGTCGAACGTCAGGGTGAACGTCGAGTCGTCCACGACGTTGAAGCTGACTTCGTTGTTGGTGATCGCGTCACGGTACTGCGGTTGAACGATGGGGTTAAAGTCCTTGTTGAAATTCAGTTCATTCCATGCGAACTTGACGTCCTCCATGGTCATAGGCTCGCCGTCTGACCACTTGGTGCCTCTTCGAAGCTCAAACGTCCACGTCGTTCCGTCGGGGCTTACCTGGAAGGACTTGCATATCTCAGGAATCGAGTCGACCTCGTTCGGCTCCCGGTACATGCAGTCCGCCTTGTCGTCGAGGTCGCCGATCACGCTGCCCGTCTGCGTAATTCGCCACATGCCTCCATACTGGCCGATCTCATTCATCACGTTGAGCACCAGCACGTCCTCGGGCACGGGCAGCCTCTCTTCGACCGGAGGGATCTTGCCCTGCTTCACCAGCTGATAAGACATCGGGGATTCCTGGAACTGCGTGGGCCTGGGGCCCTCATACAAGTAGGAGGGGTAGGAACCAGGAGGTGTGATGGGCGCCTGCCATGTTCGGACACTCACGGGCGGGCAGTCGCTTGCCTCGGTTCCAACTACGTAGCATGACGAGGCCGGCACCGCCGCTGCCGCCGCCATTTGTGCTTCCTCAACGGCCTTCTCGGCCGCTTTCTGGGCCTCCCTCGCCGCCATCGCCGCATCCGCGACGGCCTTCTCTGTCGCCTCGATCGCCGCCTCAGTCGCCGTTAGTGAAGCGGCCACGATCTTCTCGACGTCCGACGTGCTCAGCTGGCCCGCCGCAACGTCGCTGACCGATTTGGAGATCAACGCCTCCATGTCGCCGCGTGTTACGCCGCCTGCCGTAGCCGCAGTGACCGCCGCTTCCACCATCCTCTGTATCTCTTCGGCGCTTGTGCCCTTGGGAACGGACTCCTGGACAGCAGTCTGCACAAGACCACGAAGTTGCCCGGCGTTAACCTCCGGCGCCGGGAGAGCCTTGATGGACGCATCGACGATGGATTGTACCTGTGCTGCCGTAAGCTGACCGGCCGTGGCCTCGCGAACGGAGCTTTCCACAGCCTGCTGGACATCTGCGGCAGTCACGCCCGCGGGGAAGTTTGACACCGCCCCCTCAATCAGCTTCTGGACCTCAGCCGCGCTCACCCCCGAGGGAGCGTTTGATACCGCAGCTTCAATCAACTGCTGGATCTCCGCCGCGCTCGGTCCGGTCTCGGCAGGGGCCGGTACGGATTCCTGAACGGCTTGTCGCACCATGGAGGCGATTTCCGAGGCTGGGACAGGAGTTGGAGCGGGCTCCGCCGTTCCACATGCCGTGGCCAGAACTAGCATGATGGCCACGGGTACCAGTACCACTGACTTCTTGAGATTCGACAATATAGACCACATGTGTTTTCCTCCTCGTCTAACTCATCGTTGCCGTTAGCTTCACTTTCGCCGCTGGGCTATTGAATGAACTGTGACCGGACTTGACGCGAAGGGATGTTTTCGTTTTTCGAGATTAGTTTCGAATCACATATAGCAGTCGTAAGAATATTGCGAATCTCATCAATGATGCGCACGGATTATTACAAGATTGGTCTATCTATGTCAACCTTGCCTCGGTGTTCGGACAAGGCAATCGCATTTAGTGGGACGGGTGGGGAATGCCGCTCATGATTCTGTAAAATTTCGCAACGATTTGTAGCTTTTTCGGCCTGAGCCTTGGGGAATACCTCTTTTCGCGATGAGGACTTCGATCCTCACCCAACGCCTCGCGGTTGTCACAGATCAATGCTAGATCATGCGTTCCTCTTCGTCAAATCGGGCGAGTGAGCGCGTAAGGAATGGGCAGCATGCTGCGATTGCCCTGGGTGGTTGGCCTACGCCGTGACAGTGGGACGTTCATCTTTACGTTTGCCCTGACGCTGTCTACAATGCGCGGGCACAGACCATTCCAGATGCATCAGGAAGCACCCATGTATCCGATTGACTTGAACGGAAAGACCGGCGTCGTGTTCGGCATCGCGAACCACCGGAGCATCGCGTGGGCCATCGCGCAGATACTGCATGAGGCCGGAGCCGAGCTTGCCGTCGCGTACCAGAACGAACGGGTGCGCGGTACCGTCGAAAAGCTGGTAGCCGATTGGGGTGGCGACACGCAGACGATCGAGTGCGACGTGAGCGATGACGCCAACGTGGAGCGCGCGATACAGCAGGTCTGCGACAGGTTCGGGAAGATCGATATCATCGTCCACTCCATCGCCTTCGCAGACCGAGATGACCTCGGCGGGGCGTATATGAAGACCGGTCGCGAGGGGTTCCGCATGGCCCTCGACGTGAGCGCCTACTCGCTTATACCGATCGCACGGTCGGCGGCTGGCTATATGACCGAGGGCGGGAGCATCGTCGCGATGACGTTCCAAGCGGCGGAACGGGTATTCCCGGGGTACAACGTGATGGGCACGGCGAAGGCCGCGCTGGAGAACGCCGTCAAGCAGCTTGCCTCAGACCTCGGGGAGCAGGACGTGCGGGTGAACGCCATCTCCGCCGGGCCGCTCGACACGCTCTCGTCCCGCGTCATCAGCAAGTACCGCGACATGAAGCGCGTCCACGCCGAGCGGTCACCCATGAAGCGCAACATCACGTCCGACGAGGTCGCCAAGACAGCGTTGTTCCTGTGCAGTGACCTGTCCAGCGGCGTGACGGGCGAGATCGTCCACGTCGACACCGGCTACAACATCATGGGCATCTGATCCCTCTGTCCAGACCCCAAACGAGCGATACCCCATGGCCACCTACGAGTACATCTACATCGAGGTCGAGGACAACGAGAACTGCCACTACATGCCGATGCAGGTCTACGAGCCGCAGGCGGAGCCCCGTCCCATAGCGCGCGTCCTCCTCGAAGAGCCCGACCGTCCGCACGGCGTCTACGAGGTGACAGGATGGAGCAGCGAGGACGACGGCACGCTGGTCGAAGCGATGTATGCTCCCGTCTCCGACTCCGGCCAGGCGAGGGCGCACCTCATCTACGGCGACGACTGGGGCGTTCGCCTGAGGCCGGTCGATTCCGACGAGGAGTGGGATGTCGAGAGCCCGAACCAGTTCGGCGAGCCGTACCTCATCCTTCTGGACGACCGGGCGATCGAGGCGGGCGAAGAGTAGTCACTAGGAGCTTCGCAAAGTCCCTTTGCTCGCGCGTCTCTGCCCTTCGACAAGCTCAGGGCGAACGTGTGTGGAGCAAGTTCCGTTCAGGCTCAAGGTTAAGGAATGTAGATGGTAGTTCCGTTCATGCTGCGCCTGTCGAAGCGTGAGTTGACAGCTACCCCAGCCCATCCTCAATCTCGATCATCTCGTCGATGATTTCGTTCGCCACGCGCTGGTGGTATTCGTCGAACGGGAGGATCGGCTGGCGGGCTCGCGATGTCGTGAACAGGCCGCGGCGGTGTGAGTAGAGCTTGTAGAAGTGGATCGAGATGTCTATGTGCTGGTGCGCCCATGCCAGGTAGGGGAGGGTGCCTTTGAAGAGCCTGTCAGCCTTATCGCGATTCCCCGCGTGATAGTGCTTGAAGATATGGACGAACGGCTTGTTGATTGCCGTCGTCGTGACGAAGCTCGTGCCCCGGTCGAGGGCCTCGATGAGCTGCGGCAGCGACCAGCCGGTGCCGACCGGCATCATGCCGTCCGTCGCCTCGATTATCTGCGTCATCTTGTACCCTGCGGGGACGGTCTCCAGCTTGAGACACCGGAATGAGTCGATCTCCTCCCATAGCTCGCGGATGGTGTCGAGGCCCATGCCGTAGCCGTTCCAGTGGAGGTCCTGGACCATGAGCATGGGCAGGTCGACCTCGGCAAGCTCGTGCATGAACGCCTTGACCTGCTGCTTGTCCTCGATGATGTCCATCGGGGCCTGGCAGAGGACGCCGTCGGCCCCCGCCTCCACGGCGTGGCGAGCGAGACGCTGGGAGCGCTTCACGTCGGGGTCGCTGACGCCTGCCGTGACGTGGACTCGGCCATCCACCAAGCGTATGACCTCTTCGACGAAGCTCGTGCGTTCCTCGTCGGAGAGCTTCGTAACTTCGCTGGCGACGGCGGGCATGATGCAGCCCGAAATGCCATCCTCTATGCTCCGCTCGATGAGGCGTTCGAGCGAGGGGAAGTCGATGCGGTCGTCCTCCGTCCACGGCGTGTGGATGATCGGGACGACGCCTGATAGGGGGTATGGGGTCTTATCAGTCACCTGAGCGCCCTCTCCAATGTTCTTCTAACTCCACGGCGAAGCGCATGAGCGTCTCATCCGAGCCTCGCGCGCCCATGAGCGACAAGCCGACCGGAAGACCGTCAACCGTCGCGAGTGGGAGATTGATCTGGGGGCAACCGGTCATGCCGCCGATGCAGGTGAGACGGGCGATTCGTCCACCCAGCTCTACCCTCTCTGGGACGGGGATGTCGGGCGGAGGCGCGGGAGTCGGCGAGGTCGGGAAGCACATGATCGTGCCGTCGGCAAGCAGGCCGTTGATCCTGCCACTGATCCCTTCGCGCACGATATTGCTCGCGGCCATCTGTTCATCGGTCACAGACATGCCGTTCAAGTAACGTATGGCGACCTCGAACGCCACGCGGGGATTGTTCTCTTCGATCCATCCTCTTTGAGTGTCCCACGCCTCGCGCATCTGCAGGAATCTCTGGTGCTTCATCCACTCATCTATGCCGTCGGGCGCGACCTGCAAGGTCGTTTGTTCATTGACCATCCCCGAGATAGTGTCGACGACTGGCTGGAACGCGTCGCGGACATCCTCTCCAAGCCCCTCGAAGAGGTCCTCCGCAATCATAAGGCGGTCCGGCATCGCGCCCGGCGAGGTGGACTGCAGGAGCACTCGCCCGACGCGCTCGAACGTCTCGGCGTCGCGCGCAAACCACCCGACGGTATCGAAGCTCGCAGCCTGTGGGAGCACCCCTTCGAGCGATATCCGCCCATGTGTCGGGCGGAGGCCGTAGAGTCCACAGAAGCTCGCCGGCATTCGCACGGAGCCACCGGTGTCGGAGCCGAGCGCGAAATCGACCACCCCGCCCGCGACAGCGGACGCCGACCCGCTTGACGACCCTCCTGGAACGCGACCCGGAGCGGCGGTATTCACGGGCGTCCCGTAATGAGGGTTCGTTCCCATGATGCCGCGCGTCAGCTCGTCGGTGTGCGTCTTACCGACGAGAGTCGCGCCCGCATCGAGCAGCGCCTGTACTGTCGGCGCGGTGCGCTCTGCTGGGCCGTGCGTGCGCTGCCAGTCGGGGTTTCCCCCGCCGGTCACGTGGCCCGCCACGTCGAAGATGTCCTTCGTGGCGAAGGTCATGCCAGCCAGCGGCCCATCAGCAGCGCCCGGCACGTGGACGTCCAAGCTGGCGAAGGCGTTGAGGTCGTCGGTCAGCAACCGGTGTTCGCTCATACGCTTACAGGAACCTGAAGACACCGGAGGCGGTGCGGCCCATGACCCAGTTGCGGTCCTGCGGGTCGCTGAGCAGGGGGTCGTCCATGATGGCGCGCAGGGCGTTGCGGTAGCCCTCGCGGTTGCCGACGGGTGGGTAGTCGCTCCCCCACATCGTGCGCTTGGGGCCGAAGGCTTCGAGGATCATCGCGACGAATGGGGGAGTGTGGTCGAAGCGAAAGTCGGCAACAAGGTCCCGAGGGCGGCGGCTGATCTCGCCGAGACCGCCCAGCTTGATGTAGACGTTGGGCAGCTGAGCGATTTCGAGGGCCTGGCCGAATTCTTCGTATGGCTCCTCCATGTTGGCGGTGCCCCCGGCAAAGTGCTCAGCCACAACCGGAATCGGCTTCGGCAGTCTGGCGACGAGGTCGGTGAACTGCCCCGAGGCGAAGGCCGCGACATCCTGTCGGCAGCTTACGGTGAGGCCGAGTTCGGATGCGGCCTTCCACAGGGACTCAGGAGAGCTTGGCGTCAGGCGTACTCCCGTAACTCCGCGCTCTGCCCAGCCGGCCAGATCGTCCGGCGCGGAGGATGATGTCTCATCGACCATGCCGACGACCGAGAACCGCCCGTTGTGGCGCGCGGCGCAGTCGAGCAGGTAGGCGTTGTCGTACATGCCTCCATGCTGGATGAGGACTGCCTTCTGAACGCCGTTCGCGTCCATCTGGTGGATGAGCGTCTCCACCGGCTCGAACCAGCTTGTTCCCGCGTGAGTATGAGAGTCTACGATCACGAGCAGTCACCCCCGAAGGCATGTGGCAGCATGATACGCGCGCGGGGCATGGTTTGACAACGCGAGGCAATTCACCGCAGAGGACGCAACTCGCGCAGAGTTGGGAGAAGGGGCAGAAGGCCAAGAGGTTTGGAGAAGCCGTTTTTTGAGGGACATTCCGGGACATTTTGTGACTTTTCGAGGCGTCGTCGCAGGGTGGGAGAGGTCATGAGGCGTTAGGGGGCCGGTCCTTTAATTTTTCGTAACATTTCGTAACATTTTGTAACATTGCTCCGCGTCGTTCGCTTGGGCGAGCGGTTGGTCGTCTCGTCGTCTTGGAGCTAGAGTAGACCATATATTCTTATGCGTCAAATCGGATTTGGCTCACTGTCATTCTGAGCGCAGCGGAGCGGAGAAAATGTCGGTAGGGGTGATTCGCGAATCGCCCCTACGGGAGATTGGCAGAGGGTTGCCACCCTCACTACCTGAAATGAAAATGTGAGCGGAGCGGAGGATGGGCAACCACAAGGGTTGCCCCTACGGGAGGTTGGTCGGAGCCTATTTTCGTAGCAATGACAGGGTATGCTCGGAATGACAGGGTGACGGGACGGGATCATGGCTGCGAGTCCGTTCTGTCCGCTCCGGCCTGCCTGCTCCACCGCCGTTTGACGCTCCACCACGCCGCGCCTATACTCGCTCAAAATGTCGCTTTCAGGAGGCCGGTATGGCGAGTTTCGACGGGAAGGTTGTCATCATCACGGGGGGCGCGCTTGGGATAGGGCAGGCGACGGCGTGGGAGTTCGCCAAGGAGGGGGCGATGGTCGCCGTTGCGGACGTGAACCGCGAGGCGGGAGAGGCGACGGTGGCCGAGGTCGAGCGGTTCGGCGGGTCGGGGCTGATGCTGGAGGCCGACGTTGCCGATTCCTCGGACTGCAGGCGCGTTGTCGAGGCGACAGTGGAGCGGTTCGGCGGCGTGGACATCCTGTTCAATAACGTCGGAATTCAGCCGCCTGCGTCGTATACGAACGTGGAAGACACGTCGGAGGAGATGTGGGACCGCATCATCGGCGTGAACCTCAAGAGTTGCTTTCTCATGTCGAAGTACTCCATCCCGGAAATGCGCAGGCGCGGGGGCGGCGTCATCATCAACACCGCGAGCGTTCAGGGCCTGCAGTCGCAGCCGCTCGTGCCGCCATACGCGGCGAGCAAGGGAGGCATACTCTCGCTCACCCGCCAGATGTCGCTCGACTACGCCAAGGACAATATCCGTGTCTTGGCAGTCTGCCCCGGCAGCATCGACACGCCCATGCTTCGCGCAGCGGCGGGAGTGGTCGACGGAGATCCTGACGAGGTAGTCGGCCAGTGGGGAGCGGCGCATCCGATCGGGCGAGTGGGGACGGGTCAGGACATCGCTAACGCCGTGCTTTTCCTCGCAAGCGACAAGGCGAGCTTCATGACGGGCGAGAACGTCAACGTGGACGGCGGGTACATGGCGCTCGGCGCGTGGGCGACAGCAGCCAGGGACTGAGGGGCGGAGAGTGAAGAAAGTAGAAAGAATTGCGAAGAAAGAAGGGGAGAGTGGAGGTGGTTGTGGGTGCGTGGCAGCGTCCTGAACCATGGGTGGAGGGCTCACCCTTCGACAGGCTCAGGGTGAACGGAAATCCCTTGGAGGGTGTCCGATAAGTCTCCGCTAGCCGCTCGTGGTGAGCTTGTCGAAGCATGAACGGAGTGCTCACCCTTCGACAAGCTCAGGGTGAACGGGATATCCCTATGATATCCCCAAGGGGGAACCCTACTCGTCCGCGCCCAGCGACTGCTTGAGCTTGTCGAACAGGCCATCGGGCTTCTTGCGGCCGTTGCCGGAGCCGTCGTCGAAGCTCTCGGCAAGCTGGGTGAGGAGCCCGCGCTGCTCGTCGGTGAGGGACTTGGGCGTCTCGACGATTACCGTCACGAGCTGATCGCCGCGCGCGCGCTTGTTGCGAAGGTGCGGGATTCCCTTGCCCCTGAGCCGGATCACGTCGCCGGACTGCGTTCCCCTGGGGATCTCGATTTCCTCGTCGCCTTCCAGGGTTGGCACGTCGAGGGATAGCCCCAATGCCGCCTGGGCGATGTTGATGTTCTGGACGTAGACGATGTCGTAGCCCTGTCGCCGGAAGAGCTTGTGGTTGCGTACCCGAACGACCACGTACAGGTCGCCTGCCGATCCGCCGTACATGCCGGGCTCGCCCTCGCCCGACAGACGAATCTGGGTACTCGTCTCGATGCCTGCGGGAATCGTCACGACGAGCTTGCGGTCGCGCATCTCCGTTCCCGCGCCCCGGCAGTTCGAGCAGGGAGTCGTGATGACACTGCCCTCGCCGCGGCACATCGTGCAGGTCGAGACCTGGGTGAATTGGCCGAAGATGCCCTGCTGGCTCCGGCGCACCTGTCCGCTTCCCCGGCACTGGACGCAGGTTTCCGGCGACGTGCCCGGCTCAGACCGAGCGCCCCGGCACCGTGAGCAGATCTCGTTGCGACGGATCTCGATGTTTTCCTCCGCCCCGAAGACCGCCTTCTCGAAGTCGATGGTGATGTCAACCTGGAGATCGGCCCCCCGTCGCGCTGCCGTTGCGGACCGCCGTCCTCCCCCTCCGAAGAAGGCATCGAAGATGTCTCCGAAGCCTCCGAAGTTCTCAAAGCCGTCGAATCCCCCGCCGTTCGTGTTGACCCCGGCATGGCCGAACGTGTCGTAGCTGCTGCGCTTCTTGGAGTCGCTGAGCACCTGGTAGGCCTCGTTGATCTCCTTGAAGCGCTCGCTCGCCGCCGCGTCCTTGTTGCGGTCGGGGTGGTACTCCATGGCGAGCTTGCGGAAGGCCTTCTTGATCTCCTCGTCGGAGGCCCTCCGGTCGACGCCCAGCACCTGATAGTAGTCGCGCTTGCTTGTCGTCATAGTTCTAAGAATTGGACGGAATCCTTTCCATTATAGTTGCTGTCCCAAGGGGCTACAAGATTGTATTGGCTGAGAAATTCCGGAGACGATGCGTACGTTCCAGGCGTCGATTCAGCGAAGTGGAACAAGATTGAAATATTTGCCCTTGCCGGATTGGCCTGCTGCGGTGTTATGGTGTCCTCATGATTCGAGCCGTCCTCTTCGACGTATACGGCACCATCGCAGGATGGAGTCCGTCACGCTACCAGCTTCAACGGATGGCGTGTGCCGCGTTCGGATTGGGGGACTCGGTCACCCCTGAAGGCATCCTGAAGGGATACGCCGCCGCCGACGCTTTCATGACGGCGGAGAACGCTTCCCGTCCGCTGCGTCTTCGGGACAAGGAGGGCAGGGACGAGTTCTTCGGCGAGTACGAGCGTCTTGTGCTCAAGGGGTGCGGGATCGACGTGGAGTCCGACCTCGCCCTGCGGATATTCAACCGTCTCAGCGCGGCTCCCTCGGCGCTGACGCCGTTCGACGACGTGGTCCCTGCCTTAGTAGAATTGAGGGGGCGTGGACTGACCCTGGGCCTGATATCGAACATGAACATGAGCGGCCTCGACCTGTTGAGTGATCTGGGGCTTACCAGTCACGTCGATTTCGCGGTCACGTCGCTGGAAGTGCGGGTGGAGAAGCCCCATCCTCTCGCCTTCCAGACGGCGCTCAGCCGCGCAGGCGTCGAGGCTAACGAGGCCGTGATGGTAGGGGACCAGCCAAGCTCGGACATCGAAGGAGCTGTTCGCGTGGGCATTGGCCCGATTCTCATTGACCGTGACGGCAACTACCCGCGATACGACGCATGTCCACGGATTACGACGCTTGAGCAACTGCCGCCGCTGATACCATAGAGGGTGTCTACTATCCCGCCGGGAAGCGTTTATGGTGAGCTTGTCGAACCATGAAATGCCCCTCGACTCTTCGACAAGCTCAGAGTGAACGGGGTGCCTTTTGGACGCCTTCTACCCCATGACGCGGGAGACGCTCAGGACGCCGACGACGCCCTCGATCTTGGAGAAGAGACGGTTGAGCTGCTCGATGTTTTCGACGGTCACGGTGAGCCTGATGATACTCAGGTCGTCCTCCTGCCCTCCCGTGATGGACTGAACGATGTTCACACCCTCATCGGCCACGAGCGACGTCACGTCGCTCAGGAGACCCACGCGGTCCCATGACTCCACGCGAATTTGGACGGGGTAGAGTGTCTTCGTCTTGCCCCAATCCACCTCGACCAGCCGCTCGCTCTCGCTCTCGCGCATGATGTTCGGACAGGTGCGGCGGTGCACGGTGATGCCGCGCCCTCTCGTGATGTAGCCGATGATCGAATGGCCGCCGATGGGGTTGCAGCATCGCGCCATTCGCGTGAGAAGGTCGCCGACGCCCAACACCTCGATGCCCGACTCCGGTTCCGGGAGCGTGACGACAGTCGGCTCGTCCTCTTCCGGCTCGGCAACGAGGTCGGTGAGTTTGCCGACCACCTGGCGCATGGAGAGGGAGCCGTTCCCCAGCCCCGCGAAGAAGTCGTCGAGGCTCGCGTACCCCATCAGGTCGGCGATCTCCTCCTCGCTCATCGTCGTGTCGAGGCGGCGTATCTCGCGGGTGAACACCTCGCGGCCCGTCTGGACGCTCGCCTTACGCTCCTGACGGTTGAACCACTGGCGCACCTTCGACCTAGCGTGGCTCGTCTTCAGGTAGCCCTTGTTCTCGTTCAGCCAGTCGCGGCTCGGTCCACGGACGGACTTGCTCGTGATTATCTCGACCATGTCCCCGATTTGGAGGTGGTACTGGAGCGGCACGAGCTTGCCGTTCACCTTCGCGCCGATGCACCGGTGCCCGACATCCGTGTGTATCCGATAGGAGAAGTCCACCGGGGTCGCTCCCGCCGGCATCTCCTTGAGTTCGCCTTTCGGGG
The DNA here is from genome assembly GCA_009841605.1 of Dehalococcoidia bacterium. Lineage (GTDB taxonomy): Bacteria > Chloroflexota > Dehalococcoidia > Lucifugimonadales > VXLM01 > VXLM01. The sequence goes on from VXLM01000021.1 coordinate 12,168, forward strand.
TGTAGACGAAGACCTGGTTCTGGAATATGTCCGTCTTGAAGCCCTCGACGAACTCCTCTGCACCGGCCACCTCCCGCTGCCATTCGAGGATCTGGCGCAGCCACGTCATCTTCTCCTCGAACGACTGGTCGTCGGCGCTGCCCTCCTTGTAAAGCCAGTGGGCGGCGACGCCGTACTCGGCAAGCTGGTGCATCTCGGCCGTGCGGATCTGTATCTCCACGGGAGAGGCGTCCTCGCACAGGACGGCCGTGTGGAGCGACTGGTACATGTTGTCCTTCGGGCTCGCGATGTAGTCGTCGAACTCGCCCTGCAGCGGCCTCCACATCGTATGGACGATACCGAGCGCCGCGTAGCAGTCACCCACCGATTCGACGATCACGCGCAGGGCGAACAGATCGTTGATGTCGTTGACCGTCCGGTTGATCGAGTCGTACTTCTCCGTCTTGCGATGGATGCTGTAGATGTGCTTGGGCCGCCCGTACACGTTCGCCCGTATGCCAGCGGCCTGCAGCTCGTCTTCGAGCATACTCACCACGCGGTCGATGTACTTCTCCCGCTCCTCGCGCTTGGTGGCGAGCAGCCTCGAAATCGCGCGGTACGCTTCCGAGTCGATGTGCTGGAAAGCGAGGTCCTCCAGAAGCCATTTCAGCTCCCACATGCCCAGCCGGTGGGCGAGCGGGGCGTAGATGTCGAGGGTCTCCTGCGCGATGGCCACTTTCCGATTCTCGGGCATGGAATCGAGCGTGCGCATGTTGTGCAGCCGGTCGGCAAGCTTGATGATGACGACGCGCACGTCCTCGGCCATCGTCATGAGCATCTTGCGGATGCTTGCGGCGCGTGCTGCCTCGTTCGTGTACTGGACGGGACGGACTTCGTCCTCGCCCCAGGTGTTCATGAGCTCGTTTTGCGTGAGCTTGGTCACGCCGTCTACGAGCGTGGCGACCTCTTCACCGAAATGTTTGGCCAACTCCTCGTAGGTGACGGGGGTATCCTCAACCACGTCGTGCAGCAGCGCGGCGCGCAGCGCGTTGTAGTCGAAGTGGAGGTCGACCAGGTAGAGGGCCGTGCTCAGGGGGTGCTCGATGAACGGTTCGCCGGACTTGCGGTACTGGCCTGAGTGGGCCTCTTCGGCGAACCTGTAGGCCTCTTCGACGGCGGCGACCTTGTCGGGCGGAAGATAGTCACCTGCCTTGTCGAGCAGGAGATCGACGAGCCCCGAGCTTCGCACGTCCTGAACGGTCATGTAGTGAGTATACCATGAGGCGCTGTCTCAACTATGTTTTCGCCGCTACGGTTTGGAGGGAAAATCGTTGACTACCGTACTTGCGCCCTCGTACCCTGTACCCTCGACGCCATGACCTCCTTCCAGGCCCCACGGGGCACCACCGACATCCTCCCCGACGACCAGCGCGACCGCCTCGCGGTGCAGCGCGTGTGCGCGGACCTGGCCGAGACCTTCGGGTACGCGCCGATTTTGACGCCCACCTTCGAGGACTCTGATCTCTTTCTGCGTACGACCGGCGAGTCGACGGACATCGTGCAGAAGGAGACCTACACCTTCGAGGACAGGGGAGGGCACTCGCTCACCCTCCGTCCCGAGGGGACGCCGGGCGTCTGCCGTGCGTACTTAGAACGTGGCCTGCACAACAGCCCCCAGCCGGTACGGCTCTTCTACATCAAGCCCATGTACCGGTTTGAGCGTCCGCAGGCAGGGCGCTTCCGCGAGTTCTGGCAGTTCGGGGTGGAGGCGCTGGGGGACTCCGATCCCGCCATCGACGCCGAGGTCATCGAGCTTGCGTGGCGTGTTCTGGAATCGTTCGGAATGACCGACGTGACGCTGCTCGTCAACAGCATCGGCGACGCAGAGTCGAGGCCGACGTATCTCGATGCCCTACGCGACTACTTTTGCCCGCACGTGGATAGCCTGTCGCCCGACGACCAACGGCGGTTGAGGGAGAACACCCTGCGCGTGCTGGACTCCAAGGACGAGGAGGTGCAGCCCCTCCTGCCCGACGCGCCCAAGAGCATCGACTATCTCTCCGACGAGTCGAAGGCCCACTGGCACACCCTTCTGCAGAGCCTCGACGCGCTTGGCATACGCTTTGAGATCGACCACACGCTCGTGCGCGGCCTCGATTACTACACGCGCACCGTCTTCGAGTTCGTCCCGCCCGACGCACGCCGTCAGAGCACGATCCTGGCCGGTGGGCGGTATGACGGACTCATCGAGGAGCTCGGCGGCCAGCCGACCCCCGGCATCGGGTTCGCCATGGGCATCGAGCGCGTAGTTGCCGAGGCCAAGAAAAGGGGAACGCTCACGCCCTCGGAAAGGCAAACGACGGTTCTCGTCGCCCACATCGGCGACGCGGCCAAAGCCTCCGGGCTTCAGCTTGCGTCCGAGCTGCGTCGCGCCGGAATCGCCGCCGTGCTTGGACCGCCGCGTGGTCTGCGGAGCCAGCTACGGTACGCGACTTCGATCGACGCCACCCACGCCGTCATCATCGGCGACAACGAGATCGCGAACGAAACCGTTGTCCTGCGCGACCTTACGCAGGGGGAGCAGTCGGAGGTGTCGCGGGGACGGCTGATAGAGTCGGTGGGCTAGTTCTGCCCCGCCTAAAACACCGACTCCGGCCAGTCGGTCATCTGCACCGTCACGACCTCTCCGGCCTGTTTGACCGGATCGTCCTCGGGGCATATGGCAAGCCCGTTGGCGCGGGACATTGAGGTCAGAACGTTCGAGCCTTGCTCGCCTGTCAGCCGCGCGTAGTAGGTCCCGTTCCGCTTCGAGACGATGGCCCTCGCGTAGACTCGCCGCGCGTCGTAGTTGTGGATCGGCTCCTCTAGTACGGCCTGTACCGTTGGCCGCTCGAAATCGCCACGGCCCATCATCTTGTACAGGGCCGGTCTGCCGAGCTGCTCGAACGCGACGAGTGAGCTCACGGGGTTTCCCGGAAGGCCCAGTAGGGGCACTTGTCTGCCGTCGTTCCCCGACAGCATCCCGAAGGCCAGCGGCTTGGCCGGACGCATCCGCACCGACCACAGTTCGATCCGACCGTGCTGCGCCAGCACGTCCTTGACGAGATCGTAGTCGCCTTTGGAGACGCCCGCAGTCGAAATGACCACGTCCGCCTCCGCCATGCCCTCTTGGAGAGCGGCCGAGATCGACTCGACCGTGTCGCGCGCGATGCCCAGCCTCTTGGGAATACCGCCCGATGCATGCACCGCCGCGGCCACACCATAGCTGTTGGAGTTGTATATCTTGCCCGGCTGGTACGCCTCCGATGGCTCGATGAGCTCGTTTCCGGTCGCCAGGATCGCCGCGACCGGTCGCCTGATGACCTTCACCGTCCCGAAACCGAGCGACGCGAGCACCCCGATCTCGGATGCGCGCAGGACAGTGCCTGCCTCGATGACCGTTGTTCCCGCCGCTATGTCACCGCCCGCGGGCCGGACGTTGCCGCCCGGAGGCACGGGTATTCGCACTGAAATCTCGTCGGGAGTCTGACCGCCCATCCCTCGCTCGCCCTCGTCGGTGTCCTCGAATGGCACGACGGCGTCGGCCCCGTCGGGCAGCGGCGCTCCCGTCATGATCCGAATGGCCGCGCCTTGTTTCACGCTCTGCGAGGGAACGTCGCCCGCGGCTATGGAGCCGATGACGTCGAGCGTCACCGGTGCGTCCGGGTGGGCGTCCGCGATGTCAGGCGCTTGGAGCGCGTATCCGTCCATCGCCGAGTTGTCCCAGGGTGGCACGTCGAACTTGCCGACGATGTCCTCGGTCAGCACCTGTCCGAGCGCGTCCGATATCGCGCGCTCTTCCGTCCCGAGCTGCGAGAAGAATCCGAGGATGCGCTCGCGAGCGTCCTCGACGGAGATCATGTCGGCGTGGTGGTGTCCGTGCAGGTGTTCCCGATGCTTATGCACCCTTCGGTCTCCTTGCAGATGAAAAATCCTCGTCAGACCCGTGGTAGGGGCAACCCTTGTGGTTGCCCATTTCCGACAAACCCAATTTCATCTTTGTGTCACTAGCCCCGCAGCGTCGCGTCGAACTCGCGCTCTAGCTGGCGCATGATATCGCCCCGCGCCTTGTCCACCAGGTCTCCCGTCAAGGTCGATCTGTCGGACTGGAAGGTAACGCGGAAGGCAATCGACCGCTTGCCGGGGGGTACTCCCTCTCCCGCATACAGATCGAAAGGCGCGCTCTTCTTCACGAGGCGGTGCCGGTTGATGATCGTCTGAATCCGCGAGGCAGGCACGTCGGCATCGACGAGCAGGGCGATGTCCTGCTCCGCCTCCGGGTACCGGCTGATCGGCGCGTACTGGACGCTTACCCTGCCGGCAGCGGCATATACCGCCTCCAGGTCGATCTCGAATAGCGTGACCCCGGTGTCGTCGAGGTCGAACCGTGCGAGCACCCTGGGGTGAACCTCGCCAATCGTGCCGACCGCCTTGTTCCCGCAGAACACCCTCGCAGTCTTGCCGGAAAGAAGGATGGGATCGTCGTCTGCCTTGTACTCCTCCGAGAGGCCGACGTGCGAGAAGATCGCCTCGAGGACTCCCTTCGCGTCGAAGAAGTCCATGTCGCCCTCAGGCACGAGCCACGAAGCGTCGGATCTCGGGCCGGAAAGCACGCCGACGAGCATCTCCTTCTCGTCGGGCAGGTCGCGCTCCTTCGCCTCCTCCTTGGGCAGGTAGACCGGACCGATCTCGAAGAGGCGGAGGCCCTCACCACGCGACATTCGCCGGTTGAATGCCAGCGTCTGGAGCACTCCTGAACGCAGCGTCGTCCGCATGTGGCTCAGTTCCGCGCTCATGGGGTTGGCTAATCTCAGCGGCGCGTCCGGCTCTTCCGTCGGTACCTCGACCTTCTGCAGCGCCTCGACGCTCGTGGCAGAGTAGGAGATCGTCTCCTGCATTCCCGCCGCGACCAGGGCGTCGCGTACCTGCTCTCTGATCTCGCGTTCGATACGCGGCTCGTGGTGGGGTATCTCGGTCGACATGAGCGTTGCGGGTACGTCGTCGTACCCGACGATCCTCGCGACCTCTTCAATAAGGTCTTCCGCGATGTTGATGTCCGCCCGCCAGTAAGGGGACCGCACTTCCAGCGAGTCTCCGTTTCGCGTTGTCTCGAATCCGAGCGATGACAGCACCCGGTCTATCGTGTCGGCGGATATCTCCGCGCCGAGCACGCGACGGAAGTGCTCCGGGCCAATCGTGAGCGTCGGCGGCGTCTTTACGACGGGGAAGACATCGACGATCCCCTTCGCCGCCACTCCGCCCGCCAGTTCGAGCATCAGGGCCGTCGCCCGTCGCAGGGCGCGGGGCATGAGGTCCTGCCTGATGCCGCGCTCGAAACGGTAGGACGCCTCCGTTCTCATGCCCAGGCCGGTGGCAGTGTTCCGCGTGTTGTTCGCATCGAAGTTCGCCGACTCGATCAATACGTTGACCGTCGAGTCGCCGACCTCCGTGTTCTGTCCGCCCATGACGCCCGCCAGAGCTATCGCGTCCTGCGAGTCGGCAATGGTCAGCATGGGAGGTTCGAGTTTGCGCTCCTCTTCGTCGAGCGTCGTGAACCGCTCACCCGGCCGCGCGGCCCTGATGATGACCGTCGCGTCGCCTATGGTGTCGTAGTCGAAGGCGTGGAGGGGCTGACCGTACTCCAGCATGACGTAGTTCGTCACGTCCACGATGTTGTTTATCGGCCTCATCCCAACTGCGGCGAGAGCGTCCTTCAGCCAGTCCGGCGACGGGCCGACCTTGACGCCCCAAATCAGGCTGGCGGCGTAGCGCGAGCACAGATCGGGGTCTGCTATCTCGACTGTGACATCCTGTTCAATGGGGTCGCCATCCTCAGGGTACGTCGCGTCGGGTTCGGTGACCGTCGCGCCCGTGAGGGCGGCCACCTCGTGCGCCACACCAAGAATGGAGAGGCAGTCGGGCCGGTTTGGGGTCACGTCGGCGTCCAGAACGGCGTCGCCGAGGTAGTCCACGAGCGGAGTGCCGACGGGCGCGTCCTCCGGGAGCACCATGATGCCCTCGTGGTCGTCGCCGAGGCCAAGCTCGACCTCCGAGCAGACCATACCCGCCGACTCGACGCCGCGAATCTTCGACTTCTTGAGCGCCTGCGTATTCCCCGTCTTCGTGCTGTAGAGCATCGCTCCCGCGAAGGCGAATGCGATTTTTTGTCCAGCCGCCAGATTCGGCCCGCCGCACACGACCTGCACCGTCTCGCCGCCGAGGTCTACCGTCGGCACCGTCAGCCGGTCGGCGTTCGGGTGGCGGTCGACGGCCATCACGTGGCCGACGAACACCTTGTCGCGCCCCCAGTCCGCGCCAACCTCCCGCACCTCGTCGATCTCCAGTCCGGCCATGGTCAGCCGGTGCGCCAACTCCTGCGCCGGCATGTCGACCGGCACGTAGCGCTTCAGCCAAGATAGGGGTATCAGCATCTATGACCTCGAAATGACGCCAGTTGTGCAAGGGTCTCAATTCGCGGGAATGACGCCGTGAGCCAAGACAACAACATCGCCTACACCTGCTGCAGGAACCGCACGTCGTTCGAGTAGAACAGGCGGATGTCGTCGATGCCGTACTTGAGCATCGCTATGCGCTCGACGCCCATGCCGAACGCGAACCCGGTGTAAACGGACGGGTCGTACCCGACTCCCTCCAGCACGCTGGGATGCACCATCCCCGCGCCGAGTATCTCGATCCAGTCCTCGTCGCGGTTGATCGGCCGCTTGCCGGTCTTGGGATCCTTGAAGTTCGAGATCGACATGTCCACGCCCGGCTCGACGAAGGGGAAGAAGTCGCACCGGAAGCGTATCTGCCTGTCCTCGCCGAAGGTGCGTCGCGCGAACTCGTACAACGTCCCCTTGAGGTCGGCGAAGGTGATCCCCTTGTCCACCGCGAGACCCTCGACCTGGTGGAAGTGCCACTCGTGCGTCGCGTCCGTAGCCTCGTACCGGTAGCACTTCCCGGGCACGACGACCCGCACGGGAGGGCTTGTCTTCTCCATGATCCGCGCCTGCATAGGAGAGGTATGCGTGCGGAGGAGCATCGGGCGGTTGCCTTGCTCGTCCACCCGGTCGATCCACAGGGTGTCCCACATGTCCCGCGCCGGGTGGTCCTTTGGGATGTTCAGCAGGTCGAAGTTGTAGCGGTCGAGCTCGATCTCCGGCCCCTCCTCGACCTGGAAGCCCATCGAGGCGAAGACGCTCGTAGTCTCCCTCAACATCCGAGTCGTGGGGTGCAGACGCCCCTGCGGGACGGGCCATCCCGGCAGCGTCACATCGATGCTCTCGCGCTCGACGACATCGGCCAGATGGGCCGTTTTCAACTCCTGCTCGCGCTCGGCCAGGTGCTGTTCGAGGACGGTCTTGGCCCTATTCGCCGCCGCGCCCAGCCGAGGCCGCTCCTCCTTCGGCACGGAGCCGAGACTGCGGAGTATCTGCGTAAGCGCCCCGTTCCGGCCAAGCGTGGACACGCGCCACTCTTCAAGGCCGTCCAGATCGGAAACGGCCTTCAGTCGCTCAAGGGCCTCGTCTGTAGTCCGTTCGACCACATCGGTCTGTGGCTGCATGGCAGGAGAGTGCGTCCGTAGGGGAGTGTCAGGGTTCAGAGCATTATAGGTAGAGTCGGGAAGGGGGGTCAACAAAAGTGGGGTGCTCTATAACCGACCGTCATACCGGCGGTGAACCTGCACCCCTTGCTTGATGCCATTCGCCAGGCATCGGAGCAGAAACAGTCGGTGGCGCGGTGCCTTCCATTCACACCCCCCTAACTGGAGGGCGAAATGCCGGCCTCCAGCAAACTCAGGGAGCGTGGGCCACCAGCAGCACTTGAACCCGCACTTCGTCGGCCAGGTAGACAACCGAGCGGGCGGTTGGAGTGACAATTCCCAACTGCTCCCACGTGAATGTCGTAAGGCCCAGCACGTTGATGACGTCACCGTCGTGCCGGGCGGTTACGTCGAACACCAGCGGAGTCACCGTCTCGCCAATTTGCAGCGAACCCTCCAGTTGTCCCGTAAACTCTGCCCCTTCAAAGAAGCTCTGCGGCAGATCCGGCAAATCTTCCACAGTCACTACAGCCTCCGGCGTATTCGGGAACATACGATCGCGCACGTACCGGTCGCGGAAGCTCTGGTCGCTGGTCAGGGAATGCAGGTCCAGGGTTACCACCGAAGGTTGTCCGACCAGATTCGCAGTGCCGGACAATCCCGTGCTGGACATCACCGCGTCGAAGCGAACGGGCGAGCCGCGCAGCTCCTCCTCTACCGTGAAGGTGATTTTCGACCCCTCGCCGATGATGAACCCCTCTTCCGCCGTCTCGCCGCCGGCCTCGGTGGGGGTAGCCACTGGTTCCGGCGTGGCTGTCGCCGTTGCCGCGACGGGTGTGGCAACCGGCATCGCCGTCGAGGTGGGTTCGACCGTTGCCGTGACGGTTGTGGCGACCGGCATCACCGTCAAGGTGGGTTCGACCGTTGGCGTGACGGTTGTGGCAACCGGCATCGCCGTCGAGGTGGGTTCGACCGTTGCCGTGACGGTTGTGGCGACCGGCATCACCGTCAAGGTGGGTTCGACCGTTGGCGTGACGGTTGTGGCAACCGGCATCGCCGTCGAGGTGGGTTCGACCGTTGCCGTGACGGTTGTGGCGACCGGCATCGCCGTCGAGGTGGGTTCGACCGTTGGCGAGGGTGGATCAGCTGTTAATGTCGAGGCACGCGAAGGCGGGGGAGGCAGGGCCAGATCCCCGCTTTCGGCGTCGCCCTGCGTTATCAGCCCGAAGCCCAAGACCAAAGCCACGATTAACGCTGGAACCGGCGACCATTTCAGCAACCCAAGCTCGGGGCGGACGAAGAAGTTAGCCAGCAGCGGAGTCAGCACGGCGCACACGATTATGGCTATGGCCGCCAGCGGAATGGTGAAAGACGCCAGCCTGTCCAGCACGCTCTCACCGGCCAGCGCCGCCGCCAGCACGATGATGAACAGCCCTGCTAGTGATATCCCATACCACATGATGCGCTCCGAAAGCCGCATCCACAGCAGCCCGGCAATTAGGCCAACCGCTATGGCCGCGATGCTTACCGTTGCGCTGTTGAAAACGCTGTCCACCGGAGAATGCAGCGGCAGCGACACCAGCGCGACGATGACTGCGGCTATGGCTCCTGCCGTCAAGCCGGCAAGTAGAATCATCGGTAGCCTCCCAGTTCACCCCAGTTAGATGACTGCTATTTTAGATGCTAATCTTGAAGAAAGTTTGAAGGCCCTCGACAGCGCAGAAAAAGCTCTGTCTTCAGTAAGAAGCTGCTCCCCGACGAGCCTTGCGTTTCCCTCGTCCGGCGTCCCACTTAACAGACAGGCCAATAAGTGGTTCAATTGGCATGACTCCTGTGGGGTTAGAGGTATGAGTAGGTTTAGACGGAGTACACAGGCCCACGCAAACGATTTGCGCACATGCTCCGTGCGCTCGCAAGGGAGTCTTTCTGCGCCCCGCCGACATCCGGTCGCCCAACGGACACTATGGAGGCGACCATGACCAGCAATGACCTGTCCGGGAGGGTGCAGACCGTACTTGGGCCGGTCGATCCCGGTCAGCTTGGCAGGACGCTTACCCACGAGCACATCTTTTTCGACGGCTCCTGGGTCGAGACACGGTTCCCAAGCGCGAGTGATCAGGCCTTCTTTGACAAGCCGGTCTCCCAGGAGATTCTCGGCAGATTAAGGCACCAGCTCAAGCCGAACCGGGACAACGGACGGCTTGATGACGTCGATACGGCCATCGAAGAGGTTGGGCTGTTCAGGCAGTATGGCGGGGGCACGCTGGTCGAGGCGTCGAGCATCGGCATAGGCCGCGACCCGATTGGCCTTGCCAGGGTCTCCAACGCCACGGGCGTGAATATCGTGATGGGCGCTTCATACTATGTGAACACGCATCACCCGCCGGGGATGGACGACCTCACGGAGGACGATATCGTCAACCTGATAGTGGGGGACATCACCGAGGGTGCCGACGGGACCGGCATAAGGTCCGGCATCATAGGCGAGGTCGGCTGCGACTGGCCCCTGACGGACAACGAACGGAAGGTGCTGAAGGCATCAGCGCGCGCACAGCGCATGACCGGGGCCCCACTGCTCATACATCCCGGCCGGGACGAGACGGCGCCGCTTGAGATCATCGATTTCCTGGACCGGGCCGGGGCCGACCTGTCCCATACGATCATGGGCCACCTCGACAGGACCGTCTTCGAGCGCGATACCCTCAAACGGATCGCCGAATCGGGCTGCTACATGGAGTGGGACCTCTTCGGCTGGGGCGGGTCGTACTATGCCAAGAACCTGGACATCGACATGCCGAGCGACGACCAGCGCCTAGAACGCATCGCTTGGATATCGTCCGAAGGCTACGGCCGCAAAGTCGTCGTCGCGCAAGACATTTGCACGAAGGTCCGTCTGGAGAAGTTCGGCGGCCACGGCTACTCGTACATACTCGACCACATAGCCCCAAGGATGCTGTCCAGGGGATTCACTCCCGAGGGTGTCCACGACATCCTGGTATCCAACCCCGCCGAAGTGCTCACGTTCCGGTAGTCCCGCGCGGCGCTTTCGTTCCCTGACACAGGGGGCAAGCATGGATACACGCCATTCTTCAAGACCGCCTAGATCGGAAAACAGGCGGTAAACAACCGAGAGAATCCCTAACGCCTCGTAACTCGAATCTCCGCTCGAGGTTAATTCCCAGCCCGGGCCATGCGCAGTCGGGCCAGAGGGCTGTCGTTGATCGGCAGGTGAACTATGGCGGCGAACAGTCCGAAGCCGACTCCTGCCCACCACATCGCGTCGTAGGAGCCGGTGCGGTCATGGATCAGTCCACCAAGCCAGACTCCAAGAAAACTCCCGACCTGGTGGCTCAGGAAGACGAACCCGAACAGCGTGGCCATGAACCTGATCCCGAATATCTGGGCCACTATCCCCGTGGTCAAAGGCACGGTCGATAGCCAGAGAAGGCCCATCGAGGCCGCGAACAGGTAGACATTCAGTTCGCTGGCCGGGACGATCAGGAATCCGCAGATGACCAACGCCCGGCCGAAATAGATGCCCGAGAGCCCCACCTTCTTGGGGTAACGCTGTCCGAAGGCTCCCGAAATCAGCGAACCGATGATGTTGAACAGCCCTACTAGGGAAAGTGCGTATGCGCCCGCTCGAGCAGGGAGACCGAGATCTGTGACGTACGTGGGGAAGTGCACGGTGATGAACGCAACGTGGAAGCCGCATACGAAGAATCCCGCCGTCAGGAGCAGGTAGCTGCGATGGCTCATCGCCTCGCCCAGTGCTTCAGTCAGGCTCTGGTCGGATACAGGTTCTCTTGATGCCGAGCCGCCTCGAAGGCTTAAGGCCAGTGGAACCAGTACAAGCGAAACGACGGACATCAGCAACAGGGAGTCGTACCAGCCGAAGTTGGAAATTAAGGCCTGATTGATCGGTGAGAAGACGACCTGGCCGAGAGACCCCGCGGCGGTCCCTAGGCCAAACGCCAAGGATCGCCGTTCCGGCCCTATGATGCGGGCAATGGCCGCCAACACGAGTGAGAAGGAGCAGAAGGCCGCTCCCAGACCGACGAGAATCCCCCCGCTCAGGTACAGCGCGAGCCCGCTGTCCGACATCGCCATTCCGGCGACTCCGGCCGAGTACAAAACGCCTCCAACGACGACCACCCTGGCTGTTCCGTACCGGTCCGCGATCATTCCGGCTACCGGCACGGCGACTCCCCACAGCAGGTTCTGGATCGCCATCGCCAGCGCAAAGGTCTCCCGCGACCAGCCATTGGCGGACGTCATCGGCTCCAGATAGAGCCCAAAGCTGAACCGGACTCCGAATGCGATGAAGGTGATGAGGCACGCCGCCGCGATGATTGCCGTGACGGCAATTCGACCGTGATATGTGGGAGGCGGGGTCACAAGATGCACTCCCGGGATGTCGTCTATCCGCTGGCTGGTCTGAGTTCCCTCAAGCTTCGATCAGCCACATCAGTCTACCGTAGTACGGTATGTTCTTCCGAACGCAGTGAGGAATCTGAGACCAAATGTCCCGGCGGCAGTTCGGCGGCCACGGCTACTCGTACATTCTGGACCACATAGCCCCAAGGATGCTGTCCAGGGCTTCACTCCCCAGGATGTCCACGACATTCTGGTATCCAACCCTGCCGAAGTGCTCACGTTCCGATAGTCATGCGCGGCGCTTTCGTTCCCTGACACAGCGGACAAGCGTGGACACGCGCCACTACCATGGTGATCTCTAGAGCAGAGGCGTGGCCAAGCCTATTGCACAGGAGAGGCGGTCCCGAATGAGTTCTAGGCCTCGCCAGGATGTGCCGCTTCTTCGATGCCGTCGCTTTGTCACTCCGTTTGGAAACGGCTTACTTAAACCAAGATAAGCTAGCATTATTGCTAATATCATTACTGTAAGCCATAATGTAAGGCAAATGGCCACGCTTTCAGGTAAAGGAGCATTTTCAATGTTTGAATCCAGCATAACCGTGAAGGGCCAGACCACATTGCCCAAAGCCGTCAGGGATTCGCTGGCAGTGAAGGCAGGGGATAGGGTCCGCTATGTCATTCTGGATGAGGGGGTGCTGATAATGCCCGTGCGGCCTACCAGCCGACTGTTCGGCAGCCTCAAGTATGACGGCCCGCCGGTGAGTCTGGAGGACATGGATCGTGCCATCGTAGAGGGAGCAATAAGAGAATGACCGCGCTCGACACAAATGTGATCGTACGCTACTTGGTGGGCGACAACGCTGAACAAGCCGAGGCGGCACGCGCATTGCTGGACGGGCTGACGCCCAGTAATCCAGGGTTCATTTGCCGCGAGGTCGTCGTAGAGGTCGCCTGGGTACTGGAACGGAGCTACCGCTTCACACGAACCCGAGTCGCGGAGGCATTGATGGACCTAACGGCTTCGGACAGTCTCGTCGTCGAGAATTCTGATGACGTCGCCGCAGCTGCATATCGCTATCGGCAAGGAGGCGCCGGGTTTTCGGACTTGATGATCCTTACAGCCGCGGAGCGGGCGGGAGCGACGCCGCTTTATACCTTTGACCGCAGACTTGCCAGGATGCAGGGAGCAATCTTGATGGAGAGTCCCGGAAGTACGTCGTCATGAAGGACTCACAGAAACGCGGCCACGGCTACTCGTACATACTGGACCACATAGCCCCAAGGATGCTGTCCAGGGGCTTCACTCCCCAGGATGTCCACGACATCCTGGTCTCCAACCCTGCTGAAGTGCTCACGTTCCGGTAGTCCCGCGCGGCGCTTTTGCTGCTCGTGTGCAGCCGCCGTCCCCTGACCTGGGGACGGCGGCCGGCAAGTCCTGGATTCCGTCTATTGCCACAGGTCGGGATCGGGTCGGTTCATCAGCCCGTAGCCCAGGTATCCATACCAGATGACCAGCAGCACGTAGAAGCTCCGGGCCAGGGAGATGAAGGTGTCGCGGCCGTCGTTGTTGAGTATGGCCATCATGAAGAAGACCATTACGGCCAGGCTGACAAGGGCAGCCAACAGGGAGATTATCTGGTTGAAGTCGTCTCTCGTGGAGAGGCCCAACGCGAAAATGAAGCCGCCGAACCCAAGTGTAATCCCACCGGCGTAGAAGAGACCGGAGCCGGCGTAGTAGACGGGAACGCTTCCCGCGATCTGGTCGCCGGTTTGGGCATCGGCCAGAATGAAGTCCATCCCGCCGGAGAGTATCCAACCGGTCAGTCCGACGAAGATCATGAAGAAGCCCATCTGGGCCAGGGCCTTGCCGTTGCCCTGTAAGGTTACGTTCCGCATCAGCGCGTAGAGGCCCGAGAGGATGAGGGCCAGACCAAGGATAATGGCGATGTTGGTGACGTTGGTCAGCGCGGCGTTCGAGCCCTTGGCCGTTATGGTGCCCACAGCGTCTGACACCTCGGCGCTGTCTATCAGCAGTCCCCCGGGTTCTATCAGAAAGAAGACGAAGGCGATTATCGGGCCGAATATGAGAGACAGTCCCGCCAGCCGGTTCACGGATATTGTGCCCATGGTTGAATCTCCTTTACGTTGTGTCATTGGAAGGATCTGTCGGATTCAGTCCCTCCCGGCCTACATCCTGACGCCTAAGTTGCGGAATTGCAATAGGAAAGTGACCTGCCCCCAATAGCTGTACCACCCGCTATGTTGGTCTCGTGCGGCGTCCGCGCCCACAAACGTGTCCATGACACATCCTGTAAGAGAGTGTCTAAAAACCCTTCCGTTCACCCTGAGCCTGTCGAAGGGTCGAGGCGCTGTTCATGGTTCGACAAGCTCACCACGAACGGTTCCCGACGACTTATTAGACACCCTCTTCTAGCGGGTGGGTGTGAACTTTACGATAACGCAGGGAAATTTCAGGAATTTGTTGCATGGTGTTGCATTCTGTTGCATTTTCCTTGTTATTGTAAAGTTCCGTGCGGGCCGAATGGGATGGGACGCAAAGGGTCCCTTTGTTGTAAATGTCCAAAAAAATAGACGGACATTCCGGGAAATCTTGTGACTTTTCGTGGCTCTGCCGGGGGACTCACTCTCCAGAGTCTTTTGTGTAGGCGCTATGTCTTTGGAGACCAGTGTAGTACGGGTGTTCGCTTTCGTCAAATTCGGGATGATTCTACCCCACCTGTGCCCCACCCTACCCGATTCCGGCGTGGCGAGAACTAGGAGTCCTCGCACACCTGCAGTCCAAGGCCGGCGAAGTCGCTGTCTTCGATGGCGGTCAGCCCCGGCGGCACGCAGCCGGTGAGTTGGTTCTCAGCGAGCCTCCAGTGAACGAGGCTGTGGTTGGCCAACCCGCCCAGTTCCGTGGGAATCGGTCCTGATAAGTTGTTTTCGCTCAGCCACAGCCGCTCCAGGGTGGTCAGGCTTCCAAGTTCGGCGGGAATCTGTCCGGTCAGCATGTTCCCGTGCAGCCACATGAACCGCAGCCTACCCAAGTCCCCCAGCGTGTCCGAGATAGGGCCGCTCAGCATGTTGCGATGAAGCCGCAGGTGAGTCAGGTTGGTCATCTCGCCCAACTCGGACGGGATCTCTCCTGTCAGGTTGTTGCCGTGGAGGTTCAGATCCCAGAGGTTGGAGAGGTTGGCCAACTCAGGCGGGATACCACCCTCCAACTCGTTGGTGTGGAGCCACAGGTAGCGCAGGCTGTCCATGTCGCCCAGCTCGGACGGGATCTCACCGGTCAACGAGTTGTCGTGGAGATAGAGGTACACGAGGTCATTCATGTCGCCGAACGACGCCGGGATGCTGCCCGTGAAATTGTTGCTCTGCAACTTGATCCGCACCAATCCTGTCATGCCGCTGAGGTCGGGGATCGGTCCTTCCAACTCGTTGCCCCAAAGCCAGAATTCTCTCACCTTGGTCAGCGAACCCAACCAGTCGGGCAGACCACCACTTAGATCATTGTTCGACAGGTACAGTTGCTCCAGGTCGGTCAGGTTTCTGAGGTCGGGGATGGGGCCGCTCAGCTTGTTGTTGTTGAGGCCCAGATATTGCAGGTTTGTGAGGTTACCCAACTCAGTGGGAAGCGGGCCGCTCAGTCCGTTGTTGCGGAGGTTCAGGTAGGTCAGGCGGGAGAGGCGGCCTAGCTCAGCCGGGACAGATCCTCCGAGCCCCGCGCCTCGGATGTTCAGCCATGCAACCCGCGCAGGATTTCCTCTTACGGTGATGCCGTCCCAGTCGGCGATCGGAGTATCCGCCGACCAGTTGAGGTAGGCGTCGCGGGCGAGGGTGTCGCGGGATGCCAGCAGAGTCTCGCAGTCAGCGATCAGTCCCGTGTTGGTCACATCAGCAACCGCCCCGCCGGTGAAACAAACGCTCGGCGTCTTCGGTGTTCCCGTGAGTGTCTTCGACCAAGGCCCCGGACCTGCTGCGTCAACTGCCCGCACCTGAAGGTCATATCGAGTCCCTATAGCTAGGCTGGTCACGTCATACTCAAAATCCCCTTCGGCAGAGGCGCCCCATGCGTCTCCCACCACAGTCCAATTGGCGTCTACTGTGCCGTCGGCCGCTGTAGGCACATGACGAAGATCGTAGGAGACGATGTCTGATGCACCCATTTTTTCCGGTGCGTTCCATGAGACGGTCAGGAAGCCCCCATTCGATGTCACCTTACCTATACTTGGAGGACCTAGCGCCAAGTTGACTTCATTGCCGCAGGTCTCTGCACTATCAGCAAGTACGAACGCCGGAGACCAGTTTGAGAGGGGTGTGCCATCTTCGTTGATGGCTCGAACTGTCATCGTCACCTTTTCCCGATCCCGCCAGCGATGAAGTGGAACTTGGCCCAAATCTATTGAGATACGAGACTCCTGCACGTCAAGTTCGCTCCGGAGAACGGTTACCTGCTCTGTGTCGTAGTCCGTGACCCTCCGAATTTGCAAAATCGTGGTGCGATCATGGCCGACTCCGTCCACAGTAAGTTCAAGAGTATTCTCGTAGCTATGTAGCGAATGACGCATCACACAGTTTGGCGGCTTGGGGTTGATGTCCTTGATTTCCGCAGAGTAATCGGGCAAAGGCGGGATTATGGCGGATGATTCTGTACTCGATGGAGGTGGAGTTCCAAAGGGATTGAGATACAGAAGTACACGGGCACGGTTGGTATGGCCAATGTAGAGATTGTCGTTTTCGTCGAACGTTGCGGTGTACGGCATGGACCCGTAGTCATACAGAAGCGATGTGGGAAACACCGCTGGACCAAGCGGGTCATCGTAGACGCCGACAAACGCCGCGCCCAAATAGGCGTTATATCCCACGACCATCCTGTTGGTGCTGTCGAATGCAGGTTCCCATGTGGCCGCCGTCAAAGGACCTGAGTTAATGCGCCTCAATCTCATCATTGCCGTACGATTCCTGTCGTCACCCCAAGGGCTATTTGGCCCCTGACCGGATCGCAGGAATGCCTTTGTCGGATGAGGTCTGAAGACTGCCTGAGAATTCGAGGTTTGTGTCACTGAGGGTGGGAACACTAAGAGGCGCTTATTCCCTTCCACCTCCAGCGAGTGATCCGAGACATAGAGATTGCCCAGCCTGTCAATTGACAAGGCCCCCGGATAACAGAGCACATCGTCGTGCAGCCCGCTGTCAATCACGGTACTATCCGCCGCCGGGAATCGACCCTGATTACATTGGCGTCCGTTGGCATCAAGCTGTCCAAGAATCACGTCCACTACTGGGTTTGTCAGTGGATCGCGGATGCGAAGGACACGGTGATTGTCCGTATCGCTAAGCCAGATGCGCTCGCCGTTTCCCTCGGGCGCAAGTCCGAAAATACGGGCCCCCAGCGTAATTCGGTCTTCGGTACCAAGGACAGGGAAGGTATCTTGGTTTGTCCAGATCGTATGTATCGGAACCGAGTATTCGGTCAACGGGAGTTCGTAAACATCCAAGTATCTGAGGCCCTCTCTGCCCAAGACCCATAGTCGGCCCGATTCGTCGGTCTTGATTCTCCCACAGCAGTCAGACCAGTTGTCTATGAAGAATTCGTCACCTACAACTCCGTCGGCCGGCTTTCCGTTTTCCAGCGTGCCGAGTCCGTTCCAGAACATCAGCCGTGCGTAATCGGACACTATGAGTTGGTCATTCACGGCTACGATACCGCTGGTGGAACGCATTCCCCTTCTGTCCTTGAAGTTCGCATTAGGTGGTGGGTAGAACAACCGCCTGTCCGCGAGACCGATGTCGGGCCCCTCGACCTCGCTTTCGTCGGCATCAGCCGGAAAGCGGAAGACGTCCGCAGTGGCGAGAAACACCGGAACCAGCACATTCCCCTGTGCGTCAATACCGATACTTCCGGCAATTGGGCACATATGCGGCGAAAGGGGCAACTCCCAGCGAGGACTGCCGCAGTCACGGGTGGGCTGATATGACTCCTTGCCCAAGACCTTCATTACTGAGGTGCCAGTCGTGTCCCATAGCTCGACCATGTTGTTGCCGGCATTAAGAACCCAAACGCCACTGCCGTCGGGGTCAACCTCGACGGACGTTGGACGATGGAACTTTGATCCAAAAGTCCGATCAGCCGTCATTCCGGACTCGAAAGGCGGTTCAAAGACCAGCACTCTATCATTGAGAGTATCGGCGACATGCAGGCTGCCGCTTTGCTCAAACCGGACTGCTGAAGGCCCGTGTAGTCCGTCCAGCGCTCTCCCGCGCTCGGCACTTGTGAAGTCGACTTGACCGAGCACTAGGTCTGGAGTCTTGGATATCTCGCCACTGGCCTGATCCACGGAGAAGCGAAGAACACGGTTGTTTCCACCGTCTGCAACCCACATATTCCCCTGCGGGTCTATTTCC
Organism: Dehalococcoidia bacterium; assembly: GCA_009841605.1. Classification (GTDB taxonomy): domain Bacteria; phylum Chloroflexota; class Dehalococcoidia; order Lucifugimonadales; family VXLM01; genus VXLM01. Next base: position 30,517 of record VXLM01000021.1, read on the forward strand.
ACGCCATTGCCGTAGTGGTTCGTCATGCCATCATTGCTGGCTGAATGAAAGCAGAGACTCACGGCGGTCGGCTTATCGAAGTCGCCCCGGTTGCACAGATTTTCAGAGAAGTTCTCTTGTCCCCATACCCTGTCGGCAATCGAGTCTGTCTCAAAGGGGTTCTCATACTTCAGTATCCTATGGTTGAAGGAATCGGGAACATACAGCGCACCCTGACTGTCCACCGCCATTGTCACGAACGTGTGGTCTTCGCCGGGACTGATCCCGTGCTCTGTTATCCCACATAGAGTTTCCGGTCCTGCAAGTGGGCGGTGAGGGTAATTCTGTACGCCGCTGTCGCCGTTACAGGCAGCGTGATCGTACGGAGACGGTTGGCCTAGTACGAAGTCGGCCGAGCAGGGACCGGGGCCTGAGTAACAAGTGGCGAGGTCTATGGCGAGAATACGGCTATTGCCGGAGTCCCAAACGTATGCCCTACCCGGATCGACGGATCGATCTACAACGACCCCACCAGGATTGAAGACTTTGTAGGGTACGACGTTGTAATCGCCGATTTGTGTAAAGTCCGGTTTCCCAATCACGACGTCTGACCAATGGTCACCTGAAATGCCACGAATAGGCGATGGGGGTGTAAAAGGCTGCACATATCCACACGTTACACTCGTGTCCGCGAGCACGAAATCATCCGACCAATTCGAAGGTAGTTGTGAGGAGTTGGTGGATGACAGGCGGACTTGGAGTGTTATTCTCCGACCTTTCGGCCAGCGTTCGCCGATTTCTCCCATGTCGACCGTTATCCGACGGGGGTCCAACCAATCCACGTCTTGACTGAAGGGGCCAGTGACCGTTCCGGTTTCCACTTCGAGGAACTCGACTCGTCCATCCCCACCAGCGGCGGTCAAGTTCTCACCGGTCAGCGTAAGGAGACTGTCGTCTTCATAAGGTGAAGCATGCAATACGCAGTAAGGCGGATCGGGATGCACCGAGTGGATGACTGGCCTCGCCATCTGAGCAGAAGCCGTACGCCATGGAAGGACATTGGCAGACGACAATATCAACATGACGAATAGAAACGCAGCCAGCGCCAACATTACCAAGAGCAGTGATCGTATTATCAAGACATGAACCACAGCTGGAGGTAAGCGGGAATCGCTTTTCCTGAGCAACATAACGCCCGAACGTTACAGGAAGCGTCTCACCCTACGCAACAAACGTGCGAGTCAGAACAACTTGCTGGCTTTTTTGGACATTAGGTGTCAAGGGCAAAGTGAACGAAATGCCAGAGACTTCCAAGTCCAACAGATTGGTTGCCTGCACGGCGAATCTAATTTCAAATCTAGCGACATACTTGCGGGCCACATCTTGGACCTAATCGAGCTGGATGGGACGGTTTCAGCGTCACGGAACTTTGGCGACCCAACCATCGATACCGCCGACCACGCACTGAGTTGGCTTGTGGTGCTGCGGTCGTGGAAGGACGACGATAAGCTGATGGTGAGGATTCGCTATCCCCCACCCAACCGCACTCGAACTAGTCAGTTCCCCTTTAGAGGGTGTCTAAAAACTCCGTTCACCCTGAGCCTGTCGAAGGGTCGTTCATGGTTCGACAAGCTCTCCACGAACGGATCCGGCGACTTATTAGACACCCTCTTAGAATTCCAAGCCAGTCCTGAGAGCGAGAGTTCTGTCCTCCTGATTTGACAAACCGTCGCGATTTCCTCACATTGTGCGGAGACAAACGTCGAGGTGATCTGCGACATGGCAAACGAGTATCTCGCATATATCGGCACGTACACGTCCCTGGGAGCGGAGGGCATCTACTGCTACCGCTTCGACATGGCGACCGGAGCGCTGGAGTACGTCAACACGACCGGAGCCATCGACGACCCGTCGTTCTTGGACATTGCTCCGTCCGGCAAGAACTTGTACGCCGTGTGCGCCGACTTCGAGGCCATGACGACGGGGATCATCCGCGCCTACTCGATTGACGCGGACACGGGCGAACTGACCTTCCTGAACGAGCAGTCCTCCGAGGGGACGGGGCCTTGCCACGTCGAGGTCGATCAGACGAGCCGCTACGTCCTGCTGGCGAACTACGGCAGCGGCAGCGTCGCGTCCTACCCCATCCAGGAGGACGGCAGCATCGGCAAGGCGACGGGATTCGTCCAGCACGAGGGATCGAGCATCGATCCCGAACGCCAGGAGGGGCCGCACGGGCACTCCATCAACATCGATCCGACTAACACGTTCGCCTTCGCCGCCGATCTCGGCATCGACAAGGTGCTGGCGTACCGGATCAACCATGACGACGGTAGTATCACCCCCGCCGATTCGCCGTACACTCGCACTCCGCCGGGCGGAGGCCCACGCCACTTCGCCTTCCATCCCAACGGCAGGCACGCCTATCTCCTCAACGAGATGGGATCCAGTGTCACCGCCATGCACTACGACAGTTCGCGCGGAATGCTCAACGAGATCGAGACCCTGACGACCCTGCCGGACGATTTCGACGGAGTCAACCACTGCGCCGACATCCACGTGTCGCCGGACGGCCAGTTCGTCTACGCCTCCAACCGCGGCCACGACAGCATCGCTGTCTTCGGCATCGACCAGGACACCGGCGGGCTCTCCTTCGTGGGACGCGTATCGAGCGGCGGCGAGACGCCTCGCAACTTCGCCCTCGACCCGTCGGGGACATACATGTTGGTGTCCAACCAGGACACCGGCAACATCCTCACTTACTGCATAAACCGGGAAACCGGGATGCCGGAGCCGACGGGCCACGAGGTCGATGTTCCCGCCCCCGTTTGCATCAAGCTCCTGCCGGTCTAGGACTCACCGCAGACAAGGAATTTGTACAACCGCAGCCGTTTTATTCAGAACAACGCAGAGCACCCACACCCTGTCATTCCGAACGCAGCGGAGCGGAGTGAGGAATCTAAAATCGTTGTCCTCAAGGCGACGTTCCGCAGCTGAAACGGCCTGATTGACGACGGCAGGTCACCTTAGATTCCTCGCTGCGCTCGGAATGACAGCCAGTTATGCCGGTTACGTAAAAGTCTTCGGAGGGCGCAGTGGACGCGAAGGCGAAAGCCGTTTCGCACGAAGGAATTCACTTGCCTTTCGATGCGGTAGAATAACCCCCGACACACTCAGGGAGGGCCGTCATGGACGAACGACGTATTGCAACGATGAGCAGGATAACCCTGGTCGTGCAGAACATGATGATGGTGACCGAGTTCTACCGCGACGTGCTGCAGCTCAAGCCGATCTTCGACCTGCAGGTGCAGCCGCCCCAGTGGATCGAGTTCAACACCGGGTCGTGCAGGCTCGCCCTCCAGGTCGCCTCAAGAGTCGATGGCGTGCCCTCCACCTACAGCAAGATCGTTTTCTACGTCGACGATGTCGATGAGGCCCGCAAGGAGCTTCTGGAACGCGGCGCTCCCATGGGCGAGGTCGAGGACGACGGTCGCTTCAAATACTGCGAAGGCCAGGACCCGGAAGGCAACAAGTTCCAGATATCGAACAGGCCGGCCTAGAAGAAGAAAACGGAAAGTAGAAAGAAGTAAGCAGTGACCATTGCGTAGGCGACGATAGCGTCGAACACTCACTTCTCTCTACGAAATTCTTTCCACTTTCTCTAAACGGAGCCAACCATGCCACCGCTGAAGGTAACGCAGGACGACCTCGTTGGAGACCTCGCAGCGCTCGGCGTGCCGAGGGGCGGCCTGCTGTTCGTCCATAGCTCGCTGAGCGCCATCGGCGAAGTCGAGGGCGGGGCCGACGCCGTCGTCGACGCGCTCCTCGAAACGCTGGGGCCGGAGGGTACATTGGTTGTCCCGACCTTCACCTACGCCGACCCGCACGACTACCCCGACTCCATCAACCCCAACTGGATATTCGACCCGGCGAACACCCATTCCGGCATGGGCGCCGTCACCAACGTCGTCCGAAAGCGTGATGGTGCCCTGCGGAGCGTCCACCTCTGGCACAGCGTCGCAGCCATCGGACCTCTCGCAGAGACGGTCGTCACGGGAAACGGCAAGACGTGGGCTTCCGCCTGGGACGCGAACAGCCCCATGGCGTGGGCGTTCGACAACGGCGCGTCCATCCTGATGCTCGGCGTCCCCTACCAGAATCTGACGGCCATACATATCTGGGAGGTCGAGTTCGGGGTCGATTACCGCGAGACGAAATTCGTCACACGTCGGACTCCCTTGCCCGACGGGACGCTCGTGCCCCTCGCTAGCCGGGTACACGCTCGCAGGGACTGGCACCCCGGCAGCGACTTCAACCGCTTCGGCGAGCGCATGGAGAACGTTGGACTCGTCGGCCTCGGACACGTGGGCAACGCCGTCGCGCGCCTATTCACCGCCGCCGACGCCCACGAGATGGCCCGCACGATGTACGAGGAGGACAAGGCGGCTTTCCTCAAGCAGGACGAGAGCATCACGAAATTGTCCTACGCCCACACGATCTCCAACGTGAAAGGGACGCAGTGCGTCGTCGATCCCGCCAAGGCCTTCCCCACGCCCCCGGCCACAGAAGAGCACGCGGCATAGCGCTCATCTGTCACTCCGGCGCAGGCCGGAATCCAGAAGCCTATCAAACATGGCCCAACCACGGTAAACGTCCATGAGAAAAACCCAATGACACCCCTCCGCGCAGCCCTTGTTGGTGTCGGGCGCATCGCCGACATGCACTACTTGGGCTACTCCGCCACGCCCATGGCGGAGCTAACGGCCATCTGCGACATTGACCCCGATCTGCTCAGCCGGCGCGCGGCCGAGTGGAACGTCGAAAAGACATACACCAACTTCGACGACCTCCTGAGCGACCCCGACGTGGACGCGGTGGACATCATCACGCCGCACTACCTCCATGCGCCCATGACCATCGCCGCGCTGGAAGCCGGTAAGCACGTCACGGTGCAGAAGCCGATGGCCCTCACCATCGCCGAGGCCGACGCCATGATCAAGGCGGCGGAGCGCGCGGGCAGGCTACTTCGGGTAATCGACAACTACCGTTTCCATCCGCCGTTCGTCCGCGCAAAGCAGATACTCGAGTCCGGCGGCATCGGCGAACCCATGTCCATACGCATCAAGACCGCCAGCGGGACGGCTCCCGACGGTTGGGAGATCCCCCAATCGTCCCACGTGTGGCGCTCCGACCCGACGCTGTCGGGGGATGGCTCGGTCCTGTTCGACCACGGCCACCACGTCTGGACGATAGCCCGCTACCTGCTCGGCGACATCGAGCGGGTCTTCGCCTACATCGGGCGCACCGAGGTGGTCAAGCACCACGAGATCGTGCCGGGCGGCATCCTCGACAATCCGGGCATGATCGTCTGGAAGTACGCGGACCGCGACCTGTACGGCACGTGCGAGTCCGTCCACTCCGAGGAGTTGATCGTCCGCTCCACGCATTATCCCATCGACGCGTCGTTTGAGATCACGGGCAGCCGGGGGATCCTCTACGTCCACAAGAGCCCGAACGGCCAGCTCGTGCAGCGGCCCCCAATTGAGATACTTCGCGACGGCTCCATTACGAGCATCTCCAACGTCGACACCGACTATGCCGCCGGATTCCGGCTGGCAATCGAGGACTTCGTCCATGCCATTGCGGACGGTCGAGCATCCGCACTCACCGGCGAGGAAGGACGGGAGATACTCCGCTTCTCGCTCGCGATGGTGCGTTCAGGCCGCGAGGGCAGGGAAGTCGTCGTCGCGGACGAGCGGTAGGTAGTGTCTCAAGGGTTCACCGAATAAATCTGTCTGGAGAAATCCCCTCTCCCGTCGTGGGAGAGGGCTAGGGTGAGGGTGACTCCCCCGAAACTGTGCCGTATGCGCCTCGACTGGTGAGGGCGATATGATAGAGCTAAGGGGAGAGAGTCCCGCTGCCTGGAACCGTCGGCGCTCCATCAGGCCCGCCCGGTGGGGATTGCGTCCTCTCACCCCAGCCTTTCTTCCTTGAGGATCGTTCTCATTTCCAGGTTCCGTCGCATTCTCAGGTGGGTGGTCGTGCCCCTGTTGCCGCTGCTGTTGGTCTTCGGCATGGCGAGCGACACGTTCACGCTGGATCCCGTGCAGCGGGTCGTCCTCCCGTACCGCTATAGCATCACCGGCTGGGAGGTCAGGAATTTCCCGGACAAGTGGCGGCATATGCTGGACACGCTGATATGGGGCGTTGAGAAGTCGGAAGAGGAAAAGCGTGACGACCTCTACCGCTACTTCGATCTGGGGCGCGAGCTTCTCGCCGCCGAAAATGCTCTCAACCGGGCGATGTCCGCTCCGAACGCGGGCGGCGTGGAATCGCTGGAGGACGAGGTCGAGCGCATCGCCAGCGAGAGGTCGGCCCTGCGAGACGATGTTGAAGAGACCATCGAAAGCGCCATCAGCACCGCAATACGGGAGTCCGGCCTGAGCCAGTGGGAGAGTTTCGTCTTCCCCCCGGTCGATATCCGGCTGGCGGGCCCGCCGGTCCTCCTGCTCACCTCGCCGCGCGACCGCATCGCGCGACAGCACGAGGCGCTCATGGATCCTGCCGTCAGCCTCGTCGTGAGGGAGCGGCTCGAAGACACGTTGATGGATGAGCACGACGTGGCGGCGGTCAGCTTCCAGGTCGGTGGACTCGCGGCGTACCCTGCCTCGGTGCTGGACTCCATACCGCTGGCCGACACCCTCCGAACGAGCGCCCACGAGTGGACGCACCACTACATGGCCTTCCGTCCCCTCGGACAAAAAATGTTCACCTCGCCCGAGATGGTTACCCTGAACGAGACCCTGGCCGACATCGTCGGCAGGGAGATTGGCAACCGCGCCGGCGAGCTACTTCCCGAAAGGGAAGGACCGCCGCCTCGAATGGATATCCCCACGCCCGCCCCGGAGAGTGGCTTTCACGGACGGGACGAGCATTTCGGCTTCAACGAGGAGATGCGGGAGACCCGCCTGCGGGTCGATGAGCTTCTGGAGGCTGGCAGGGTGGACGAGGCGGAGGCGTACATGGAGGAGCGACGGAGGCTCTTCGTAGAGAACGGCTATCCCATTCGCAGGCTGAACCAGGCGTACTTCGCGTTTCACGGGACGTATGCCGAGAGCGCCGCGTCGTCGAGCCCCATCGCCGGACAGCTTCACAGGTTCCGTGAGCTGTCGCCCGACCTGCGGACGTTCGTCCTGAGGATGGCGGACATATCGAGCTACCCGCAGTTCCTCGAACGGCTGAAAGACTTGGAGCGTGGGAGCGCGAGTGTGGTACCATGAATTCACCACTCGTGTCGGACGCAATCGGGACCGGATGTACAGGCAAGACGAACCGGAAGTAAACTTCGAGCAGATCTCCTCGCGGATCAAGGGCATCTTTGGCCGGTTCGGCTTTGGCGGCGGCGGCGGCGGCCTCGTATACGCCATTCTTGGGGTGATTGTGGTCGGATCCCTAGGCTGGCTCGCGACGGGCTTCTATACGGTCGAACCCGCTGAGGTGGCAGCCCTCCGGCGCTTCGGCATATTCGAGGATACGGCCGGGCCGGGCCTCCACTGGTGGTGGCCGAACCCCATAGGCACCCGTGCAATCGTCGACGTCCGGCAGCGTCGTCGGCTCGAGATCGGCGTTCGCGGCGATGCCCCCTTCCTCGAAGAGTCCCTCATGATTACCGGCGACGAGAACATCGTCGACGTGCAGCTTCTCGTCCAGTTCGAGATCAAGGACGTCGAAGAGTTCCTCTTCCGCGCTGTCGACCCTGCAGGGAAGACGATCAAGGACGCATCAGAGTCCGCCCTCAGGCAGGTCGTCGGCGCCCGCATCATCGACGACGTGCTGACGACCGAGAAGGAGGCCGTGCAGGCCGAGACGAAGGAACTGCTGCAGCAGCTCCTCGACACGTATGAGGCGGGCATCCGCGTGGCGGAGGTCAAGCTCCTGAACGTCAACCCGCCGGCGGAGGTGCAGGACGCCTTCGACGACGTGGTGCGCGCCAGGGAGGACAAGGAGCGCATCATCAACCTCGCCGCCGCTTACGAAGAAGATATCCTGCCCAGGGCGAGGGGTGACGCTGAGCGTCTCAAGGAGGAGGCTGAGGCCTTCCGAGCGCAGCGAGTCAACGAAGCCACAGGTCAGGCCCAGCGGTTCACATCTATCCTTGAGGCGTATCGCAAGGCCCCTGACGTGACGGCTCAGAGGCTGTACCTCGAAAATATGGAGAGGATCCTTCCCGAAGTTGAGATATTCGTCGTGGACGGCGAAGTGGGCGGGAATCTTCTGCAGCTGCTCAACCTGAACGAATCAACGAGCCCGACCCCGTTCGCCCCGCAGGCGCCGGTACAGGTCGCTCCATCGACTACGGTCCAGCAGACGGACTCGACGCCATGAGATTCCTCGCGACACTGCTGATAACACTCCTTGTGCTGGCGGCGATCATATTGCCGCAGGTCCTCGTAGTGGTCGACGAAACGGAACTCGCCATCATCACCCGACTGGGAGACCCGCAGCGGTCGATCAGGAGTCCCGGTCTCTACGTCAAAGCGCCGCTTATCGACAGCGTGACCAAGTTCGAGAAACGACTGCTCATCTTCGACGCGCCGGCCGAGTCGCTCCTGACCTCCGACAAAAAGCGCCTGATCATCGACGTATACGCGAGGGGCCGGATCACCGACCCGCTCCTGTTCTTCCAGACGGTGCGCAACGTGACGCAGGCTCGATCAAGGGTGATCGACATCGTCGCTTCGGAGCTTCGGCGTGAGATCGCGAGCGACGAGCAGGTCGAAATCATCAAGACCAAGCGCGAGCAGATTGAGAACGCGGTGCGAGACGCCGTACGACCGCTTATCGACGAGCTCGGCATCAACATCGTGGACGTTCGGATCAAGAGGGCTGACTTCCCGCAGGCCATCGCGGGCAGCGTCTACGAGCGCATGAAGGCGGAACGCAAGCGCATCGCCGACCGCGAGCGCGCTCAGGGCGCCGAGGCCGATCTGCAGAAGCGAGCCGAGGTCGACAGGGAGGCCGTGGAGATTCGGTCGGGAGCGCAGAAGGAAGCCGACATCATCAGGGGTGAGGCCGAGGCGGAGGCGATTGCGCTCTACGCAGCGGCGCTGGAGCAAGACCCTGAGTTCTACTCATTCCTCCGGTCGCTCGACGCCTACACCCTCTTCCTGGGCGACAATTCCACCATCGTCCTTCCGGCGGACTCCGACCTGTTCAAGTTCCTCCAGTCGCCGCTTCTCTCGAGGTGATGGGGGCGGGCAAGGTTCCCGATTCCACGAGAGCCTTGCAAAACCGCCGTCCTGCAATCCCACCCGTTCGCCCTGAGCCTGTCGAAGGACGATTCATGATTCGACAAGCTCACCATGAACGGGTTTCGCGTCCTTTCCAATCACCCTCAGTAGTCTCTCCTGCGGTATTTACTGAACGGCATGTGCCCTATGTTCTCGCGCCCGTCAATCTGATCGTGCCGTCGTGAAACTCGTCGCTTTCGATCTCGACGGCACGCTGCTCTGGGGAGATTCCGTGTGGGAAGCCATCGCACGGGGCATCGGATGCCTGGAGCGGGTGCGTGAGATGGAAGAACAAATAGCCCCCGACCAAATCGCGGAGGTCACGGCAGCCAGGGAGGAGTCGGCGGGGTGGTACTCCGCCTACACCTTTGATGAACTCCTTGTACACGTCGCCACAATGCAAGTCGCTCCCGGCGTGGACGAAGGCTTCGCACTGCTCCGGGAACACGGCTTCAAGATAGCCGTCGTTTCACTCACGTGGGAGTTCGCCGTAGAGTGGTTCGCCAACAGGTTCGGGGCGGACTATTTCGCTGGCACGGCGCTTACACCGGATGGGCAAATCACGCACTTCTGGCCTGAGGACAAGGCGCTCTGGCTTACACACTTGGCGCGAAAGCTGGGCGTCGATATGAGAGACATGGCCGCCGTCGGCGATACGAGGGGAGACCTACCAATGCTCCTTGCGGTGGGCCATCCGTACTGGGTTGCGAAGGCCGTTCCCTCTGAGTTGGACGGGAAGGTTGTTCACCAGCCGGACGGGGACATGCTCGCGGTGGCCGAGAGGATTGTGAGGGCGGTGGGAGGGTGAGGTCCACAGAGTAACGGGGCATCTTCCAAAAGCATCCTACCCCTCCCCAACAAGCACCCCGTAGACATCCTCTAAAAATCCTCCCGCCTGCGTCTGTGAAATAACGGCCCCTCTTGACCGCGCGATATCGAGCCGCAGATTCGACAATCGCGCCCCCCGCAGATCGGCTCCCGTAAAGCTCGTTTCCGGGCTGACGATGGCGTTCTCGATGCGGCAGTCCTCGAAGACCGCGTCGGTGAAGTCGCAGCCGGAGAGGTCGGCCTCCGAGAAGTCGACGCCGGTGAGTCGCTGCTTGCGGAATGACTTGTGCGCGACCGATGCCATCACGAAGCTGACGCGGTCGACCGTCGCGCCGTCGATGTTCGTCGTTCCAAAGCTGACGGCGCGGAAGCGGGAACCTGTCAGGTCTGCCCCGAAGAGGCTGGCGCCATCGAAGCTGCAGAGGGAGAAGTCGCCGTCGATGAGACGCGACAGGTTCAGCTTGGCGTTCTGAAACCTCGCGGACGCGCAGTTCGAGTCGGTGAAGTGCGACTCCTTGATATCCGCGCGATAGAAGTCTGCCCGCCGGAGGTCGCAGCGCGAGATACGTAACTCGCTGCAAGCAAGCTGAGAGAAGTCGGCGCCCTGGAGGGAGCAGTTCGTTAGATCGAGGTCGTCGACGGAGAGTTCCGCGAAGGAGCCGCCGTCGAAGGTGCATTCGACGAACGAGGCATCGTTGCGGAGCAGGCCCGTCAGGTCGTCGGCGTTGGTGACGGTGATCCCTCGGTGCGGCACTACTCAATCTCCCCAGCGGCCTTCGCGATGACCTTCTTTATAAAGGACCCTTTGCCTGCGCTGTAGGCAGTACGGTCGTCCGAGTGCTTGTCTGCGAGGGCGAGCTTGAGCCGTGCGTACTCGGCTGCCACCTCAGGATGGGCAATCAGGTAATCGCGGAAGGCAAAGTGGTCTCTCCGAATGGGACTGTCGAGCGTGTACATGTGGAGGATGTGAGTCCTGATCACTTCGCCGTCGGAGCAGCTCTCTTGCGGAGGATGTCCCCTGAGAAAGAAGCGGTCTCCGGGGATGTCGACTTCATCCACACCCTTGTGGACGTAGCCGATATTCTCCAACGGCTCAATGCAGCGCTCTCCGTCCTCGAACTCGTGCAGTAGTACGGCGATATCGAGGATCGGCTTGGCGGCCATGCCCGGAATGGAGGTGCTCCCGACGTGGTGGACGCCCGCCACGATGTGCCCGACTGCCTCCACAATGCGACGACGCTCGTCCGCGAACAGCACGGGCCAGTTCGGGTCGTACGGCTCGACCACGGCGCTGTGTCTGGGAATTCCGAGCGGCACGGCTAGTACCATTCCCATTTGAATATGACAATCGAACGGAGTGGCTCGTATCCCCTCTCCCGTCGTGGGAGAGGGTTAGGGTGAGGGTGTCTTGTGTAAGCTACCAAAATCATCTGGAATCGGTACTAGTTGCCGTGACTGCCGAGTTGGATGCGGTTGCCGTCGATGTCAGCCACCTCGGCGAGGAGAAGACCGGGAATGCCCCCGTCGCGTGGAGGATGGACGATGCTCCCACCCGCCGCCTCTATTTCGCGGCAGGCCTCCTCGATATCGTCCACCTCGAAGCTCAGGCCGGTCATACGGAAGCTGTCGTTGGTTCCCTGATGCAGAGCAACCGTCGAGTCGCCGAGCGTCAACTCCGACCAGGTGGGCGACTGTGTGTGGACGTTGAGTTCGAAGACGTCGCGGTAGAACGCCACCGCGCGGTCCATGTCGTTGACCCAGAGCATGTAGAGGATTTTGGTTGTTTTCATGGGTGGTGGTTTCCTTTACGTGCGAGTCGGCTCATGTCCTGTGCCCGTGCGATATCGTTCAATGCGGTACGAATCAGACTGCCATCACCAGTGTTCTCGTCCGCAGCCGCTTCGAGGTACAGCCGGGCTCGCTCCTCGGTGTTTATGTATTCAACTGCGTCGAATTCAGTCAGCTTCTCAGGCATTATTCCTCCGAGTTAGCGGCCAAGCGTTTGGCCCACTTGATGCGCCCTTCATCCCAAGCAGCTACCTTTGCGGCTCCAACGACTGCATCTCATACATCATAGCGAACAGCCCCGACCCGCGCTTGAGCTCTTCGGGCGCGCCCGACTCGACGATGCGGCCGCCGTCTATGACGAGTATCTTGTGGGCGTTGATGACGGTCTTGAGGCGGTGGGCGACGACGATGAGGGTGCTGCGTTGGCGGAGGCTGTCGAGCGCGGCAGTGAGTTGGAACTCGGTGCGGGCGTCGAGGGCGGAGGTCGGCTCGTCGAGGAGGACGAGTCCGGCCTGCCTGTAGAGCGCGCGGGCGATGGCGATGCGCTGGCGTTCGCCGCCGGAGAGGTCGAGTCCCTTTGGGCCGAGGGACTCATCGAGACCGTTTGGCAGGGACTCGATGAACTCTGCCAGCTGGGCCTCACGGACGACACACTCGACGAGCGCCATGTCCGGCTGTGTCTCGGGATAGATGATGTTGGCGAGAACGGTATCATTCCAGAGCCAGGCGTCCTGCGGGACGACGGATATGCGCCCTCGTACCTCGCGGACGGAGAGGTCGCGCATGTCGTGCCCGTCGATCAGGATGCGTCCTTGCAGCGGCTCGTAGAAGCCCTGCACGAGGTCGAGGACGGTGCTCTTGCCGCCGTCGGTCGGCCCGACGATGCCGATGAACTCGCCGGCGTTCGCCCGGAAGCTGAGGTCTTCGATGCCGAAGCCCTCTCGCGCATAGCGGAAGCTGACGTTGGAGAATTCCACAGAAGGTCCGCCATTCTTCGGGCCCGGCTCGCGGATGCCGCACGTTCCCTCCTTAGGAAGGGCCATGAGCTCGTCGATGCGATCCGATGAGGCTTTGATGGCCTCGCCTTCGGTGATGAAGTCGAGCGTTCTTCTGGCCGACTCGTACAGGCCGGGCAGGTAGGCGAGGAAGGCCACGAGATCGCCGACCGTCGCGCGTCCGTTGACGACCTCGAATGCGCCGTAGCCGAAGATGAGGCCGCGCACGACGTTCTGGATGGCGACCCAGAAGCCGAAGCGGAAGAGATCGTGGTGCGCGATCATGCGGGCCTTGTTTCGCCAGTTGCGGCGGGTCCATCTCTCCCACCGAACCGTCTCGCGGCTCTCGCCGGTGAAGGACTTGACGGTCTTGATGTTGTCAAATACTTCCGTGACGTACGACTGGCCGGAGGAGAGAATGTCCGTCTGCTCGTTGAACAACCTGCGCTCGCGGCCTCCAGCGACGCGGGCGAGCAGGAATGAGAGCGGGAACGCCAGCAGAGTGATGAGGGCCAGTTTCCAGTTGAGCGTGAACATGATCCCGGCAGTCACGATGACCAGCATCGAGTGATAGATCGACTGCACGACGGTCTGTGCGACGAAGACCTCTCCAACACTGCCGCAGCTTCGCGTGAGGACCGTAACGATGTGGCCCAGCCTGGAGCGCTCGATGTCGTTGAGCCGGGCGTGGATGAGGTGGTCGAACAGGTCGGTGCGGAGCCGGCGGCTGACAGCCTCGCCGACCGACGCTCGGGCGTAGTTCCGTACCAGTCCCAGACCCACGTCGACGACCGGGAGCAGTGTCATCGCCACTACGAGCGCGAGGATCATGGCGGTGTCGCCATTGGGAATAGCGCGGTCGATCAGCTCACGGAGCAGGAGCGGCGTCACGAGAGCGGAGGCCGTCCCGAGCAACATCAGAAAGACGACAAACGCGAGCGTGCGCCACTGGCCGCGCACTTCACGGAGGACGATGCCGAAGGAGTAGCTGTCGCCTGTAGAGATGGTGGTCATGGGCATCCTTTCACGGTCGAGGAGATGAGCGACTACCATAGCATGAATACGGTATTCGTACAATATTGATCTTTACGTGAGAATATAGTATGCTATTTGACGCATATTTCGAGTGATACTATTTATTTTTTGCTATATTGAGACGATATTAGTAAGACAAATTTGACTAATCGGGGCCTGATGTGATACGATGAACATGTCCCAAAAACATGGGACACGTTTCGTCTGCGCTCCAAGCAGGAGCACGAGCGGTCTCGGGGCAGACTCGAATAGGGTACTGGAGTGTCCCTCTCAACGAGTGCAGGCGCCCCGCTTGCGGTGGGTTCGAATCAGCCGGACGGAACAGGGACGGTTATGAACGCATGGGAGATCCTCGATGCTGTCTCAGAGCGCAAGAGGCGCGGGAAGAGCTACTACGAGTTCTTTCGGGACAGCTCCCTTAGCCTGGGGATATATGGGCTTTCAGCCGGGGAGGGCGATCCACAGCAGCCCCATACCGAGGATGAGGTCTACTACATCGTGCGGGGGAGCGGTCGGATGAGGATTGGTGACCAGGACCGTGCGGTCACGCCGGGTTCGGTCGTGTTCGTCGGAGCCGGAGCGGAGCACCGCTTTCACTCCATCGAGGAAGACCTCGAAGTTCTGGTGGTCTTCGCGCCTTCTGAAGGATCGAGGGCTTAGAAAGTATCTCAAAATACGCTTCGACGAGTCTTTCCACACGCGGGATCAAAGAAAGACACGTTCGCCCTGAGCTTGTCGAAGGGCAATTCCGCATCAACACACTCAGTTTTGAGAAAGTTTCTTAGGGCGCCGCTTATCGAAGTCGACATTGTCATCGACAGCGTGCAGAGGCCAATAGCCTCCTATCACGGGGAGCGAGGGGCTGGCATGTCGAGCCGTAATTTATTGGTGCAATAGGGCCATCTCGTATAGGTCTTTAACATTGCGGAGGCAATAATAGATGGACAACCCCATGTACACCCCGGAGGGCTACACCGATCGAATACGACAAGAGCTCGAAAACTGCCTCATTGAGACGAATATTTCTCAAGGTGAGGAGTTCATAGGCAAAGTACGGGACCGGTACGATCTTGGGGATCGCATGGTGCTCATCACCACCGACCGACAGAGTGCCTTCGACCGGGTGCTGGCCGCTGTCCCCTTCAAAGGGCAGGTCCTCAACATGACGAGCGCATGGTGGTTTGAACAGACCCGCCATATTGTGCCGAATCAGGTCCTATCCCTCCCCGATCCAAACGTCACGATTGCCAAGAAATGTACCGTCTTCCCGATTGAGTTCGTCGTGCGCGGATACATCACCGGGACCACGGACACCTCTCTCTGGACGATCTACCGGAGTGGTCAGCGTCGTTACTGTGGCATCGATTTGCCCGAGGGCTTGGTGAAAAACCAGAAGCTCTCGACGAATTACCTCACACCGACCATCAAGGGCGAGGACCACGACCGTCCGATCAGCCCTGACCAGATCGTGTCCGAGAACTGGATGACGGCCGATGATTGGGAACAATGCAGCCGCATCGCGCTGGAACTCTTCGCTTTCGGTCAAGCCGAGGCAGCGGAACGTGGCCTGATTCTCGTCGATACCAAATATGAGATGGGGCGTGACGAGAACGGTGAGATCCTTCTGATCGACGAGATCCACACCCCTGACTCCAGTCGCTACTGGATCGCCGACACCTATCAACAGCGCATGTTGGAGGGACGGGAACCCGACAACGTCGACAAGGAATTCCTCCGGCTCTGGTTCACGGAGAACTGCGACCCCTACGAGGATGACGTCCTGCCACCGGCGCCGGACGACCTTGTAGTCGAGCTCTCAAGACGCTACATCTACCTTTACGAGACGATCACCGGTCGCTCTTTCGAGTTTCCGGAGGCCGACCAACCGATCGAGATGCGCTTGGCAAGCAACCTTGAAGGAATCGCATGAACGCATGCGGAGGGCAACAGGGCCGGGGTGATTCCGTTTCCGCCTCAATTGACGGAAAGCCCTATCCAATAAAAGTGAAAAAATACATTCTCTTTGACCATGATGGCGTTCTGGTGGATACCGAGTTCTGGTATTACAAAGCCGGAGAGCGCGCCCTGGCTGACATTGGATTCACCATGGACAGAGACCAATACCTCCGAGACATGACGCAGGGATTGGCCACCTGGGCCCAGGCCATAGCGGCAGGTATTGATGAACAGACCATCAGCAGGCAGCGTGAGGTCCGTAATGCCTATTACCAGGAATATCTTAGAACGGAAGACATCGAGATCGAGGGTGTCCTGGAAACGCTGGACGTACTCGCACGTGAGTACAGGATGGCAATAATTACTACCTCCAAACCGGCTGATTTCGCCCTGATACACGAAAAGCGGTCCATCCTGGACTATATGGAATTCTATTTGGCCAGGGATGATTACGAGAACGCTAAACCACATCCCGAGCCCTATTTGAAAGGACTCCAACGCTTTGGCGCTACTGCCGCTGAAACGGTGGTTATTGAAGACTCGGCGAGAGGGTTGAATTCTGCAATAGCGGCGGGTATTGACTGCATCGTAATTGCAAATGAGTTCACTGCATCTCAAGATTTATCCAAAGCAACTGCCAAAGTCGCTGCGTTTAGGGAATTGCCATCTGCTATAAAGGGCTTAGCAAGATAAACCGGGCGACGCTCAGAAACGCACGCCGGCTAAAAGAGTTGGAATGAGGCTCACATTCTTTAGAATCACCCATGGCGGCATCGCGCTCGCCCTGGCCCTCTGCTCGGTGGCGCTCATGCTCTTGGCGGCGTGCGGAGACACCCGGCCCGCGCCCACCGCAGTCCCTCCCACTGTCGCCGCGGCCACACCCGTTCCAACTACGACGCCCATACCGAGTCCGACGGCAACTCCCACAGCCGTACCGAGCAGTCCTGACAGGGATGCCCTGAAAGCGTTCTACGAGTCCGCGGGCGGAGAGAACTGGACGACGAGCGCCAACTGGCTCAGCGACAAGCCGCTTGACACCTGGCATGGAGTCGCCACCGACGACGGTCGGGTCACTGAACTGGTCCTCCTCGACAACGGTTTGGTGGGGAATATCGCGTCGGAGCTGGGCCGGCTCCCGAACCTGACGAAGCTGGAGCTTCGTGGGAACTGGATGCTGGGGCTGATTCCGTCCGAGCTTGGGACCTTTCCAACCTGACCGATCTCGACCTGTCCGAGAACCGGCTCATAGGCGAGATACCTCCTGAACTGGGAAGCCTTGCCAACCTGGAGAAGCTCGATCTATCGGATAACCAGCTAACGGGTGAGATTCCACCGGAGCTGGGCGGACTTGGAAAGCTGCTTGAACTGGACCTTTCGGATAACTGGTTGTTGGGAGTGATTCCTCCCGATCTGGCCGAGCTTGCCAACCTGACCGTGTTGGACCTGTCGGAAAACGGGCTCGCCGGGAAAGTGCCGCCGGAGTTGGTGAAGCTCACCAACTTGATCATGCTGGACTTCTCGGGGAACCAGTTGACGGGCTGCATACCTGAGAACGTTGCGGAGCTTGCCGAACTTGCTCAGGTGTCCTGCAATCCGAGGGACGCCCTCGTCGCGCTCTTCCACTCAACCGACGGCCCGAACTGGGAGAATAACGACAACTGGTTGAGCGATGCGTCGATAGGCGAATGGTATGGCGTAACAACCAACTCCAAGGGCGAAATTGTTGGCTTGTCCCTAGAGAACAATGGACTGAAGGGAAGAATCCCTCCCGAGTTGGGCTATCTCCGCACGCTGAAAGACCTCGAACTTCATGAGAATGAACTGAGCGGGCAGATACCTCCTGAACTGGGCGGGCTTTCCAATCTCTATGGTCTGGCACTCTACAGCAATGAATTGAGCGGCCAGATTCCCCCAGAATTAGGGAGACTTTCCAAACTAGAGTACCTATACATCAGCGAAAACCGACTGAGCGGCCCGATTCCGCCGGAATTGGGCAATCTCTCCAGGCTTGGGTCGATAAGTATCTGGGGGAACAAGCTGACAGGAGAGATCCCGGCGGAGTTGGGCAAGCTATCGTTACTGGAGTGGCTGGACTTATCTCAAAATGAGCTCACCGGGGAGATCCCCGCAGAGCTTGGCAGGCTCATATTCCTTACCGGACTGTACCTGGGTTCAAACGAGTTGAGCGGTGAAATTCCGGCGTGGTTGAGCACCCATCTGTACCTCGAGGAACTGGAGCTTTGGGGAAACCAACTGACAGGGTGCGCGCCGGGACGGCTCAACGCTCTCGGCAGACTGGACCTTCCAACCTGCCCTCCAACTGACGCCCAAGACCTGGAGGACGTCCAGAGTTCACGGGAGGTTCTGGTCGAGCTCTACCATGCCACGGACGGCCCGAACTGGGAGAACAGCGATAACTGGCTGAGCGACAGGTTCATCGGGCAGTGGTACGGCGTCGTTACGGACGAGCAGGGCAGAGTCGTAAAGCTGGAACTGGCTGAGAACAAGATGAAGGGCAGCCTTCCTCCCTCGCTGGGCGATCTCACCAATCTGATCGAACTCGACATGCAGGGGAACTGGCTGAGGGGAGAGATACCGCCCGAACTGGGGGACCTTTCCAACCTCATGGTGTTGGGTCTGTGGAACAACCAGCTATCGGGCGAATTGCCGCCTGAGATAGGCAAGCTCTCCAGCCTGAAAGACCTCTTCCTGGATAACAATCTGCTGAGCGGGGAGATACCGTCGGAGTTTGGCGACCTTGCGGATCTGAAAATTCTGAACCTTCAGGAGAACGGACTGAGCGGGGAGATTCCGCCGGAGTTGGGAGACCTCGCCAATCTGGAAGTCCTTAACCTTCAAGGGAACTGGTTGAGCGGTACGATCCCCTTGGAGCTGGCACGCCTCTCCAAATTGAATCATCTCATTCTCTGGGACAACGACCTAACCGGCGAGATTCCTCTGGAACTGGGCGGGCTCTCCAACCTTACCGACCTGAGCCTCTCAGACAACAAACTGACGGGGGAGATTCCGCCGGAACTCGGACTTCTTTCCAATCTGACTTCCCTATATCTGGGCGAAAACTTGCTGAGTGGGGAGATCCCTCCTGAATTGGGAAACTTGTCCAGTCTGGTGACGCTGGCTCTCTGGGGCAACGAACTCACCGGTGAGCTGCCTGCGGAACTTGGCAGGCTCTCAGAGCTGGAGGACATGTATCTATCCCAAAACCAATTGAGCGGGCCGATTCCGTCGGAATTGGGCAGCCTCTCGAATCTGAAGGTCATCTACCTGTGGGGAAACATGCTGAGCGGTGAGATCCCATCGGAGTTGGGCGCACTTTCCAATCTGACTGAATTGCTCATCTCAGAGAACCGATTGACGGGTGAGATACCGCCTGAGCTCGGCAATCTTTCCAATCTGAATGATCTCTATCTCTGGGGCAACTTGCTGGAAGGAGAAATTCCATCGGAACTGGGCAAGCTCTCCAACCTGACGTTCATGAGCCTCTCAAAGAACGGTCTGACCGGGGAGATCCCACGAGAATTCGGACTCCTTTCCAACTTGGAGGAACTGTTTCTCAACGAGAACCGGTTGAGCGGAGAACTGCCGCCCACGTTTGGAAACCTGGACAATTTGCTGGAACTCGACCTCTCAGAAAATCAATTCACTGGAGAGATACCGCCGGAACTGGGCAACCTGACTGCTCTGACCTATTTGAGCATTTCGGAGAACCAATTGACCGGAGAAGTCCCGCCGGAGCTGGGCAACCTGACCAGGTTGACGAACTTGTATCTGTATCAGAACAACCTGAGCGGACAACTGCCAACCGAGTTGAGCAAGCTGCCCTTTAGCACGTATGTTGACTTTTCGGACAACCGGTTCACGGGGTGCATACCCGAGAGCTTGCGGCATTTTGAGCAGCCTCCAGCCGAGCTGGGAGGCACCGAGTTCTGCGACGACAGCGCGTCCAACGAATGATACCCCGGGACGCGGACCTTGCTCAGCCGAAATCCGCGAGGTTCAGTGCAAGGTTTGTAAACCCCGGCCCACACCTCCCCCCCCATAAGTCTATTATAAACAACTGACGCTGCAGACGAA
>VXLM01000019.1 GCA_009841605.1 Dehalococcoidia bacterium
ACAAGGGGTGCCCCTACGACAGGTTTGCCGGGGTCTATTTTCATGGGAATCGGTCATGTCGGTTGTTACCGACACCACCAATCTTGAGAGCGGCAACTGGGCGATTCGCGAATCGCCCCTACGACAGGTTTGCCGTGGGTTATTTTCAGAGCAACGCGGCGGTTACTGACATCCCGGCACGGCACCGCGCGCGGGGAGTAACGCTGCTCAGGATGAACGAAGCCTTTTGGGTACCCTCTAGGAATCGCCTCTGCCGCCACGGAACCGGTCGAGGAACCGGCGAGGCCCGTGGGAGCGCTGTGGGGCATCCTGCATCTGCTCGCTCGGCTGCTCTCGCCGGCCCCGATAGTCTTGAGCGAAACGAGGATTTCTGCGTCCCCGGCTCCATATGTCCGAGAAGTAGTCCGGCGTGAAGAAGTGGCGCTCGTCCGCCACCGCGGCGAGCTCCTGGGACAGGTTCGGCGTGAACGCTGCGACCTCGACGTGTTTGCCCATGTTCTTCACCGTCTCGACGGCGTATGCGAAATCGCCGTCCCCGCTGACGAGGATGGCGACGTCGTACAGGTCGTCCCACGCAAACTTGAGCAGGTCGGTCGCGACCATGATGTCTACGCCCTTCTCGACGGCGACCTGGCCCCGCATCTTGGAGCTGCCGAGCCGCGTTTCGATGTACGGCGTGTTGTGAAGGGCGGTGAGAAACTTCTGCTGGTCCTGGTACGCCTGCGGGTCACGGTCGGCGTCCCGGAGCACATTGTAGTAGTAGATACGGAGCAGGTCGCGCCCATCGGTCAGCCTCTGCCCAAGCGCGGCGAAGTCGACATCGAATCGCCCGCAGTTCTCCTGGAGGCTGTGATACAGATTGCTTCCGTCGATGAAGATAGCGACCCGTTCCCCACGTCCACCGCCCCGATTGTTGCGACGGTTTGTCATAATTCCTCCCTTATAGCTTGTGGCTCATAGATGTATCGATACGTCGTTACCCCTTCAGTTGCGGCACCTCCTCGACCAGCTCACGGAAAGAGTCGTCCAGGATGTTGACGATCTCGTCGATGTCCTCGCTCGTGACGCACAGCGGCGGCGAGATGTTCAGGAACTGGCCGACGGGTCTCAGGATCATCCCTCGATCATAGAACTTGTCGCCGAGACGGTCCTGCACGCCAAGCGACGGGTCGAAATCGGCCTTCGTCTCGTGGTCGGAGACCATCTCGACGGTATTCATCAGTCCGATGCCGCGCACGTCGCCGATGAACGAATAGTCCTCCTGCAGCTCCCGAAGCTGCGACCGGAAGTACTCGCCCATGCGCTTGGAGTTCTCGACGAGACCTTCCTCCTCGATGATTTCAAGGTTCTTGAGCGCGGCGGCGGCGGCTACAGGGTGGCCCCCGAAGCTGTTGGCCATGCGGAACTCGTTGTTCTCACCTTCGAAGGCGTCCGCGATCTCCTTCTTGGCGACCGCGGCGGCGAACGGCATGTAGCTGCTCACGATGCCCTTGGCAGAGCCCATCACGTCCGGGACGATGGGCCAGTTTTGTATCCCAAACCACTCGCCTGTCCGACCGTAGCCGCATATCACCTCGTCCGACACCAGCAGGACGCCGTAGCGGTCGCAGATGTCGCGGATCATCGGCCAATACTCGTCACCGGGAACGGCGTTGCCCGCGTTGCTGGAGATAGGCTCGCCGATGAACGCCGCGATCGTTTCGGGGTTGTGCGCGATGATGAGCTCCTCGACCTGCTGGGCGGAGTACACTGCGCAGTCGGACGCATTCGTCGCCCCCGACTCGCACCGGTAGGGGCTCGGCTGCGGCGCGTAGATCATGCCGGGATAGAACGGCTCGTAGTCGGAGCGGTCGGCTGACACGCTCCCCGCCATCCCAAGAACGCCGCCCGTCGCGCCGTGGTAGGAGTAGCGACGGCTGATGACCTTGTAGCGGCCCGGCTCCCCGTTGCGCCTGTGATAGGCCCGGGCGATCTTGATGGCCGTCTCGGTAGACTCGGAGCCTCCGTTGACCGGGTAGACGCGCTCCATCGAGCCCGGGGCGATCTCGGCTATCTTCTCCGAGACGCGGATGAGTGGCTCGGTCGCCGCGCCCGGAGGCTGGAACGAGAGCTTCCGCATCTGCTCACGGGCGGCCTCCGCTATCTCCGTCCTGCCGTACCCGACGTTCACCGAGACGTATCCGCCGTTCGGGTCGATCCACGTGCGGCCCTCGGAGTCCTTCACCCGGATGCCGTCGCCATCGACCATGATGACCGGCTCGCCCAGCTCGGCCATTTCGATCCACCCGCTGTTGTGCATCCACAGGTGGTCGATCGCGGCCCGGCGGAGCTCTTCGGTCTTCGAGAGAACGTTCATTGGATTGATGTACTCCTCTCTCTCATTCAGGCCATCGACGCGATGCCAAGCTCGCCCTCGATCTCCCACAGGGCAAGGTCGATGGCGTGCATGATCTCGTCGATCTCGGGGCGTGTAACCGTAAGCGGCGGTGTGATGGGTATGACGTTGCCTCGAACGGGAAGAATGAGTCCGCGTTCGCTGAACTTGGCCGTCAGCCGGTCGGCCATCCGCGTTTCCGGCCCGAAGCCGGCCTTCGTGGTGCGGTCGCTCACCAGCTCTATGGCGCAGAGCAATCCCAGCCCTCGAACGTCGCCGACGATGGGATGGTCGCCCGTGAGAGTCGTGAGCGCCTCCATGAGGTACTCGCCGGAAGCGGCGGCATTCTCCACGAGTCCCTCCGACTCGATGATTTCGATGCTCTTCAGGGCTATGGCGCATGCCACAGGGTGTCCCGCGAACGTGAAGACGTGTCTGAACAGCGAGTCCGTCGTGGCGAAGCGGTCGGCAATCGAGGTCGTTGCAGTGGTCGCGCCGATGGGCATGTATCCGCCGCTCAGCCCGCCCGCCATCGTCATGATGTCGGGTTCCACTCCCCAGTGGTCTACGCCGAACATCTTTCCCGTCCGTCCCAGCCCCGTCGTCACCTCGTCGGCGATGAGCACGATGCCGTACTCGTTGCATATCTCTCGGAGCATCGGCCAGTACTCCGGCCCCGGAACGATCCCGTCGTTCGTGACCGGTTCGGCTATCACCGCTGCGACCGTGCTCGGCTGGTGGAACTTGATGAGATCCTCGACCGCCTTCGCGCAGTGCACCGCGCACTCCGAAGGCGTGAGGTCGCCATTTCCGAACCGGTACACGTTCGGCTGGGGCGCGTACACCATCCCCGGATAGGCCGGTTCGTAGTCCGCGTTACGGTGGTCGGGTGTAGAGCCGAGCCACTGCACGAGTCCCAAGTCGCCGTGATACGACCCGAACCTGCTGATGATCTTATAGCGAGCGGGTTCCCCGTTACGCTTGTGATAGGCCCTGGCGACCTTGATCGCTGTCTCGTTGGCCTCAGCGCCGCTGCTCACGGGGAACGTGCGGCTCAGGGTGCCCGGCGTGATCTCCGCCAGCTTGCGAACGAGGTCGATGGTGGAGGGTATGGCAGACCGCTGCGGCATGTAGTTGATCGCCGCCGCCTGCTCGTAGCCGATGTCCCCCAACTCCGTTCGCCCGAACCCGATGTTGCCGGCGCCCTGCCCGCCGCTCGCGTCGATCCGCGAGCGGCCCTCCGAGTCCGTCACGCGCACACCGTCGCCCTCGGCGGCGATCATCGGGCCACCGTTGGCCTCCGACCGGCTCCAGTCATGGTCATCGAGCCAGACGTGACGATTGGCTGCATCACGCAACTCTTGGGTGGAGGGACTTTCTCTCAGGGGCACGGGACGGCCTCGGCGCGTACTTGTGGCATAGTCACAGTGTACTATCGGCCTATGCGGCGCACAAGGCGGCCAATTGCTCTACAATTGCGGCCTGAAGCGGCTTGTGGGCGCAGGAATTCCCGCGACTAGTCCCGGTTCCTTATGATTTTGGTAGCTTACTCAAAGCACCCTTACCCCCGTATCAAGTACGGGGCAGGCTCTAGCCCTCTCCCACGACGGGAGAGGGGATAAGCGCTTCTCAATTCGACTGTCATATTCAAATGGGAAAGGTACTAGAGCAAGTGGAGGCAGACGCATGGTAGACGAGCGACTCGCATACGCACCGGGCATCGACCTGCTGGAGCTGATCGCGGCGAAGCAGGTCTCGCCCGTGGAGTTGGCGGAGATGTTCTTCGAGCGCATCGACCGCCTCGACCCGCAGCTCAACTCCTTCCTCCTCGTGACGCGCGACCTCGCCATGGAGCAGGCCCGCGCCGCCGAGGACGCCGTCATGCGCGGCGACAAGCTCGGGGCATTGCACGGCCTGCCCGTGCCCATCAAGGACACCCAGATGACGGCGGGCGTTCGGACGACTATGGGATCGGTCGTCTACGAGCACCGGGTGCCGGAACGGAACTCCGCCGTAGCCGAGCGGGTCCTGAACGCCGGGGCCGTGATGATCGGCAAGACCAACGTGCCGGAGTTCGGCATGGTCGGCTGCTGCGAAAACTCGCTCGGAGTGCTGGGACTCAACCCGTGGAACACCGACCGGACTCCCGGTGGGTCGAGCGGAGGCGCGGCCGCGGCCGTGGCCGCCTACCTCAGTCCCGTTGCCACGGGTAGCGACGGCGGCGGCTCCCTCCGCATACCCGCCAACTTCTGCGGCATCTACACCATCAAGCCGACCCAGGGCCGCGTATCCGGCTACACGGGACTCGGCGGGCCTCCCATGCCCAACATTTTCTCCCAGCCCGGCCCGCTGGCGCGCTCGGTGCGCGACGCGGCCATGCTCCTCCAGGTCCTGGCGGGCTTCGACCGTCGCGACCAAGCCTCCATACGCCAGACCCCGCCCGACTTCATGGCCGCGACGGAGCGGGAGATCGACGGCCTGCGCATCGGGTGGAGCGCCGACTTCGGATTCGCGCCCGTCTTCCCGGAGGTCGTCGGCGTCACCTACAAGGCCGCGATGGTCTTCGAGGAGCTTGGCTGCTCGGTCGAGGAGGTGAACATGGTCCTCCCGGAGCCGTACGACTCGTTCGGGCCGATCCAGTCGGCCAGCGCGTACAACGGCCTGTCCCCGTACCTCGACGAGTACGGCGACCGGATGACGGAGTTCGCGCGCTTCTTCATCGAGATGGGCTCGCGCGTCACGACCGACGACTACATGCGTGCGGAGGGTCGCATGGCCGAGCTCACGGCCACCTTCGACGACGCCTTCGAGAGCTATGACCTCATCATGTCGCCCGTCACGTCCTTCCCCGCGTTCCCGAACGAGACGTTCCCCGGAAGCATCACCGGCGACTCGTCCTACCCCATCCAGTACTGGAACGGGGCGTTCACCATGCACGGCAACGCCATCGGCCACCCCGCCGCGTCCGTTCCCGCCGGGTTCTCGCCCGACGGCCTGCCCATCGGCCTCCAGATCATCGGCCGCAAGTACGACGAGGAGACCGTCCTCGCCGCGTCGGCGGCGTTCGAGCAGGCCCGTCCGTGGATACATCACAGGCCGGCGGTGTCTTGAAGGGGGGTAGAGCTCTCAGGAGAAGCGGACGCTGAATTGCGCAGGGTCTAGGCCTGTGTGCTTTATTA
>VXLM01000071.1 GCA_009841605.1 Dehalococcoidia bacterium
CTCCCCCGTTCTACAATCCACCCCAGGCGAGTCCGTTTTCCGCGGACTCGCCCTATTCTGCGTTTGAGGCCATACAAAAGAATGTCCCTCAGCGTCCTGAGCGACGTACTTGAAAGCGCGCCGCAGTTCGAGCGGCTCCGCGCCTCGATGGGCCAGTCGAAGGCCCACGTCCGCCTGCAGGTGCTGCCTAACGGCGTACCTTTGTCAGTGGCCACCCTCGCGCGGAACGTCGAAGTCCCCGTCCTCCTCGTCGTGCCCAGACCCGACGAGGCGCGCCGACTTTACGAGCAGATCTCCCTCTGGAGCGCCGACGAACGCTCCGTCCTCCACTTCCCCGAGAGCGAGACCCTCCCCTTCGAGCGCCTCGTCACCGACGCCGACACCGAGCAGCAGCGCATCGGCGTCCTCGCACGGCTCCTCGACCACGACTCAACCGACGCCGACACTCGCCCCAGCCCCGACATCATTATCGCTTCCGCCTCCGCCGTCTCCCAGAAGACCGTCTCCCGCGAGAGCTTCGAGAAGAGCCTGCACCGGCTCGTCCCCGGCCAGACCCTCGATCTGCGCGAACTCCTCGACCGGTGGCGGCGCATGGGATACTCCTTCGAGCCGACCGTAGACCTGCCGGGCACGGCGGGACGGCGCGGCGGCATCCTCGATGTCTTCCCCGTCGGCGCGGAGTTTCCCGCCCGCATCGACCTCTGGGGCGACGAGATCGACTCCATTCGCCTCTTTGATCCAGCCACCCAGCGCTCCACCGAGCTCGTCGAGTCCATCGACATCCTGCCCGCTGCGGAGACCCTGCCGGGCCTCACGCACCCCGACCACGTCGACTACCTCATGCGCTCCATCGACATGCACAACTGCAACGCCGAGACCCGCGAACGCATCGGCGAGGAGATTCACCTCCTCCTCGATGGCGACGAGGTCGAGGACGCCAACTTCTACGCCGGATTCTTCAACCACGGTGGGCTGCTCGACTACCTTCCGAACGACGCCATCATCGTCCGCTACCGTCCGACCGACATCGTCGAGGCGGCATGGGAGACCGAGGAGCGCGCCCACGAGCTCCGCGAGGCCAAGCAGTCTCGCGGTGAGCTTCCGCACAACTTCCCCTCGTCCCACGCCCCCTGGCGCGAGACCGAGCCCATGCTGGAGGAGTTCTCCCGCCGCATCGACGTCACCCCCTGGGGCGCGGAGGACCTCGTCCACCAGGACACCATCGTCCTCCCCTTTAGCTCCGGCCCCGAGTACGGAGGCGACGTTGAGCACTTCGTCATCGAGTCCGAGACCGCCGCCCAGGAGGGCGACCGCCTCGTAGCCGTCAGTTCCGTCCCCAAGCGGCTCGGCGAGCACTTCGACCGCGCAGGCGTGGAGACCTCCCTCCTCGATGCCCTTGAAGAGAGCCCCCGTCCAGGCTCGATCACCGTTATCCAGAACCCCGGCTCCGGCCTCAGCGAGGGGCTGGCCCTCCGCGTGAACGGACGCAGCCTCCTCGTCCTCAGCGACGCCGAGATATTCGGCACCGCCAAGCGACGTCCGGCATCCCGCCGCCGCGCCCGCCGACGCGACTCGCTCCTGTCCGAACTCAACCCCGGCGACTACGTCGTCCACGTCGAGCACGGCGTGGGCAGGTTCGCCGGGACGGGCCGCACCCCCCGCGAGCAGGACGACCGCGAGTACCTCATCATCAACTACGCCGAGGGAGACGAGCTCTATGTCCCCATGGAGCACCTCGACCGCGTGACCCCCTACGTCGCGCCGCTCGACCGTCCTCCCTCGCTCTCCCGGCTCGGCACGCAGGAGTGGAAGCGCACCAAGGCCCGCGTCGAGCGTTCCACCCGCGAGATGGCCGCCGAGCTGCTCTCCCTCTACGCCTCCCGCGAGCTGTCCGAGGGCCATGCTTTCGCACTCGATACGCCGTGGCAGGTGCAGCTCGAGGACGCCTTCCCTTACGAGGAGACCGCAGACCAGGCCGAGGCAATCCTCGATATGAAGCGCGACATGGAGAGCGGCAAGCCCATGGACCGGCTCATCTGCGGCGATGTCGGCTACGGCAAGACCGAGGTCGCCCTCCGCGCCGCCTTCAAGGCCGTCACCGACGGGCGTCAGGTCGCCATCCTCGTGCCCACCACAGTCCTCGCCCAGCAGCACTTCACCACCTTCTCCGAGCGACTCAAGCCCTATCCCGTCCGCGTCGAGGTCCTCAGCAGGTTCCGCACCGACCGCGAGCAGACCGACATCGTCCGCGATCTCGCCGAGGGCAAGGTTGATATCGTCATTGGCACCCATCGCCTCGTCCAGAAGGACGTGTCCTTCAAGAATCTCGGACTCATCGTCGTCGACGAGGAGCAGCGCTTCGGCGTCGCCCACAAGGAGCGCCTCAAGCAGATGCGCTCCGAGGTCGATGTCCTCACCATGACCGCGACGCCCATTCCGCGCACGCTCCACCTCTCCCTCTCCGGCATCCGCGACATGAGCGCCATCCAGACTGCCCCCGAAGAGCGCCTGCCAATAAAGACCTACGTCTCCGAGTTCAGCGACGAGCTTATCCGCGAGGCCATCCGCCGCGAGCTCGACCGCCGAGGGCAGGTCTACTTCCTCCACAACCGCGTCTACAACATCGACTACATCGCCGGATACATCCGCAGGCTCGTACCGGAGGCCAAGGTCGGCGTCGCGCACGGCCAGATGGGCGAGAACCGTCTCGAACAGGCCATGGTCGACTTCGCCGAGGGCGGCGTGGACGTCCTCGTGTGCACCACCATCATCGAGTCCGGCCTCGACATCCCGAACGTCAACACCCTCATCGTCAACCGCGCCGACACCTTCGGACTCGCCCAGCTCTACCAGCTTCGTGGCCGTGTCGGACGCAGCGCCCGCCGCGCCTATTCCTACCTGCTCATACCCCAGCACCGCAGCCTCACCGAGACGGCCGAGAAGCGCCTCAAGACCATGCTCGCCGCCACCGAGCTCGGCGCGGGCTTCCAGATCGCCATGAAGGACCTCGAGATCCGCGGCGCGGGCAACATCCTCGGCGCGAACCAGAGCGGCCACATCTACGCCGTCGGCTTCGACCTCTACACCCGCCTCCTCTCCGACGCCGTCGAGTCCCTCCGCGCCCAACGCGCAGCCGGTACCGAGTACCCGGGACCCAGCACCGAGGACTTAACTTCCAGCACCCAGAACCCAGCACCCAGCGCCCAGGTCGACATCGGCATCCCGGCAAACATCCCCACCGACTACGTCTCCGACCTGCCCACGCGCCTCGATGTCTACCGCCGCCTCGTAAGCTCCGCCACCTCAGCCGACGTGGACGCCATGGGCGACGAGCTCGTCGACCGCTTCGGCACCCTCCCGTGGCAGGTGCAGAACCTCCTCTACGTCACCAAGCTCAAGATCGCCGCCGCCCACGCCAACATACTCTCCGTCAACAGGGACAACGGCACCGTCGTCCTCCGCCTGCGCGACAGCGTCGGAGGCGCGAGACAGGCCCTCCGCCGTCACCTCGGCGACCACGTCGACATCGGCAACACCCAGGTCCGCGTCGACATCTCCCACGCCTCCAACGGCTGGGAACGCTCCCTCCTCGAAACCGTCCAACAAATCGGCCAGTTCACCGAGCAAATAGCCGCCCACCTCGCCGCCGTCCCGTAGCCGGTTCTTCTCGTCCTTGCCACGAGCATACCCTCTACGTCCATCCATCGTAGGGGCGACCCTCGTGGTCGCCCTTCCTCGCCTCCGCAACCAAGACGTATCCCACCTGCCATTCCGGCGCAGAGCCCGCCCCGTACTCTGATACGGGGCCGGAATCCAGAAATCCCCCTCCGCGCCCTCTGTGGTGAATCCTCTTCCCCCCTCTCCCGTCGTGGGAGAGAGCCTGCCCCGTACACCGATACGGGGGCTGGGGTGAGGGTACCCCTTCTTTCTACGCAATACTTTCTACTTTCTTCCCCCACGGAAACACGTCTGTAACAACTACCCGCTATCATCCCTAATCGGCTTGGCGGATCGGCGGGTCATTCCGCGTCCGCACGACACGAATCAGGGGGATGGAAACATGGATTCCGGTCACACCGCCTGGATGCTGACGGCCTCTGCCTTGGTGCTCCTCATGACGCCGGGGCTCGCCTTCTTCTACGGAGGCCTCGTCCGCGCCAGAAACGTTATCAGCACGCTCATGTACAGCTTCATGGCCATGGCCGTCGTGAGCGTCGTATGGGTACTGTGGGGCTACAGCCTCGCATTCGGCGAGGGTAGCGCCTTCATAGGAGACCTCAGCTTCTTCGGCCTGTCGGGCATCGACGTCAATGACACCGACAACGGCATTCCGACGCTGCTGTTCGTCATCTTCCAGATGATGTTCGCCATCATCACGCCCGCGCTCATCACGGGAGCCTTCGTCGAGCGCTTCAAGTTCACGACCTACCTCGTCTTCGTCGTCGTCTGGGTCACCATCGTCTACGCCCCCGTCGCCCACTGGGTCTGGGGCGGAGGTTGGATAGGCGACTTTGGCGATGGCGCGCTCGACTTCGCGGGCGGCACCGTCGTCCACATCAACGCCGGCGTCGCGGCGGTCGCGGCAGCCCTCCTCGTCGGAAAGAGGCGCGATCCCGGCGCTGAGCCGCACAACGTGCCATACGTCATACTCGGCGCGGCCCTGCTCTGGTTCGGATGGTTCGGCTTCAATGCCGGCTCCGGCTTGGCCGCCGACGGGGTGGACGTGAACGCCTTCCTCGTCACCAACACCGCCGCCGCCGCTGCCGCCCTGACGTGGGGCGTCATATCTCAGATACAGACCGGCCGTATGAGCGCCGTCGGCGTGGCGTCCGGAGCGGTCGCGGGCTTGGTCGCCATCACCCCCGCATCCGGCTACGTCGGAGTCTACGGTGCGCTAGCCATAGGCGCGGGAGCCGGACTGCTCTGCTACATAGCCGTCTACCTCCGCACCAAGGTGCCGGTCGACGACGCGCTTGAGGTCTTCGCCGTCCACGGCATCGGCGGCATCTGGGGCGCAATCGCAACTGGAATCTTCGCAGTCGCGGCCATCGGCGGCACGGCAGGACTCATCGACGGCAACGCCGGACAGATGGTTACCCAGGTCGTCGCTGTCATCGCAACCATCGTCTACTCATTCGTCGTCACGCTCGTCATCCTCAAGGTCCTCGACCTCATCCCGGGTCTCGGCATCAGGGTGTCCGAAGACGACGAGGACGTCGGCCTCGACCTCTCCGCCCACGGCGAGAGAGCATTCGTCAGCGACGGCGCCGACTAACCTTCAACCATGCGCCATTCATACGCAATAACCCTTGTCCAACCCCTCGTAGGGGCGATTCGCGAATCGCCCCTACCCGTGCGCGACACGTATCCTCTCTCCCGGCACCCCCACTCGTCATTCCCGCGAAGGCGGGAATCCAATGGGAATTATCAAGAGTCTTACCCACGATAGCTTGACATACGCCTGCTTTTTCGAT
>VXLM01000107.1 GCA_009841605.1 Dehalococcoidia bacterium
GTGAAGCAACTTGGAAGGGGTCTCTCAACAGGCCTCAGATCAAGGACGGAGTGAGAATAATTGCTTCCTTAGTGCCACAGTTCGTTGCCTTAATGATGGACTATCCCCAAAAAGACTGGGGCGGGAGCTACTATCCCGCCATCAGAGCATGAGTAATCGACAGTCACCGAATACACTCCAAGAATTCCCACAGCCTCTCGAATCTCTCCCCCACCACCGGCTCAAGCCGCCAAACTGCCTGCAAATCTCGTCCCCAGGATGCGTCCCCCATGTATCCGGGACACTCGGCGAGGGCTTTTGCAAGCTCGTCCTTGCTCATACCCATGTCGCTTGGTCGCCAGCGGACGCCACACGCATCCAGTCGGTCTATGATCGTCTCAGGACTCTGGTCGGTATGCCACGCGATGATGACCGTCCCCAGCGATGCGAGCTCCCCATGCACCCAGCCCCGGTCGTTCGCCAGTTCGGCTGCCACGATGAAGGCGTGGTCTCCCGCCGGAGCGTCGGGATGCGTAACCGAGTTGCTATCACGGTCCTTGATCGCGTTCATGATGAGCTTGACGCTTGCGGGCGTCAGCGTTCCATCCGGGGAAAGCGTTCTCGGAAAATTCTCAACGATCCGGGCGTGAAGCGCGTTCATGTCGGCGGTCACGGACTCGTCGTACGGCTCTCCGATTCCTTGGCTCTCCCTGTGCTTCCACTCGCAGATGCACGAGTACCCGCAGAGCACGTCGCCGACACCCGCGATATTCAGATGGTCCGGCGCGCTCAACACGATATCGTAGTCGACAAGGACATACTCCGGGTCGATCCACGGCCAGTTCTTGGTGTCGCCGAGGTTGCGCCCCTCCCACTCCGCGAAGACGCTGTGGATGATCGCTCCCGTCGAAACGATGGTCGGAATCAGCACGAGAGGCAGCTGCCTCGTAAGCGCGACATACTTGCTCACGTCCAGCACCAGACCGCCTCCGATGCCCACGACCAACTCGACGTCGTCGGGCAGACCTTCGGTGAACTGCTTGAGGTACCCGAAGTCCATCTTTGTCGGGTATCCCACCGTCTCGGGGCGGCGCGTCAGGTGCGGCTCCGTCATCCGGTACGCGGTGGGCGAAGCAATGGCGACGTAGCTCGGCCACTGTGCGCTTGTCGATCTGACGAGATGATGGCCGTAGCGGATGTCGTACTCCGACGCGGGCTTCATCTGGTCAAACCCGTTCCATGCCCCGCGTGGCGGTCTCTGCATCGGACACCCTCCTCTAATGGCTTCCGGCTATGGCTTCAACCGTCCACGTACCAAAACTACGACGCTGCCCTCGGAATGACCAGGCCGGGCGTGTTGAACCGGATGCTGTAGATCGAGGTCATCGCCGCCACGTACATCGTCTTGTTGTCCTCATCCCCCCACGCCATATTGATGACCTGCTCCGGGAATTCGATCACACCGATAACCTCGGCCTCCGGCGTCAATACCCAAAGTCCTCCCGGCCCGGAAACATACACTCTGCCGAGCGAATCGACCTTCATGCCATCAGGGAAACCGGGCTTTTCGGAATCTGGAAAGGTGAAGAAGCGCCTCTGATTGGACAGAGACCCGTCCTTGGCGATGTCGAACGCGTCGATATGAGCCGATGGCCGCGTGTTGATTTGATAGTACGTCTTTTCGTCAGGCGATATAGCGAGACCGTTCGGGTCCTCGAAAGGATAGACCTCCTCATGCACAGTTCCATCCGGTGCGATGCGGTACACGCCGTTGTGCTCGAAGTCCGCCTCGCCCTCTTCCAGGCCGCCAACGCCACGGTTGCTGAAATACAAGCTGCCGTCCGACCGCCCCACCACGTCGTTCGGACGATTCAGCCGCTTTTCACCGTAGTGGGTTGCGATGGCCGAGACATTCCCCTCGGCGTCCATGCTCGTAACCGCCCGCGCCATCTGCTCGCACGCGATGACGTTGCCGTGCAGATCAAACGTCAGACCGGTCGCGCGGTCGGTATCGTCCCGGTAGACGGTCTTCTCTTCCCCCGGAACGACCTTCCAGATCCGCCATGGCCCTCCCACGTCGGTGAACAGCAAATACCCGTCAGGATGCCACAACGGCCCCTCCGTGAACTTCAGGCCAGTTGCGACAGTGGTAATTTCCGGCGATTCGAGCAGGTCGGCTACGTCCATTCGTCTCTCCTATGTTTCTAATCAGCATCAGTATACAACGTTTGTTCTGTGACGGGACAGCACCTGAGTTCGCCGCATCCGGACCTCTCGCAACTCTGCGATCTCCGCGCCCTCTGTGGTGAATCTCAGCGCTCGGCCACCTGCACGAGGAATGGGAGCAGCCAGCCGTAGATTCCCACAAACGCCATGGCGATGACAACCACTCCCAAAGCGACGCGACGCAAGAGAACTGCGGCCGGAACGGCGACCATCAGCGCGGCGAGTGCGAGCGCCAGCGTGTACGCCAGATTGCCCGATCCGAGTCCAGAACCCGGCGTCACCTGCGTACTCAACCGGTAGAGTAGCCCAAGCATACCGCCAAACAGCGTCCATATCGGATAAGCCACCACGACCAGACCGAGCATCAGCGTGGTCGGATTGACCCGCCGGACGAATGCTCCTGCCCAACTGTCACTGTCCCTGGCGAGCGAAAACACCATCACCGGCGCGACCGCGACGAACGCCAGCATGAAAATAAGACCCGCCGCTGCGCCCGCGATGAAATAGACCAAGAGCCTCCCCTTTCCTGAGAGACAGTATAGCGGCATAGGTAAAAATAGCAGAATCGTGTGATGACACACCCTCGGCGGTATGCGAGAATCCCAGTTGTAGGGCAATACTCCCACTCTAAAGGAGAAATCAGAATGGCAAGCTCGGAAAGTAGCAGCAGCCCCTTGTTGTGGATCGGCGGAGCCATACTCGCCGTCGCAGCGGTTATCATCGGCGGTTTCTGGGTGTACGGGATCACGACCGCTGAGGACATGTCGGTCTTGCTGCTGGTGGCCCTCCTCGCCGTGCCGGTCGCGTTGGCCGTCCTGCTGCTCGCGGCGATACGAGACAGGATCATTCACAAAAAGCAAGAGAACTTTCTGGAGGTCGACAATTGATCGTAACGACTACTGACGCCATACCCGGAGCCACCATCGTCGAGACGCTGGGACTCGTCCGGGGGAGCACCGTGCGCGCCCGTCACATCGGACGGGACATCATGGCAGGGCTCCGCAACATCGTCGGCGGAGAGGTGGATGAGTATACGAAACTCCTTGCGGAGGCCCGTGAGGAGTCGCTGCAACGTATGATCGAGAGCGCCGAGTCCATGGGCGGCAACGCCGTCGTCGGTACGAGGTTCATCACCGCGGGAGTCGCGCAGGGTGCCGCTGAGATCGTCGCCTACGGCACCGCGGTCAAGACAACCTAGCTACCCCTGCGACTTCATTCCTCTCTCCCCCGTTCGACGGGGGAGAGATACAGAGAGGGGGCCATTCTCAGCGGTCACTCCCCCTCTTTGCCCTGCTCTTCTCCCGCTCGTCTCCACGAAATGCCCTCTCGGGGCAGGAAGAACGCCATGACGATGGTCGGCGGTGCGAAGAAGAGTAGGTGGACGATTACGGCAAAGGGAAAGGCGTCGTCCTTGGCGACGTCGACGAGTCCAAGCACGAACACGACAGCGAAGTGGAAGGTCCCGATCCCGCTGGGGGCCGGTATCGCTGTGGCGAAGAAGATCGTCCCGATGATGACGAGTGTGGCAGTCAAAGGCGAGATCGGAAGGCCGATGGCGTCTGAAGCGATCCACGCCGAGACCCCGACCATGAGCCAGTATGCGATGCTGACCGCGAACACCCGCAGGAGAAGCTTCCAGTCCTGTGCGAGGTCCCTCAAGGCATTTGAGAAGGCTACGAGGAAAGTTATCCTCCGTACGAGCCACAGCGACTCGCCTCTCCACGCCAATACTTGGAGCGTCCCAATCAGGATGACCCCTAGTCCAATCGTACCCATCACGTACGGGGCGAGTGGCCGCATTTCCGGCACCAGCATGAACGCGATGCCGAAGATCAACATGCTCGAAATGAAGTCCACGGCGCGTTCCATCCCTATAGCGGCCAGCACTGTCGTCGCGCGCAGCCCGTCCTTGATGGTCAATACTGCTATTTGAGTAAGCTCGCTCGCCACGCGAAGGGGCATGATGTTGCTGAGACCTAGCCCCTCGTGCTGAACTATGAACAGTCGGGCTACGGAAGGACGCGGTTCGACGAAGAGCATCCGCCAGCGCGCGGCGCGGACCACTCCCGACGCCATGAATACCGCGAGCGCCAGCGCGATCATGAGCGGTGACACCCTCGCGAGGTGGTCCACCACGAGGCCCCAATCGAGACCTCGAATCGCAAACCAGCCCAGCCCTACACCAATACCTATCCCTAGCGCGAGTCTTCCATATGTGAGCGCTGCGCGTTTCAAGTACGATGACTTATGGCGGAGAGACAAATAGCAGAATAATGGCGGGTAGTATAATGCGGCTCCATACAGACTGCCAACTTACTACCCGACTCCATCGTACAGGATGATAACACGGGGACTAATGCCGCCGCTCATCGACACCCACTGCCACCTCGACGCCTACACCTCCAACAACGAAGTCGGCGAAGTCCTGGAACGCGCCCGCGCAGTCGGTGTACGGCTGATAGTCAACGCCGGGACGACAGTCAAGTCGTCCCGGCGCTGCGTCGAACTTACAAAGGAATTCCCAGAACTCTACGCGGGCGTGGGCATCCATCCCATGGACCTGACCGGCGTGGTCGATCAGGGCGTCTATTCCCAGTTGCTAAGGCATGCGACCTCCACCGACAAGGTCATCGTGATAAGCGAGATCGGCCTCGACTTCCTCGACAATATGCCCGATCGTGCGATGCAGTACCAGGCTTTCCGCGAGCAGATCAGACTGGCGCGAGAGCTTCGGCTGCCCATTGTCTTCCACAGCCGCGAAGCGCACGACGAGGTGCTGCGCGTACTCCGCGAGGAGCGTGCATACGAGGTCGGAGGCGCGATGCACTACTTTCAGGGCGACATGAATACGGCACGGACGGCCATCGACCTGGGCTTCTACATATCGTTGGCGAAGCCCCTGCTCCGTCTTCCGCACCTTCAGGTCGTTGCGGCCAATCTCCCTCTGGATCGCATTGTGCTGGAGACCGACTCCGCCCCGCAGCCATTCAAGGCCAAGCGCGAGAACTGGACCGAGCCGCGTCACCTGCACGACATTGCCGGCAAGCTGGCCGAGCTCCGTGGAATCGATACCGGTGAAGTTCGCCACGTCACGTCCGACAACTTCCTCAAAATGCTCGGCGACCGGGGAGCGAGAGTTCGATCAGCAGTTGTCGGGGAGTGTTATCCCAGTTCGTTTTGACTGAGCCGCAAATGACACGGCAAAACATCCCCACTCGTCATTCCCGCGAAGGCGGGAATCCAGAACCTGGCACCCAGAACCCATTTGCATTGACTTCCTACATCTCAGGCATGGCGCTTATCGGATCGAAATACACCGAAAACAAAAAGCCGGGCAGCAACTGTAGGCCCACCACCCATCCGAGCGAGCAGTCCATGATCGCGCCTAGCCAGTCAGACTTTCGAATCTCCTGAAGAGCAATAATTCCCGCCACGAGCATCCATATCGTCACGAAATTGAACACAATCCCTTCGATCGGCGTGATCGCCGTCAGGAAGAGCAGCAGCGCAGGCCCGAAACATATCCCCAACACCCGAAGAATCTCTCGAAACGTCGCTTCGTCGCGCTGGAATACCCTCCCCACTCCATACGCGATCCCCGCCCAAATCAGCCACCCAACCATGAACGTGATCGACGCAAACCACGCCCCAAGCAGCCTGTCTCCGATCGCTCCCGCGTCCAGACCTTGCTCGGCCGCTTCTCCCACGGCGCTCGACTGTCCGACCGCGTAGGCGATGCCCGCAAGAATCACAATTCCCAGGGCATTCAGGACGGCCTGTTGATCGCGCAGAACATCACGGTACGTCGCTCGATCAAATCGCGCGGCCATGAAGGCCCTGTACAGCATTCCTCGCATATCGCTACTTCGTCTCCCCTTCTCTTCCCGATGCTCGACCGATGGTACCCAAAGCCACCTGCCGCGTAAAGCACCAACTCATGCGGAACACTCCCCCGCAACTCCTCCGAAAGGAGTCCTTTAAAAATCCAACATCTGTCATTCCGAACGCAGCGAAGCGAAGTGAGGAATCTAAAATCTGCGTTCTCCAACCGGAGCCCCGTAGCCGGAGTGGCCGTGATGACGAAACAGAACCCGACTTGACTTGCAAGAACACATGGTCTATCATTGAGCATGGCCTGCAAACCGCCAGGCCGAGCCTTTGACAAGGGAAAATGTTACAAAATGGTACGTTTTGTTACATAATTTCAAAAATTCTAAGGTTTCCAACCTCACTGGCACTCGACGCATTACTCTCTACTTTCTACGCAATAGGAATTCACTATGCTCACTCTCGTCTCCGAAGACATCGAACGATACGCCGTCGAGCACACGACCGCCCTGCCCGACTACCTCAATGAGCTTACCGACTACACCTACGAGAATATGAGCATCCCGCAGATGCTCTCCGGACCCATCGAGGGAACGCTTCTCCAGACCCTCGTATGGGCCACCGGCGCGAAGCGCGTGCTCGAAATCGGGACCTTCACCGGGTTCAGCTCCCAGATGATGGCCGCAGCCCTGCCCGATGACGGTATTCTCGTGACCTGCGATATAGACCCGAAAGCGGCCGAGGTCGCTAGGGAGTTCTACGCCAAGAGTCCGCACGGCCACAAGATAGACCTCCGCCTCGGTCCCGCCCTCGACACCCTGGAGACTCTCAACGACTGGGTCTTCGATGTCGTCTTCATCGACGCCGACAAGACCGGCTATGCCGCCTATTACGAGAAGGCCGTCGAGCTTCTCGCTCCACGAGGCGTCATCGCCGTCGACAACGTACTCTGGAGCGGTCGAGTCCTCGACCCCCAGACCGACGAGGACCGCTCCATCGCCGCATTCAATGAGCGGGTCAAGAACGATCCCCGCGTACACCACGTCCTCCTGCCCATACGCGACGGCGTGATGCTGATAAGGAGGGCCTCGTAAAGTGAGCGAAACGAACGACTTTGCCGTTCTCGCCGAGGGACTGGCCAGAAACTTCGGCGAGGTAAGGGCCGTAGACGGCATCGATCTGGCAGTGCGAAAAGGGGAAATCTACGGATTCCTCGGTCCCAACGGCGCGGGCAAGACCACCGTCGTCCGAATGCTGATTACCCTGCTACTCCCGCACGGCGGTAGGGCCATGGTCGCCGGCAAGGACGTCGTCCGCGAGCCGAAGGAGGTGCGCCTGCGCATCGGCGCCGCCCTCCAGGAGGCCGCCCTCGACCCCAAGCAGACCGGCAGGGAGATACTCCGGCTCCAGGGCTGGCTCTTCGGCATGTCCGGCAAAGAAGTCGACTGGCGGCTCGCCGAGCTTGAGTCCCTCATGGACATCGGAGACGCCATCAACCGTTTCGTCGGCACCTACTCAGGCGGTATGAAGCGCCGTCTCGACCTCGCCGCCGCTCTCATCCACGACCCCGAAGTGCTGTTCCTCGACGAGCCGACAACAGGACTTGACCCCATCAGCCGTAACCGTGTTTGGGAAGAGGTCCGCCGCATCAACAAAGAGCTGGGCGTCACGATCTTCCTCACGACCCAGTACCTGGAGGAAGCAGACATACTCGCCGAGCGCGTCGGCATCATCGACCGCGGCAAGATCGCCGTCGAGGGCAGCCCGGCAGAGTTGAAACGCTCGGTAGGCAACGATGTCATCATCGTGCAGATCGAAGGTGACCCATCGACTGCAATAGCCGCCCTCGAAAACGTCTCCGGCGTCAGCCAGATTGAAGACCATGGCCGCGAGCTCGTTGTGTCCGTTGAAAACGGCGCCGCCCTCGTTGGCAACGTCGCTCTGGCCCTCGACCGCGGTGGCGTAACCGTCGGCGAGATCACTCTGCGAACACCGACCCTCGACGACGTATTTCTGACCGTCACCGGCGGTCGCATTCAGGTCGATGCCGATCCGACCGATGAACCGGAGGAAACATGACCACTGTCGAAGACGCAAGCCGCACTATGTCGATCCGAAGCGTTCGACGTCACCGGCGATGGGCCTTCTTCTCAGACCTCGCCGCCGTATCTTCGCGCGCGCTGAGGGCCACGAGACGGGATATCGAGAGCCTCCTGCCCGCCCTCATCATTCCCGTCTTCTTCTTCGTGGTCAACATAGGAGCCCTCCAGGACGTCGCCGAGAACATCCCCGGTATCGACTACAAGGCCTTCCAGCTTCCCGTCGCCATCATATTCGCCGTGACGGGAATATCGCGCGCGATCACCCTCGTCTTCGACATCCAGAGCGGCTACTTCGACCGCCTCTCCCTCACCCCCGTGAACAGAGTATCGCTGCTCCTTGGCCTCATGGTCGCCGACTTCGCCCTGTGCATAGCGCTCTCCATACCCGTCGTCATACTCGGATTCGTCGTGGGAGTCCGATTCGAGAGCGGTCTGATCGGGATTCTTGCCTTCATCCTGATCGCCGGTGTGTGGAGCCTCGCATTTGCCGGATTCCCCTACTCCATAGCCCTCAAGACCGGCAACCCCACCGCCGTCAACACCAGTTGGCTCCTCTTCTTCCCCTTCGTCTTCCTGACTACCGTATTCGTACCGAAGGAAGCCCTCACCGGCTGGATGAGCACCCTCGCGGTGTACAACCCCGTCACCTACCTCCTGGAAGCGCTTCGCTCCCTCGTCACCGTCGGCTGGGACATCGAGGCCCTCGCCGGAGGCTTCGTCGCCATAGGAGGAGTGGGAGCCGTCAGCCTCACCCTTGCCTTCCTCACCCTGCGAGGCCGCGTCCGCCGCAGCTAATTGTATGCCCAAGAAGACCTCCGTTCGCCCTGAGCCTGTCGAAGGGTCGTTCTCAGCCAACGTCTATAGCTTCATACAACACTCCCTACTTTCTCTTCCCTCTGTGATCTCCGCGCCCTCCCCAGTATCTGGCGCCCAGACCCAAAACTTGACAATAACAACTGGAAATGCCACAAAATGCCACACCACGCCACAAATTCTCCCCTTTTCTGCCACCCCATCCTTCTATCCCCTCTCCCTCGACGGGGGTCAGGGTGAATACACCAACACCTCTATCCTCCAACCACTCTCCACCTACTATTCTCTAATCCCTCTTCTCCTCTGTGTTCCCCGTGCTCTCTGTGGTGAATCCATACTTTCTTCGCAATTCTTTCTACTTTCTTATCTCCCAAGAATATGGCATACTCACACCAGACCCTGACCCCGGAGGCGCACCATGGCAACAGAGACCAAGATCAGCACGAACGGCGTGGAGCCGGTGGTCACCGGCCCCGTAATGCAGGCACGCCGACAGGGTAGAGGCCCCGCCATCTGGCTGGCCGGCGATCCCGAAGACCTCAAGCAGTGGATGGACAGAGGCGCAGCGGGCATCGTCACCAACACCGTCGTCCTCAACGACATGGTCAAGAAGTATGGCCAGATCAAGGACGTCGTCCAGCGCTACCTCGACATCACCGACAAGCCCGTCGTCGTCGAGGTCGACGGCCACTCCACCGATGAGCTAATCGACGTCAGCCACGTATTCACTCGCATGTCCGACCAGATCATCATCAAGATCCCCTGCACTTCATACGGACTGGGAGCTTTCCGCCGTCTGGCTGAGGAGGGCATCGAGACCTACTGCACCACCGTCTTCTCCCTGCCCCAGGCCGCCGCCGTTGCACAGGCAGGGGCGACTCACATCCTCCCCTTCTGTGAGCCCGTCAAGCAGATGGGCGGCGACTCCACCCAACTCGTCCGCGAGTGCGTCCAGATGTTCGCGGGCTGGGAAAATCGTCCCTACGTCACCGCCGCTCTCGTCAGGAGCGTCGAGACCGCTTACGCCGCCCTCCGCGACGGGGCAGACGGCATCATCATCTTCTGGCCCATCTTCCAGGAGATGATGGAGCACCCCCTCACCGACATATGGAACGAGACCTTCATGGGCGAGTGGGTATCCATGCACGAAGCCGGCCTCCTCGAAGGCGTCCCCGTCCGCCTCGACTAGCACTATTGTAGTAATGGCTTCCCCTGACGCCCGACCGGCGAGGTCCCCCTCTCCCGTTCTGGGAGAGGGCTGGGGTGAGGGTAACGCCTCAAGTTGATCCCTGCCGAGCAGTCCCCTACTGCCCCGACGCCTTCCTGCGCTCCAACGCCCCCTCGACCAGCGCCCGAACCTCCGCTCGCCTAGCCTCATCAACCGAGCGAATCTTCACATGCCGCAACTTCGCCCCTGTCCCCTCAAGTAGACCTCCGGGATCGGCCAGCTCGGCTCCCTGGTAGAACCCAAGGTTCACCCACCTCTTGTGGGGCATGATATAGGCATACCCGTCCAGCATCTTCCTCGGTCCCACTCCATACGTCGCGGCCCTGTCTCCAAGGCGCA
Organism: Dehalococcoidia bacterium; assembly: GCA_009841605.1. Lineage (GTDB taxonomy): Bacteria > Chloroflexota > Dehalococcoidia > Lucifugimonadales > VXLM01 > VXLM01. The sequence goes on from VXLM01000107.1 coordinate 10,516, forward strand.
CTACCTCGCACGTATCGGAATTGACCTCGAAGACAACCTCCCGCAGAGCCGTCGCGACGGGACGCAAGGTCTCCTCCGTAATCTCCAGCAAGTCATCGAACGTGCCTATCTGGGCTTTAGACATGACCTAATTCTGCACTGGCTTCTTATACCCGTGCTTCGTCGGACTAACCCTACCAGTCGCTCTCATACCCTTACTCAAAAAATCCCCGACACCGCGTTCCACCAGTCCACCACCACGTCGACGGCCCGGTACTTATCCAGCCACTTGCCCCAGTGAAGCACGTACTCCTGAAACTCCTTGAGCGCAATCAGCGGAATCAGCCACAGCGCCGCGTGCATCCACGTCATCTCGTAGTTCGGCCTTACGCGCTTTAGTCCCGCAACGAACAGGAACCAGAACTCGAAGACGTTCGGGAAGATCAGCAAGATACCCCGCCAGGAATCGACGAATTCGAAATACGCGAAGCCGATGAGCCTGTAGGCGAACAACCCAATCGCTACGTAGCGCGGTACGCCCTTCCACCGTAGCGCCACCACGAGGAACGCCACCATATACACCTGGTCGACCCACTTGTCGAAGACCTGGTAATCACGCACCCCACCGAGGTCCAACAGGTTCATCATGAACAGGTCGGAAAAATCGACCAGCACCGCCAGGATGCCGCCCGCAAACGGGAACCATAGCACCGGCAGAGACCCGGCTATCCGCACAATCGCTATGACTACTTCTTCAAGGGTCATTGACTACAGCCCCTAGATTTCTCCCTCTCCTGTCGTGGGAGAGGGCTGGGGTGAGGGTGGATCACCCGAATCTGCGCGTCCCCCTAGCTCATCCTCTCGAAAATAGTCGCCACTCCCATCCCGCCTCCGACGCACATCGTCACCATCCCGACCTCGTCGTCGCGGGCATCCATCTCATCCATCAGCTTCACCGTCTGGATCGCGCCCGTCGCCCCTATCGGATGACCGAGGCTGATGCCGCTTCCATTGACATTCGTCGTCTCCATGTCCAGTGCAAGCTCCCGGATGCAGTGCAGCGCCTGGACGGCAAACGCCTCGTTCAGCTCCGTCTGATCAATATCGTCCACCGTCATGCCCGACTTCTTGAGAGCCTTTTGCACCGCGGGCACTGGGCCTATGCCGAAGAACGCCGGATCCACTCCCGCGGCTCCCCGCGTATGCCACCGGAGGCGCGGCTCAATCCCCAGTGACCGGGCCTTCTCCTCCGACATTATGACGACCGCCGCCGCCCCGTCGTTGATCGACGATGCGTTCCCCGCCGTCACCGTACCGCCCTCCTTGAAGACCGGGCGCAACTTTGCCAGTACCTCCATACTCGAATCGGCTCGCGGCCCTTCGTCCGTATCCACCACGACCGGATCACCCCGCCGCTGCGGTATCGACACGGGCGCAATCTGGGAGGCGAATTTGCCCCCCTGCACGGCTTCCACCGCCCTGCGGTGACTCAGCACTGCCAGCTCGTCTTGATCTTCCCGGCTGATCTCCCACCGCACCTGAATGTTCTCGGCTCCTACGCCCATGTGGTACCGGTTGACCGGACACGTCAGCCCTTCGAGGAGTGCGTCACGCATGGGAATGTCCCCGAGCTTGTAGCCGTCAAACCGCGCCGTGTAGTCCAGCAGGAACGGCGACTGGCTCATGCTCTCAGTCCCCCCCGCGACCGCAACGTCGATCTCGCCTGTCTTGATAAGCTGCGCCGCCAGGTTTATCGCCTCGAGCCCGGAGGAGCATGCCCGATTCACCACAATCGCCGGAGCGCTGTCGGGAATCCCCGCCTTCAGCCCTGCCAATCGCCCAGCATACCCCGCCTCCGCCGACTGGAGCACGTTGCCGAAATAGACCTCGTCCACCTCGTCCGGCGACAATTCCACCCGCTCAAGCGCAGCCTTCACCGCCGTCGCCCCCAGATCAGACGCCTTGGCATCCTTCAACGAACCTCCGAACGATCCGACCGGGGTCCGCGCCCCACTAACGATTACCGCTTCCTGCATCCGAAGACCTCCATATCAAAGACGGTGATTTCACCGCCCTGTATAATGCTTCAAAGAACTTTCAGCCGTCTTACTCTACTCTACCGTTCCAGCCGCGCCCCCGTCAGCGCCTCCATTACCTTGGCGTACGCCTGTGTGCCGTCCTGACCGTACCCCATCTCCTGCGCCGACCGGAATATCTGGGTCACCAACGCCGTAACTGGTAGAGATACGTTCATCTCCTCGGCCGCTTCGAGAATTAGCCGCATGTCCTTCTGCGCCGTGTCGACCATGAAGCCCGGCGCAAAGTCCCTGTCGCACATTCGCGCACCAAGATTCTCCAGCATCCACGACTGCGCGGCGCCTCCGCCCAGTGCGCTCAGCGTAGACTCTAAGTCTGCCCCGTGCTTGGCAGCAAATATCAAGCCCTCCGTCACCGCCGCCAGCGTCGATTGACCCGTAATGTTGTTGGCGAGCTTCGTCACCTGCCCCATGCCGTTCCCGCCGCAGTGGGTGATCCTCGTCCCCATACCTTCCAGGACATGCCGGCTCCATTCCAGCACCTCGGCCTCCCCGCCAACCATGATCGACAGCGTTCCGCTCTCCGCTCCGGTTATCCCACCGCTCACAGGGCCGTCAAGCATGTGAACGCCCTTTCCGGCCAGCTTGCAGGCTATCTCCCTTGTCACGGACGGCGAAATCGTACTCATGTCAATCACGACCGAGCCCGCCTCCGCGCCTTCCATGACCCCATTCGAACCAAGGATCACCTCCTCCACATCAGGCGAATCGTTCACCATCGTGATCGTAAACTCATTCCCCTCGGCCGCCTCTCTCGCCGACCCGGCAGACTTCGCGCCCGCCGCGACCACGTCCTCCATCTTCGACGCCGTCCGGTTCCAGCACGTCACCTCGAAACCCTTCTTCACTAAGTTCATGCACATCGGTTTCCCGATGAGACCGAGGCCGATGAATCCCACTTTTGTCATTCCGCTTATGCTCCTTCAGGCCGCCAAGTTAGGCCCCCATTATACATTCCCGCCAACTCCCCGTGGTCGCGACCGAATACCACTTCAACAACTCGCCTTAAGGCGTTGTCTCAAACAAATTCCTACAGTATGATAATGACCGACAGCCCTAGCTAGCGGATTTTCCCTAGCCGAGCATCCGGAGGCGAACATGGCGAACGAGAAGATCACCCTTATGGCTCACCTGTACCGTCGCGCCGGATTCGGCGCCACTCGCGACGAGCTCGAACGACTGGCCGAACGGCCATACGAGGACGTAGTCGAAGACCTCCTCAATCCTGAAGGTTTCCCCGAAGTCGAGGACGACATTCTGCGTCGCTATCACGGCCCGTTGGTCAATTTCGACTCGCTCTCATGGAACGGCGCAAAGTGGATCTACCGCATGATCAACACCGAGCGGCCCCTGCAGGAGAAGATGGCGCTCTTCTGGCACCATATCTTCGCCTGCGCCTACCACAAGGGCGAGCACACGGCCACCCTCCTGGCGCAGAACGAAATGTTCCGCCGCAACGGCCTGTCGGACTTCCGCACCATCCTGCTCGACCTGTCCCGCGACCCTTGCATGATCTTCTGGCTGGACAACAACGAGAACCACAACGGCGACCCCAACGAGAATTACGGTCGAGAGCTCATGGAGCTCTTCTCCATGGGCATAGGCAACTACACCGAAGACGACATCAAGATGGCCGCCAGGGCCTTCACCGGGTGGACCTTCAGGCAGCCGATGCCCCTGTACCCCTATGGCCACTTTCAGTCGCACTTCGTCTACCGCGAAGACGACCACGACCACAGCGTAAAGACCTACTTGGGCCACACCGGCGACTTGAACGGCGAGGACATCATCGACATCATCGTCCAGCAGCCCGCCACCGCCCGGTTCGTTTCGAGACTCCTCTACAATTTCTTCGTCGCCGACGAAGTTCAGGTACCCGCTTGGAATACCGTCCCGCCGAAGGACTCTGATGCCATCAATACCTTGAGTGAAGCCTTCATCAAGTCCGACGGCGACATACGAGCTGTCCTCCGCACGCTCTTCAACTCCGAATTCTTCAAAGAGGCCCGCTTCCGGCGCGTGAAGAGTCCCGTGGAGCTGATCGCCGGGACGGCCAAGATCCTCGGTACGCATCGCTTCCCTCATCCCGACCAGTTCGATCTCACCGGCACCGCTGCCACGATGGGACAATGGCTCATGAATCCGCCCACCGTGGAAGGGTGGCACACCGGCAAGGAATGGATCGACGGCGGCACTCTCAACGAGCGCGTCAACTACGCTGTAGACGAGTTCAGCGACGCATCCAAGCCCGGCATCCAAGACATGATCGAGCGCATTTCCGCCACAGACCGCGCCCTGACGCCCACCGAGTTCGTCGAGCACTGCCTCGACCTCGTTGGCCCGCTCGACGTGGACGACGACACCTCGGAGGCCCTGAACCACTACGCCGAGTCGGGAGGCCCCGTGGACTTTGGGCAGGATCCCGAAGGCTCCACCACACGCACACGACGAATGCTCCAGTTCATCGCCGCCTCCCGCGAGTATCAGTTGGCCTGATGACCAGATACACAACGTGAAGTGACAGCCCGGAAGGAGACGAACATGGCAGGGAACGGAAAACCGCCCGTGTTGGTCGTCGTTCAATTGAGCGGCGGCAACGACTTCATGAACACACTCATACCCTACAACAGCCCCATCTACTGGGACTGCAGGCCCGTCGTCAACGTGCCCCAGGACACTGTCATACCCCTGAACGACGAGTTGGGCTTCCACCCGAAGACTGCCCCTCTCAAGGAGATGTTCGACGAGGGCAACGTTGCCCTGATCCAGGGAATCGGCTACCCGAACTCCAACCGTTCCCACTTCCGCGCCATGGACATCTGGCACACCTGCGAGCCTGACACCGTCGGCACGACTGGCTGGCTCGGTCAGGCCATCCGGGACCTCGACCCCGACGGCGAAAACGTCCTCACCGGCGTCAACCTCGGACGCGGACTTCCTCGCGCCATGACCGCCCCCGGCGTGCCCGTCGCCTCCGTCGGCGACCTCGACGGTTACGGCGTCATGACCTCCATCACCGACACACAGGAGCGGGATGAGGCACTCGACATATTCAAGCGCATGTACGGCCCCGCCTTCGGCACCGGCATGGTCATGGACTACCTCGCCCAGACCGGCGGCGATGTCCTAAAGGGCGCCGACCGGCTCGCCGAAGCGCCCGTCAAGTACACGTCCAATATCGAGTACGCCAACAACGCCTTTGCCAAGTCGCTCAAGGACGCCGCCCGCATCCACCTGGCCGACCTCGGCACGAGAATCCTCTACGTTGCCCACGGTGGCTACGACACCCACGCCGCCGAGAACCCGACGCAGCCCAAGCTCCTCGACGAGCTTTCGACTGGCATAGCCGACTTCTTCGACGATCTCCGCGCCCACGATGCCGCCGACGAGGTCGTCATGTTCGTCTTCACCGAGTTCGGCAGACGCATGAAGGACAACGGCAGCGGTACCGACCATGGCACAGGCGGCGGCGCGTTCATCATCGGCGACCGTGTCAAGGGTGGCCTCTACTCTGAGTACCCACCCCTCGACCCTGCTCAGTGGGAGCACGGCGAAGACCTCAAGCACACCATTGACTTCCGCGGCATCTACGGTACGCTCCTTGAACAGTGGATGGGTCTCGAAGCCTCCCCCATCGTCAAAGGACAATTCGAGCAGATCGACGTGTTTGCCTAAGCTGCATTCCGCTGAGAACCTCCCGAAACCAATGACCAACTCCGACATCAAGACCGCCGTAGTAACCGGCAACCACGAGTACGATGTCCTCAACTTTCAGCGCCTCTTCCGCGAGCTGCCGGGCATCGACGGCTACGTCCAGAGCCTGGAAGACTTCGCCACCGACCCTCTGGGCGGATGGAAGCGCTACGACGCCGTCGTCTTCTTCAACTACCACCAGGACACCCCCGGCACGGTAGGCGGAGAACTGGATGACGCGGTCTCCGGCTCCCTGAGCCAGCTAGCCGCGAGCGAGACAGGCGTCGTCCTCCTCCACCATGCCATCCTCTGCTACCCGCAATGGGACGTGTGGGAAGACCTGAGCGGCATCCCCACCAGAGGCGCTGCGGGAAGCGCCGCCGACCAGACCCTCCGTATCGACCCGACCAATACCGACCACCCCATCACGAGCGGCCTCGCGTCCTGGGACATGATCGACGAGTACTACGCAGGCGTCGAGGTGGACGACAACAACAACGTCCTCCTTACCACCGACCACCCGGAGAGCATGAAGATCATTGGCTGGACGCGCGACCGCCCCGGCGGCAGGACCTTCTGCTTCCAGTCGGGCCACGACGACCAGACCTGGACCAACCCCACTTTTCGCACCGTCTTGGAGCGTGGCGTGAAGTGGGTTGCCGGACAACTTTGAGGATATCGAGCCAATGACCAGACCCCATGCACTCCTGAGAGCCGGTTTCCCTTATGTACGTTCACTGGGAATGCGACGAAGCACCGACAGCCCCATCGACCTTGCTATCGGCGATGAGGGACGCCTCTACTGCATCTGCCGTGCTGAAGGAGTCCTCCACATCCGAGTTCTCAACACCACCGACGACGAGCTTGGTGCCATCGGTAGCAAGGGCGCCGGCGACGGCCAGTTCATCTGGCCCTCCTCCATCGTTCGCGACGCCGACGAGAACCTGTACGTCACCGACGAGGAGCTCCACCGAATCACCGTTTTCGACAAGGATGGCAACTTCCTCAGCAAGTGGGGCGACCACGGCAGCGACGAAGGCCAACTCGACCGGCCCTCCGGTATCGCCTTCGACGCCGACGAGAACCTGTTCATCGTCGATACCATGAACCACCGAGTCCAGAAGTTCACCAAGGACGGCAGCTTCCTCGGAGGCTGGGGTAGCTACGGCGCCGGAGACGGCGAGTTCAACATGCCCTGGGGTGTGTGCGTCGACGAGCTTGGCGACGTATACGTAGCCGACTGGCGCAACGACCGCATCCAGAAGTTCACCGCGGACGGCGAGTTCCTCTGGACGCTCGGCTCCTCCGGCGACGGGGAGTTGGAGTTCAACCGTCCCGCACGCCTCACCGTAGACACCGACGGCGACATCTACGTAGCCGACTGGGGAAACGACCGCGTCCAGCAGTTCGACCAGACCGGACGATACGTCGATACATTCATTGGTGATGCCACCCTCGGCAAGATGGCGATGACCTACATCCGCTCCAACGCCAAAGTGCTCAGAATCCGCGAGACCACACCCCTCGGAGCGTCGAAACGCCTCCGAAGCCCCTCATCCGTCCGCATTGACGACGAAGGCCACCTTTACATCACCGACCACGGCTGCCACCGCATCCAGGTCTACAAGAAAGAGGCCTATCCCCTCACTCCCGAAGAGCTCCTGCCACACCCCGACGTCCCCTCACTCTCGACGGTCTAGCCCGTCAACCCTCCATACGGGGGGAGAGCCCCTCAAGTATCCCCTCTCCCGTCGTGGGAGAGGGCTGGGGTGAGGGTGAATCACCCGGCAAACTCATAGCAGCGCGCCAGCAACCCCGCAGCAACCAACTATGAAATTCCGACAACTAGGCTCCACCGACCTCCACCTCTCCGAGGTTGGCTTCGGCCTCTGGACCTTCAGCACCGGGGCATGGCCCACAATCTCCGAGAGCGATGCCGCTGCTCTGCTCGTCGCCGCGTTCGAGCTGGGAATCAACTACTTCGACACTGCCGACTCCGATGGCGAGGGCCACGGCGAAACACTGCTCCGCAACGCCCTTGAAGACCAACGTCACGACATCGTCATAAGCACCAAGATCGGCTTCGACTTCTACGACCGCCTCGCCGTCCGCGAGCACGGTGGTCTCCCCCCGAACTTTGACCCCGACTACATCCGCAGCGCCACTGAGGAAAGCCTTCGTCGGGTCGGCACCGACTACATTGACCTGCTCCAACTCCACTACCCGCTTCCCGACGTGCTGGAAGATGACTCCCTCTTCTACACGCTGGACAATCTCGCCAAAGAGGGCAAGATCCGCTACTACGGCATAGCTCTCGGCCCTGGACTGGACTTCGCCGAGACGGGCGAGATCGCACTAGCTGAGCGAGAAATTACCGCCCTGCAGCTACCCTACAACATCCTCGACCGCGACCCCGCTCGGAGACTCTTCCAAACGGCGGCGGACTCCGACCTCTCCACAGGTTTCATCGTCCGTTCCCCGCACGCCTCAGGTCTCCTCGACGGAACCTTCACAAGGAACTCCCGGCTTAAGCGAGACGAAATGGGTAACGATGAGGCCTACGAGACGCTCAGCAAGGGAATCAAGCACATAGCGGAGCTCGACTTCCTCACCGACAACATGGACTCCACCATCGGCCAGATAGCGATCAAGTTCGCACTCGACACGCCGCAGGTGGCATCCGTCGTGCCGAATATAACGACCGTCGAGCGCCTTCGGGAGTTCGCTGCCACTCCTGAGACCAAAGATCTGCCGCAGCCCATGCTCGAACGTCTAGTCGAGCTACACGACGACTACTTTCATCCCTCGGACTCAGACGCCGAGGAAGAGTGATCCTCTGCTCCAGCATCTTGCGGCACCGGGTCGCCCGTATGCTCGGCTTCCCCTGACTCGTTGACCTCTTCAAATGAGTCAGACCGGCTCTCATCCACAGGCGGCGGACGTTCCTCGCGCCTTTCGGGGTAGTCCCTGCGCCCGCCTCTGGACCTCTTCTGCCGCCTGATCCGCTTCATTTCCGACTCGATCAAGCGGTAGTCCCGCTGAGGGATCAGGTGCAGCGTATCGAAGAAGGCCAGCGGCCACAGCTCAGGTGGCCAACGTTTGACATACTCAAGCCGTGGGGCCAGTATCCGCGCCTCGATGTAGTCGGCTTCGTCCAAGACGATGGAGGGCGTTGTCTTTACCCGATATGGGAACAGCTCTTGTCTCGAACCGTTCGACTCCCATATTGGAGTCCTATCTTCGAAGTATTTCGACTTGACCACTACGATGGCCGTCCATTTTCGGACCTCGCCACCCACGTAGAACAGGATACGGTCATCCGGCTCCATGCGGCGTGCGCGCCGTCGCTGCTTCGAAGTTAGCCCGTGAAGTGTGAATCCCTGCCCTCTCGTTATCTCGTGATTTTCCGGCGTCTGGACGACCATCCAAAAGTTATTAGGCATGGTCGAGCCTCTATCTATACGATCTCACCCCTATTCTATCATGCCCTGACTACCCCCTCTCTTCGTCTACACCCCTATTGCACTGCCTCAAAGACTCACTGTCATTCCAAGCGAACCCACTGTCATTCCGAGCGAAGCGAGGAATCTAAGATGCTCTGCCGTCGTCATCGAAGCTAGTCCGGTTACAAACCTCATCGGAATGCAAGAGGTTCTAGTAGCGGTTGGTATTCCCCGTCACTCCTCCAAAGGAGTCCTTTGCTTTATCCCTCGTCCTAGCAGCTTGGCTCCACTACCTCCCTCAACATCGCTCCACCCTGCCTGTATACTTGAACAAGGTCCATCACACCAAAAGCCAGCCCATGCCCGGTCAAACCAAAATCACCACAATACTGCTCGCCGCTGGAGGCAGCACCCGCATGAACGGCGTCGACAAGATCGTCGCGCCCCTGTTTGGCCGTCCCCTACTGGAATACAGCCTCGAACAGCTTGCCAAGTCCCCTTCAATCGATAGCATCATCGTCGTCGCAGGCGAAACGAACGCCGGGGCCGTCAGCGCCATCGCCATGCGAGCGCCGACCGACAAAATTTCTGCAATTTGCACTGGCGGGACACGCCGTCAGGACTCCGTCCGCGCGGGCCTTGATCACGTCCGGGACGCGACTCACATCCTCGTGCACGATGGCGCGCGCCCCCTGCTAGACTACCCACTTGTGTCGAGAACGGTTGAAGCTGCTTCCACGTACGATGCGGCGATTGCCGCCGTCCCTGTGAAAGACACCATCAAGATGGCCAACGACGACATGACCGTGCTCCAGACCGTGCCCAGAGACCGGCTCTGGGCCGTCCAAACCCCCCAGATATTCAAGGCCGACCTCCTCCGAACCGCTCACCGCACGATCGACTGCGATGTTACCGACGACGCGTCCATGGTCGAGATGCTCGGCCATCAAGTGAAGCTCTTCATGGGTTCCTACGAAAACCTCAAAGTCACGACCCCGGAGGACATTGCCATGGCCGAAGCCATCCTCCGATCACGATCGAAGGTCGTCGCGCAATGACCGTCCGCACGGGCATAGGATTCGACGTTCACCCCCTGGTAGCTGGTCGCCCGCTCGTCTTGGGCGGGGTGACCATCCCTCACTTCTCCGGCCTGAAGGGACACAGTGACGGAGATACCCTCGCGCACGCTGTGATAGACGCAGCCCTCGGAGGCGCCGGCCTCGGTGATATCGGTACACACTTCCCGTCGAGCGAGGTGCGCTACGAGGGCGTTGACAGCATGGTCCTCCTCGCCCATACCTGCGACCTCCTCACCTCCGCCGGTTGGCGCGTCACCTACCTCGATGCTACAATTATTGCCGAAGAACCGAAGCTAAGTCCCTATGTCACACGAATGGCGAATAACTTGTCGGTTCGCCTCGGCCTTGACGCAAATTCAGTCAACGTAAAGGCCAAAACGACCGACGGCCTCGGCTTCACTGGCAGACGCGAAGGCATTGCGGCCCTTGCGGTTGCCACCTTGGAATCCGTCGAATGAAGTTCTACAGCACCCTCTCCCGCACCGTTGAAGAGTTCACCCCCCTCGACAGCGTGGTTCGCATGTACGTCTGCGGCCTCACGCCCTACTCCGAGGCCCACGTCGGGCACGCAATGCGTTCCGTCATCTTCGACGTGCTCCGGCGCTACTTGGAGTTCCGCGGCTACGAGGTCAAGTTTGTCGAAAACTTTACCGATATAGACGACAAGATGATCGACCGTGCCGCCGAGCAGGGCGAAACGGTCCACGAGCTTGCCGAGCGTAACATTCGTCTCTACCTCGAACAGATGGGGGCCCTCAACATCCTGCCCGCCCATCTCTATCCCAGAGCCACCGAGGAGATCCCCAAGATCATCGAGATGGTGCAGACTATGATCGACAATGAGGTCGCCTACGACGCGGAAGGCGACGTTTACTTCCATGTCCGCAGCGACCCTGAATACGGCAGGTTGAGCGGACGCGACGTCGAGAGCTTGCGTGTCGGCGCACGAATCGAGATCGATGAGAGGAAGCGAGATGGCCTTGACTTCGCCCTATGGAAGGCCCAGAAGCCCGGAGAACCGGCATGGGACAGTCCTTGGGGCAAGGGAAGGCCGGGCTGGCATATCGAATGCAGCGCCATGGCCGCCAAGTACCTCGGAGAGAACATCGACATCCACGGCGGCGGGCAAGACCTCATCTTCCCGCACCACGAGAACGAGATCGCCCAGACCGAGGCCTGCACTGGCAATCCCCCCATGGCCCGGTTCTGGATGCACAACGGTATGGTCGAGCTGGGCGACGAGAAGATGAGTAAGTCTCTGGGCAACATCGTCACCCTCGGCGAGGCCCTCGAAAGACACTCCTCCGATGCCCTGCGACTCTTTTTCCTCAACTCCCACTACCGGTCCCCGCTCATCTACCGGGAGGACATCGTCGAGGCGCAGGAGCGCGCCGCCGAAAGGCTCCGTCGCGCCGCAACCGCCGAGAGCGAAGGAGATATGGAAGCGCTCGACCCTTCGCCCTACCGCGAGAATTTCATCGAGGCCATGGACGATGACCTCAACACTCCCCGCGCCCTTGCAGTCCTCTTCGACATGAGCCGTGACATCAACCGCGCTCGCGAGGCTGACCGTGACATCTCGGATGGCCAGTCTGTACTCAAGGAGCTTACGGGAGTCCTAGGTCTCACTCTCGAAGAGCCCGATACTGCCGGGAGCGCCGACGTTGACACCCTCATCGACCTGCTCATCACCACGCGCACGGCCCTCCGTGCCGCAAAACAGTACGACCTCGCCGACTCCATCCGCGACCAACTGGCCGACCTCGGTTACGTCCTCGAAGACAACCCCGGTGGCACCACTTGGAAGCGGGCCTGAAAAATAACGAGACTTACCAACCGTCGTTCCGACGGAGGCCGGAATCCATGAGACTCGCTTAGGGCCTAAAATAATGCTGAGCCGCAGGCAATGGCTTGGCACTACGCCCAACCACACCCACCCAGTGCGTCCTCCAGCGCCGACCACGCCAACAACGCGCACTTGATCCGCACCGGATACTCCCGTACAGCCGACAGCGTCGGAAGGTCATACATGGCATCCGCATCGGACGCCGAAGGAAACTCCCCATCCATAATTCCCTCGAACGCCGTTGCCAAGCGCCGAATCTCCTCGTTCGTCTTCCCAACCACGGCCTCCGACAGCATCGAAGCGGTCGACTGGTTGATTGAGCACCCTATCGCCTGCACGCCTACATCAGACACCCGTCCGTTCAAAAACGCGAGTTGGATGTCGACCTCGTCACCGCAAAACGGATTGACGGCCTTCGCGGAAGCGTCGGGAGATTCGAGAACGGCTTGATTACGGGGATTGCGACGGTGATCGAGGATGGCGTCGTGGTAGAGTTCGTCGATGCTAGGCGAGTCCATTGCCAAAGTATCGCAAGGCCCCTTTTACCCCGTCAACCAGAGCATCCACTTCCTGCTCGGTGTTGTAGACGTAGAACGACGCTCTCGCCGTCGCGGGAACGCCTAGCTTACCCATGAGCGGCATCGTGCAGTGGTGTCCCGTCCGCACCGCGATCCCTCGCTGATCGAGGAACGTTCCCAGATCGTGCGGATGAACGTCCTCGTTGTGGAAGGAAACGACCCCGCCCCGCAACTCCGGGTCATGTGGGCCGAACACGTCCACCTCCTCGATCTCCTTGAACCTTTCCAGCGCGTAAGCGGTGATCTGCTTCTCGTGCTCCCGGACGTTCTCCATGCCGAGCGCCGAAAGATAGTCCACCGCCGCACCCATCCCGATAGAGTCCGCTATGTTCGGAGTACCAGCCTCGAACTTCCAGGGCAGGTCTGCCCACGACGCCTTCTCGTATGTGACCTGCAGCACCATCTCGCCCCCGGTGAGGAACGGCCCCATATCTTCCAACAGTTCCCGCTTGGCATACAGTGTGCCAATGCCTGTCGGTCCCATCATCTTATGCCCCGAAAAAGAGAGAAAGTCGCAGTCGATGTCCTGCACGTCCACCGGCATGTGAGGAACGCTCTGTGCGCCGTCCACGAGAACGGTCGCTCCCACAGCATGGGCCTTCTCCGTCAACAGCTTGGCCGGATTGATCGTACCCAGCGAGTTTGAGGCATGCGTGAAGGCCAGCAGCTTCGTTCGCTCGGTGATGATCGAGTCCAGATCACTCAGATCGAGCGTCCCGTCATCACTCAGTGGAATGAACCGAAGGGTCGCACCGCGCTCCGTGGCGATCTCCTGCCACGGCACCAGGTTGCTGTGGTGCTCCATCGGAGTCGTGACGATCTCGTCCCCAGGCTCGATATGTCCCCTGCCCCACGAGTGCGCCACGATGTTCATGCCCTCGGTCGCGTTCCGTGTCCAGATGACCGTCTCCGGCTCCGGGGCGTTGATGAAGTCCGCCACCTTCTTCCGAGCCGCCTCGGTCAGGTCGGTGGCCTCCATGCTCAAGGTATGCACTCCCCTATGCACGTTGGCGTTGTAGTTCTCGTAGTAATCGACCAGCGACTGTATGACGGAGCTAGGCTTCTGCGTCGTGGCTGCGTTGTCGAGATAGACGAGCGGTTTGCCGTTCACCATGCGCGACAGAATAGGAAAGTCCGCTCGTAGCGCCTGAACGTCCAGGGCTTTCATCGTCTTCGAGGTGGTAGATGTCATTTCGTGAATATCCTCTTAGAAATTAGAGGCACGCCTAAGCCGGAACCCTTTCCCTTGACGGAGCCGGTATCCGCTCAACTACATCTGCGATTGTGGTGGAATTAAGCACTTTCCACATCGCCTCTTCGGCTTCCCGCCACACAGACTGCTGTCCGCAGCACGACGACTGCTCACAGTTGCTGACATCGTCGAGACACGCCACGAGCGCTACGGGACCGCCTAAACAGGCCATGACGGCTCCCATCGTGATTTCGGAAGGATGTCTTGCCAGAGAGTGCCCGCCCAAAGGTCCACGTTGCGCCTTCGTAAGACCGTGTCGCTGAAGCGAGTGGAGCACGCGCGCGAGGTACTGCTCGGGTATCCCCTGCCGTCTGGCGATCTCGGAGGCGCGTACGACCGTCTCCTCGGAATGCTGCGCCAAGTCCACCAGCGCCCGTACACCGTAGTCCACCTGTACCGGAACGTGCATTGTCGGCCTCCTATTCCGTCGAAACCGTCTCCTCGCCTTCCAATGCTCCTCGAAGCGCGTGCCATGAGAGCGTCGCGCACTTGATTCGCGTAGGGAACGACCTCACACCCGCGAGCACTACAAGGTCGCCCAAGCTCTCGTCGTCCACATTACCGTTAGCGCCGTTCGTCACTAGTTCATGAAACTTCCCGAACGTCTCCTGCGCCTCGTCCACCGTTTGTCCCTTGATCGCCTGCGTCATCAGCGACGCCGACGCCTTGGAAATCGCGCACCCCGCCGCCTCGAACGACACGTCCGTTACCACATCATCATTCAGCGTCATATACAAAGTGATCGTGTCGCCGCAAAACGGATTGAACCCGTGCGACGTGCAAGTCGGATCATCCATCTTCCGAAAGTTGCGTGGCTTCCGGTTGTGCTCCAGCACGATCTCTTGGTACAGCTCTTCCAGTTCATCCACGGCTCTTTTTGCCTTTCGAGTGACTGGACCTTGCTCCCGGCAGACCATCAGCGAACAGGCCGTCGAGGTACTCCCGAAGCGGCTCCAAGGAAACGCGGTCGATGATCTCCTTGGCGAACCCATGCACCAGCAAGTCACGCGCCGTCTTCTCGTCGATGCCCCGGCTCCGCATGTAGAAGATCGCCTCTTCCGCGACAGCGCCCGCAGTCGCCCCGTGTGTCGCCTGAATATCGTCAGCGTATATCTCCAGCATCGGCTTGGTGTTGATCCGTGCCCCCTCCGAAAGCAGGAGGTTCTGGTCCTTCTGATACGCCTCGCTCTTCTGCGCGTTCGGATGAACGATGACACCACCGCTGAACACCGCCCTCGAACGGTCGTCCAGAATGCCCTTGAAATACAGATCGCTGCTCGTATGCGGCTTGAGATGGTCTATCACGACGTGGTTATCGATATGCTGAGTCCCATAGGTGAAATACAGTCCCCCCACGACGCACGAGCCTCCCGGCGCGTCGAGCATCACGTGCAGCCCGTTCCGCGCGACTCGTCCGCCTCTGGCTAACGACAGCGAGTTGAACGTGCTGTCCTCACCCAGCCGTACCGGCGTGCTCCCAATATGGAACGCGCCCGGCGAGTCCATCATCAGCCGGTAGTGGTCAACCTGCGCTCCCGCCTCCAATAGGATCTCGCTCACCGAGTTCGTAAAATACGTCGAATCGCCAACGCCCACATAGCTCTCGACGACCGAACACTCACTCCCCTCTCCCGCGATAACCAGAGTTCTCGGATGCGTGGCAATCGCCTCATCATGCTCGGTCGTCACGTACACAAGATGGACCGTCGGTGCGCTGCTCCCGGCCGAGACTTTCACTACCGCCCCGTCCGTTGCGAACGCCGTGTTCAGCGCTGTGAACCCATCAGACCTCACATCGGCCAGAGAGCCGATCCCCTCGCCTGCACCATTCGAGCTAAGGTCGGCGGCGTCTCCAAGTCTCTCTACAACCACACCTTTCTCGGCGTATCCATTCGTCGAGTGCTCCGGCGAGTAGTGCCCATCCACAAAGACCAGTTGTACCCAGTCCTCAGAACTCGGAGCAAGAGATTGCAATAGTCCGGCGGCCACGGCTCCTGAGCGGACTGCATACCCAAACGTCGCGTTCGCCAGCGCCCCGAGGTTCGTGTACTTCCACTTCTCATTGTCTTTCCGCGAAGTCGGGAACCCGAGCATCGAAAAGCTGTCCATCCCCCTCCGCCGGAGTGCGCTCAGCCAATCCGGCCCCGTCGATGGAAGACGGCCGTACTGCTCGGCATAGAGGTCGTATGAACTGTTTCTTGATGTCATATTCAGATTCTTATCTCACATCATCAGGCCAGGAACCGGGACCAGTCGCTTTCCAACGGGGTCAACACCTAGGTACGCCCCTTCGAGTGCCATCGCTCCCAAGAGCGGCTGTGTGCCCTCATCATTAAAGAGCACCTGTGTGATGACCTCCCGCCCTTCAAACCGCACTCTGGCATAACCGATGTCCATCAGTCTAGTTTCACCTTGAGCAAATTGAAAAAGCTGTTTCGCGGCAGGTTCAACGCCCAATTCTCTGAGCACCGACCCTGGCGCCGAAGTGATGGAGGCTCCTGTGTACACCAACGCGGCCACCGTCGCCCAACTCTCCCTTTCCTGTCCGCCAATCTCGATTTCTACGCTGAACGTTCCCATTAGAACCGTCCCCGAAAGTCATTAGTCTTCGAATGGTTGGAACTGCCTACTAGCTCCCTGCTACTGCCGCCTCTTGAACGATCCAGTCATACCCCTTCTCTTCCAACTCCAGCGCCAGTTCTTTGCCGCCCGACCGGACAATCCGTCCGTCCACCAATACATGCACATAGTCCGGCGTCACGTAGTTGAGAATCCGTTGATAGTGCGTGACGAGCAGCATCGCATTCTCCGGCCTTCTATACGAATTAACCCCGTCTGCCACCGTCCTCAGCGCGTCGATGTCCAGCCCCGAGTCGGTCTCGTCCAGCAGCGCAAGCCTCGGCCCGAGCACTGCCATCTGCAGAATCTCGTTGCGCTTCTTCTCACCGCCGGAAAAGCCCTCGTTGACGTTCCGCCGTGAGAGGTCTTCGCTCATTCCGATCTCCGCGACCCTCTTCCGGTACAGCGTGTCGAACTCCCGTGCCGACAACTCATCCTCGCCTCGCTCTTCCCGCAAGGCGTCAAGCGCAGCTTTCAGGAACTGACGATTGCGCACGCCCGGCAACTCCACGGGATACTGCATCGCTAGAAACACCCCCGCGCGAGCCCGCTGGTCTGGCGTCCACTCAAGAACGCTCTCGCCCTCGAACAGGATGTCGCCGTCGACAACGTCGAAGCCGGGTCGCCCCGCAACTGCATTCGCCAGCGTACTCTTCCCGCTCCCGTTCGGCCCCATGATGGCATGGACCTCGCCCGCTTCCACCGTCAGGTCGATGCCCTTGAGTATTTCTGTCCCGTTTACCTCGACGTGCAGTTTTCTGATCTCAAGCATTGCTTCTGTATTTCTCTCTCGTTTCGATTAGTTCAGATATTGCATTGGGACGGTATCGGCTCTCAGCCGCAGAGGATGACGTGGGTTGCCCATCTTCGTCAGTCCGAGGTGCCGCATCTTTTCCGCTAGCCCCTCACCTTCAAGCATCCGCCGAACCCGGCTGTCGCGACCGAGGAGACTCCCGTAGTTGCCCCAAGCGCACACAATCACGTCTGCATCTCTGGCATTGCGCACGATCCACCCATCATTTTCAGGCCCTACAGGATCTGTGCTTTCCTTGAGACTCCGGGGATAAGGAGACCTCAGCGCAAACAGGTTGCACACGCGCATTGTGCCGTAGCCCCAGTCTCTAGCGAACCGCTTGCACGTACTCATCGTGGGATCGGACTTCACCGCATTCGCCGTACTCGGATTCAACATGAGAAACATGCACACGCGGCCTTTATCATCCGATACATTAGCCTCAAGCCAGTAGCGGTATCGCTTATCGGGTGACATGCAGACTTCATGTAAACCCATATCGACGCCACTCCCAAAGGAGTTTTACCCCACAGCCCCTTCCAGGCTTACTCGCAACAGTTGCTGGGCCTCCATGGCGAACTCGAACGGCAGTTCCTGGAATATCCCCCGGCAGAAGCCGTTGATGATCATGTAGTGGGCCTCTTCGTCATTAATCCCACGCTGCTGGCAGTAGAAGAGTTGGTCGTCGCTCACCTTCGATGTCGATGCCTCGTGCTCCATCCTCGCCGAAGGGTTGCGCACCTCGATATACGGCACCGTATGCGCTCCGCACTGGTCGCCGACCAGCAGCGAGTCACATTGAGTAAAATTCGTCGCCCGGTCCGCCGACGGCATGATCTGGACGAGCCCCCGGTACGTGCTCTGTCCTTTCCCGGCCGAGATGCCCTTGGCCACGATCGTGCTCTTCGTGTCCTTGCCGATGTGGATCATCTTCGTCCCGGTGTCCGCCTGCTGGTAGTTGTTCACCAACGCCACCGAGTAGAACTCCCCGGTCGAGTTGTCTCCCTGCAGCACTACCGAAGGGTACTTCCACGTGATCGCCGAGCCGGTCTCCACCTGCGTCCACGATATCTTGGCATCCTTGAACGCCTTCCCCCGCTTCGTGACGAAGTTGTAGACGCCACCCTCTCCATTCTTGTCGCCGGGGTACCAGTTCTGCAGCGTCGAGTACTTGATCTCAGCACCGTCTAGGGCCACAAGCTCGACCACCGCCGCGTGAAGCTGGTGCGTCTTGCGAAGCGGCGCCGTGCACCCTTCGAGATAGCTCACATATGATCCTTCGTCGGCAACAATCAACGTCCTCTCGAACTGGCCGGTGTCCAATGCGTTGATGCGGAAGTACGTCATCAACTCAATCGGACACCGCACGCCCGGGGGCACGTACACGAAAGACCCGTCGCTGAATACTGCCGAGTTGAGCGTCGCGTAGAAGTTGTCGCTGTATGGCACGACCGAGCCAAGGTACTTTCGTACCAGATCAGGATGGTCTCGCACCGCCTCGGTCATCGAGCAGAAGATAACTCCCGCCTTCTTGAGTTGCTCCTGATAGGTCGTCGCGACCGAGACGCTGTCGAACACCGCGTCGACTGCCACTCCTGTGAGCTGCTTCTGCTCCTCCAGCGGGATTCCCAGCTTGTTGAACGTCTCCAGTAGTTCAGGGTCTACCTCGTCGAGACTCTGTGGCGCGTCACCGCCGTCCTTCGACTTCGGAGCTGCGTAGTAGTAGATGTCCCCGTAGTCGATGGGGTCGAAATCCACTTTCGCCCACGTCGGCTCCTCGCTCCCCTGCCTCTCCCAGTGCCGGTACGCCCTCAACCGCCAGTCCAGCATCCACTCCGGCTCTTCCTTCTTCTCTGAGATCAGACGAACGATGTCCTCGTTGATCCCCTTCGGCGCAAAGTCTGAGTCTATGTCCGTGTAGAAGCCATACTTGTAGTCACTGTCGATCGCAGACGTTCGCGAAATAACCCGTGTTGTCGTCAAGTAACCTCACCTCCGCGAGTTAACCCGTCAAAACGGGTGCCCCGCAGGCAACTTCACAATTGTTGAGTATTCCAGTCAACAACTATTGTAGCCAACCTAACGTGGCGAATCAATCATTGTAGCCAACATCACGAGGCCAATCAATTCAGAGAGAACTCAAACTCTGGAACTTTCAGCCCTCCTTACCTTCCCACACTCTTGCGCCCTGCACACTCTTCCTCTACCGTGTGTGCTCGAAATCAACCCGGCCCATCGGAGACCACTAATGCCAGACCACACCCCCGACTTCACCCTCCTCACCGCCGACCGTCTGATTGACGGAACCGGCAGCCCCACTCTTGAACGCGGAGCCGTCCTCCTCGAGGGCGACCGCATAGCCGCCGTCGGGACCGAAGAGTCTGTCGTCCCGCCGGAGGGAGCGGTCGTCGAAGAGGTGGTCTACGACGGCAAGACCATCCTCCCCGGACTGGTCGACTGCCATGTCCATCTCAACGGCATCGGCGACGGCCGCCCGGGAGACGATCTCGCAACACTGCCCGATGAGATCCTCACCATCCAGTCCGCTAATAACGCCCGTGCCCACCTCTACTCCGGTGTGACCACCGTCCGAGACTGCGGAGCGAAGAACCGCACTACTTTCCTCCTTCGAGAGGCTGTCGACATGGGCATTGCCGTCGCCCCCCGTCTAATCCTTTCCGGACGTCCTGTAGCCATCATAGGTGGTCACCTCAGCTACTTCGGCATTCAGGCGACCGGCCCCACCGAGTGTCGCGCCGCCGTTCGACAGCTCATCAAAGAGGGCGCTGACTTCATCAAAGTCACCGCCTCCGGGGGAAGCACCCGAACCTCTTTCCCCTTCGTCCCCTCCTTCAATGTGGACGAGCTTACCGCCATCGCCGAGGAAGCGCACAAGTTCGGCAAGCACGTCGGTGCCCACTGCGTAAACTCGCAGTCCATGCGGAATTGCCTCGACGCCGGTATCGACACCCTCATCCACGCCCGGCACATGGAGTCCGACGGAACCTACAAGTACAGCGAGGACGTCACCGAGCGCATCGTCGAGCAGGGCGTCTACGTCAACATGACCCTCAACGAGAGCCGAGCCAACTACCGCGTCATTTCGGAGAAGCACGAACGAGGCGAACGACTGACCGACCGCGAGGAGCAGGTCTTCACCCGTGGAATGGAGGGATACGACCTCATGCTGGAGTCCTTCGCCCGCATGGCCGAGGCGGGAGTCCGAATGGCCGCCGGCTCCGACACCTCGTGGAGTTGGCACAGGATCGCCCAGTTCCAGGACGAGATCGAGAACCACGTCGTTGGCGGAATGTCCCCTATGGACGCCATCGTCGCCGGCACCCTCAACTCCGCCAAGTCATGCTGGGTCGATGAAGAAGTAGGTTCCCTCCAACCCGGCAAAGCCGCCGACGTCCTTGTAGTTGACGGCGATCCCTCCAAGGACATCACCCACCTGTGGAACGTCGTCGATGTCTATCAAGCTGGAGCCAAGGTCGACCGCGCTGCGATCGTATGACCTAACCGCGTATAGGAGTCCCAATTCGGTGATCATCAGACACAAGCGTGAGTCCGGCTGGTATCATCCTTGCGTACTCCGCCCCAGCACGATCATCGCCGCCATGTACCCCGCGCCGAACCCGTTGTCGATGTTCACCACTGACACCCCCGGTGCGCAGCTGTTTAGCATTGCCAGCAACGCTGCCAGCCCATCGAAGCTCGACCCGTAGCCCACACTCGTCGGCACCGCGATGACCGGCGCGCGCACCAGTCCCCCCACCACCGACGCCAGCGCCCCCTCCATACCAGCCACCACGACGATGACCTCAGCTTCGGCAATGGTCGGCATCTCCGCGAATAGCCGGTGAATCCCCGCCACTCCCACGTCATTGACCCGCTCGACCCGGCACCCCATGATCTCCGCGGTCACCGCCGCCTCTGCCGCCACCGGCAAGTCCGACGTTCCCGCACTCGCTATCACTACACCGGGCGTCGGCTTGCTTCCTTCACTCCGATCGACTGTGATCGTTCTCGACATTTCATCGAATACAGCGTCGGGTGCCGCCTCGCACACTGCCCGGTACGCCTCCAACGTCGTCTTCGTCACAAGCAGCCTGTCGGACCGCTCCAGCAATGATTCAGCCAGCTTCCCAACCTGCTCCGGCGTCTTCCCCAGCCCAAACACGACCTCTGGGAACCCCTTGCGAATCGCCCGGTGATGATCGACCTTCGCGAACCCGATATCCTCAAAGGAAGGGGACGAAACTTCCGCGACCACTTCGTCCGCCGTCAGGCGGCCCGATTTGAATCCGTCGAGTAAATCGTGTAGCCGTTGCGAGTCCATCATTGCCAATCAAATGAGCGACCCCCTCTCCCGTCGTGGGAGAGGGCTGGGGTGAGGGTTAAGAGCCCGGATCGGCTAGATGCCTCGTAGCTTCCGATATTCCCGCAAAAACGGGAATCCAGCACCCTTCCCCTACACCGTCCCATCGATAGCTACGTCCAGCACCGCCGGCTTCCCCGACGCGAGCGCCCTGTCGATCTCCGGCGCGATATCAGCCGGATCCTCGATCTTGCGCCCCTGCACGCCCATCGCCTCTGCGATGCCAGCAATATCGAACGGTATCGGGAAGTCCATGCCGATGTACTTGCTCGTGGGATTCTCCTGCCCCTCGATCAGTGTCTTGTAGGCGTTCATATTGATCTTGAGTACGCGATACGCGCCGTTGTTGCAGATCACGTACACGACCGGAATATCGTAGACGGCAGCCGTCCACAACCCCTGGACGGTCATCATCGCACTGCCGTCTCCCAGGATCCCCACGACCGGCCGGTAAGGATGCGCCAGCTTCACGCCGAGCGTCCCACCCATTCCCCATCCAAGCGCACCACCCCGTCCGGCATAGAAGCTCTGCGGCTCGTCGAACCGGAATGCGTGATGGACCGCCTCCCGCGCAGTAACCGAGTCGTCCGCTATGATCGTATCGTCAGGCACCGCCTGCGCGATCTCGAACGCCATCCGCTCCCGCGTCATCGGCGAATCGTTCCACTGTGCACGAAGCTGCTGCTCCCATGATGAGCGCTTAGCCCGCGCCTCCTCGCCCAGCGTCGCCGCCCTGCCCTTCGCGGCCTCCCGCGCCGTGCCGGACATCCCTGCGTCCAGCGCCTCGGCAAGATCGGCCAACGTGACCTTCGGGTCGGCCACGATCCCAACCTCCGTCCTCTGCGTCGTCCCCACCTGCGTC
This sequence comes from Dehalococcoidia bacterium, assembly GCA_009841605.1. Classification (GTDB taxonomy): domain Bacteria; phylum Chloroflexota; class Dehalococcoidia; order Lucifugimonadales; family VXLM01; genus VXLM01. The sequence continues at coordinate 33,137 of VXLM01000107.1, forward strand.
GGATCCGTGTCGACGTGGATCAGCTTCGTATCCGGCCCGAAGTAGTCCAGGCGAGGCTTCGAGAACATGTAATACCCCGTCGCCATCTTGCCTACCAGCAGCACCGCATCGTACTTCGCCAGCGTGTCTTCGGCCTCGGGATACGCCAGTCGGATACCGCCGCGGAACTGCGGATGGCTCTCCGGGAAGTTGAATTCCGAGTGCATGATCGTCGTATGCACGGGGCACCCCAGCAATTCGGCGACCTTAACGGCCTCCTCGGACGCACCCGACTGCGCGATCCGGTCGCTCAGGATCATCAACGGATTCGACGCCTCCGCCAGGATGCCTGCCGCCTTCTCCACCGCCTGAGCATCCGGCGCCGTCCGATGGTAGCTCTGAGGTGACGCAAAGACATCCACGTCCGCCTCGTTGTCCATTGAGTTGGCCGAGAACCCTACGAACGTCGGACCCGTCGGCGGTGTCTTCGCCTCATTGAACGCACGCCGCAGGAAGAACGGCACCTGCTCCGGGTACGTCGCCTCCGCCGTCCACTTGGTGAACTGCTCGACCATCGCTGCCAGGTCCGTGCGTTCGTGCGCCAGCTCCCGGATGTCCTTGTTCCCCGACGTCACCACCATCGGCGAGCCGCCCTCGTAAGCGTTGTGCATGAGGCTGATGGCGTTCGCCAGACCCGTCTCGATGTGGAGATTCAGAAACGACGGCTTCCCCGTCGCCCGTCCATACGAGTCCGCCATCCCGACCGCGACGCCCTCCTGTGTCACCAGCACGTACTCCAGGTCGGGATAGTGCTCGATAGCGTCCATCATCGCGCTCTCGCTCGTCCCCGGATTCCCAAAGACGTACCTAACGCCCTCGGCCCTCAGCATCTCCATCATCGCGTGCTTACCCGTCATCACAGTCATGCGAAAGTTTCTCCCTACGCCGGGTTGATTTGCCGCAGTTCTTCTATCAGCAAGAGTGGATATCTCCTTAAGAAGAACTGTTGCCCAATGCTACCATAGCAAAGTGCCTTACGCCCCTCCCTCTCCCTTTACCCCACAACCCCCTTATGGCACACTGCTCCCCCAACGGAGGCCCACAAGCATGACGTTCGACATCGGCACAACCCCGCAGCTCTTCATCGACGACCGCATCATCGAAGAGGCCCACGCCCTGACATCTACCCTGCACCAGCCCGCCAAGTACGCCGGCAACCCCATCATGAACCCGCTCTACCCCTGGGAGGGCCGTTTGGCCCTCTATGGCACCGTCTGGCGAAACGAGGAGACCGGCAAGTTCCGCATGTGGTATCAGGGCTACGGAGGCATGGGCATCCCACGCATGGGTGACGACATCAGCGGCTCCCCTTGGAAGGGCTTCGACGGCCGCAACCTCCTCTACACCATCGGCTACGCCACCTCGAACGACGGCGTCTTCTGGGAGCGTCCCAACCTCGGCCTGATCGAGTACGAAGGTTCCCGTGACAACAATCTCGTGATGCTCGACGCCGCATACGCCAACATCATCCACGACCCTCGCGATCCTGACCCCGACCGGCTCTATAAATCGCTCTTCTTCGAGGCCCGCGATCCTTCTGGCACCCCCAACATGGGCGACGGCGTCTCTGTAGCCTTCTCGCCCGACGGCATCCGCTGGACCAAGTACCACGGCAACCCCGTCGTCACCCGGTCGAGCGACTCCCACACCCTGCTCGGCTGGGATGACCTCCACGGCAAATACGTCTCCTTCGCCCGCCCCTCCGTCCACGAAGGCAATAAGACTCGGAGAATCGGACGCTCCACCAGCGATGACTTCACCAACTGGACCGTCCCCCAGGACGTGCTCGTCCCCGACGATGACGATCCTCCCGGCCTCGAGTTCTACGGGATGCCCGTCTTCAAGTACCACGACCTCTACATCGGCCAGTTGCTCGCCTATCACACGCCCCCGGAGGAGCCGCAGATCAGGTTCATGGGCACCATCGACGTCCAGCTTGCCGTCAGTCGCGACGGCATTGACTGGCAGCGCGCGGGCGGCAGAGAGCCCTTCATACCCAACGGCCCGCCGGGAAGCATCGACTACGGCGAAATATACATGGCCCGCGGCCCCGTCGTCGTGGACGACGAGCTATGGTTCTACTACTCGGTCTGCGCAGTCGAGCACGGCATCACCGGTCGAAGCGGCCCCATCTGTCTCGCCAAGCTCAGGCTCGACGGTTTCGTATCGCTGGACGCCGGCAACGAGACGGGCGCCATCATCACCAAGCCATTCCTTGTAGAAGGTGACAACCTGTCCATCAACGTTGCCGCTCGCGGTGGTTCCGTCGCCGTTGCCGTCCTCGACGAGCACGGCATACAGTACGAGGGCTTCTCCCGCTCCGACTGCGTCCTGTTCGACAGCGACTCGGTCGATCACCGCGTCACTTGGCGCACCAAGACATCCCTCGACGACCTGCGAGGCCGTGCCGTAAGGCTCAAATTCTACCTGCGCAACGCCGAGTTGTACTCCTTCACGGTACGTTGAAGGTGCCGGATGTGAAGGGATTCGTCTACATTCCCCTCACTGAGAAGAGAAGATTCCTCGTATTCGCCATGGATACTGAGTCGGGGAAGCTCACCCTCAAGCACGACCTCGACCTCCCCGCCCAGCCATGGCAGCTATGCATCTCCCCCGACCAAAGATTCCTTTATCAGCAGGTCCGGGACGATGGCTACAGCGGCGTCCTCACCTTCCAAATCGACTCAGATACAGGCAGCGTAACCCAAATCGGAGAGGTCGAGCTGGAATCCGACGCCTGCTACGTCTCCACCGACAAGACGGGACGCTTCCTCTTTGCAGCCTACCTCTTCCCCGGCATGGTCACCGTCCATCGCATCGACTCCGGAGGCGTAGCGCGCAGCCCTGCCGTAGAAAGACAGCTGACCGACCTCTACGCCCACTACATCACCACCGACAACTCCAACCGCTTCGCCTTCGTCCCTCACGTTACTCCGACCGACGCCATCTACCACTTCCGGTTTGACGAGACCACGGGCAGACTAACTCCTTGCGATCCTCCAAAACTCGACACGCCAGCCGCACACGGCCCCCGCCACCTCGCCTACCATCCCACGCTCGACATCGTGTACGCAAACGCCGAGCAGGCTTCCCACGTCACCGTCTACCGCCTCGACCCCGCAGACGGCGCTCTGGAGCCTATTCAGTCCCTCTCCACCCTGCCCGACGAAGGCTTCGACGGCGTCAACAGCACTGCAACCGTCCGAGTCCACCCCTCGGGCAAGGCCGTCTACGTCTCCAACCGCGGCCACGACAGCGTCGCCGCCTTCACCGCCGATCCGAGCACCGGCCTCCTGACGCCCGCAGGCCATTCCCCAACGAAGGAGTGTCCAAGGCCACTCGGCCTCGACCCCGACGGCCATTACCTGTACGCCGGCAGCGACCACTCAGGCCGTGTCACCTCGCATAGAATCGACTCCGAGGGCTTGCTACACTCCCTCGACGTCTACCAACTCGGCATGTGGCCCTCATGGGTACTTCCCGTCAACTTCCATAGACGTCCCAGAGGCGGGGAAAGGTTTGAAACTCATCCCGACTCCCACCTCGAAGTAACTGTTCAAACTTCATGAGAACAACACCCTAACAAGGTGTTGCACTTCGTTTGTGAGTCTAGGGAATCCACAGGGCTGGGGGTGTCCTCTCACCAACTCTGAACACGTATACCCCGAAAACCCGACTTGACACCTAAGAACACATGTCCTATCATACACCCAAGCGGTACGTCCCGCTCAACTCATCACAGAGGAAATGTGGCAAAATGTTGCAGAATGTGGCAAAAAATCAAACCGAGCTTTCCGACAGACAACTGCTCGCTCTCCCATACTTGACCGCCTCGCGAACGTTCACCGAAGCCGCCGAGAACGCGGGAGTGTCACGCGAAACCGTCCGGCGCTGGATGAACGATCCCGCCTTCCGACAAGAATACGAGCGGCAGCGGGACGAGGCATTCGCACTCGCTGCCGCCGAGATCAAAGCGCTCATGCTCAAGGCCGCCGTCGTCTTCGCCGAACGCCTTGAATCCGACGATCCCGAAGAACGCGCACGCGCCTCCCGAGACGTGATGACCTACGGCGCAAAAATTGTCGACATCAAGCTCAAGACATCCGACGCCGAAGAGAATCGGAAGATCGCCGACCGTCTAAAGCGCATCATGGCTGAGATGGACGAGGAAGAAGAGATGAGAAACCATCCGCCCAGCCGCTCTCCCCGGACCCGCCGGCCACCACGAATCCGACGACCATGAACATCTCAGAATTCACCGTCAACTCGCGAGGCGAGGAGGTCGCTTGCTGGCTCGTCTCGCCCGACCCTTCCAGGACGAGCCGGAACTCCTCCCTCCTCCTGAACATCAGTGCCACGCGCGACTACGCCATCCATGACCCAACGCAAAATCATCCCACCCAACCATTCCTCGACGCGGGCCACCACGTCCTCACCTTCGATCTCCCCCACCACGGAGACCGCATCGTCAAGGACTCCATTGAAGAAACGCCCCCCGGCGCGGCCAACGGCAACATTCGCGCCATGAGCAAGGCCTTCGCAGCAGGCAGTGACCCCTTCGAGCAGTTCGTCTCCGACGGCATGGCTGCCATCGACGCCTGCATCGAAAGAGGCATCGCGCTCAACGGCAAGATCGTCGGCTACGGCGTTTCCCGTGCCGCCTACTGCCTCCTGCGACTCGCCGCCGCCGACCCGCGAGTCAACGCCGTGGCCGGCCCTTCACCCGTCACCGACTGGGCCGTCCTCCCCGAGTTCGCCGATCACGCCGACCCCCAACGCACCGTCGATCTCCACATCGAGAACTGGGCCGACCAACTCGCCGATAGAGCAGTCTACCTCTGCATCGGAAGCCAGGACGACGTGGTAAGCACCGAGTCCTGCGTCCGCTTCGCCATGAAGCTATTCGAGGTGCAACGCAGTATCCTCCCCGAGGGCACTCTGCTCAACCGCCTCCATATCGTCAATACGCCGTCCCACTCCCCCGGCCAATACTGGCGACTCGACGCCACGCGATTCCTACTCGAATTCTGTAGCAGAGAATAGTTCCACGTCGCTCTTAACCATCCTTACATGGCCATCGAAATATCGTCATTCCCACGAAGACGGGAATCTACAATCCCCACTCCATGATCCCTGTAGTCAACTCTCTCAATAAGAACTTGCTGCCTGATACCCCGTATCTACTCTTCAAAACATATGGCGGGAAACCAAAAGGTAGACTATTATGTTTCCAATACATAGGCGAGACCTCTGTGCCCCCTCCCTGAAAGGGTGCTTACATAAGCTCTTCACCGTGAAAGGACAAACCACATGTTGAGATTCGTCGAGGAAATTATCCTGCTTCTGCTCCGCGATGAAGATGGAAGATTCGTCCGTGTGCCTAGCTGGTCATTCGACTACGCAATCGCTGGCGGTGTGCTCATGGATCTCGCCATGGAAGACCGCATTGACACTGACTTGGAAAACCTCGTTCTGGTTGACGATACTCCCCTTGGAGACGACCTCCTCGACCCCACATTGGCTGATATAGCCGCCGGAGAGCAGCGAGACGCGCGTTACTGGGTCGAGCGCACCGCCGAGCGTGCCTATACGATTCGTGAACAAGCCCTCTCTCGGCTCGTGGAACGAGGGATTCTGGAACGCGAAGACGACCGCTTCCTCTGGGTGTTCCGTTCAAGAAGATATCCCGCCATCGACGGCAAGGCCGAGCGCGAGGTCAAGCTCCGCATCATGGCGGTACTCTTCAGCGACGAGATCCCCGACCCCCGCGACATTGTAATCATCTGCCTCGCCGACGCCTGTGGCATCTTCAACCAACTCCTGTCTAGGCAGGAGCTGAGCAGGGCCACCGAACGCATTGAGCAAGTGCGCAAGCTCGACCTCATCGGCCAGGCAATGTCCCAAGCGATTCGCGACATCGAGGTCTCCGTCGCCGCCTCCGTCCAGCCGCACATGTACTAGACAGCGGCGAATGGCCCCGTCATTCTCGCGAAGGAACGTCACCCCCTACCACGATACGGGGCGGGAATCCACAGTCCAGCCTCTAGTACCCCAGCATGTCGAAGGAGATTCAACCCATGTCTGACCAACCGTCCACAGAACAAGACTACACGATGGGCTACAGCGAGGAGTTCCTCCAGCTTCTCCACCGGCGCAGCGCGGCAACCCACGCCGCCCACCTGCTCCCACACCTAGAGCCTGGCCAGCAGGTACTCGACTTCGGCTGTGGTCCCGGGACCATCTCGATGGGGCTCGCAACCGCGGTAGCTCCCGGAGAGTTGCACGGCATCGACTTGGAGGAGTCCCAGATGAATATGGCCCGTGCGGCTGCCAAGGCCGGCGGACACGACAACGCCACTTTCCACGTCGGCGACGTCACCGATCTACCGTTCGATGACGACTCCTTCGATGTCGCCCACTGTCACGCCGTTCTCATGCACGTTCCCGATACCGACGCGACACTGGCAGAGGTCAAACGAGTCCTCAAACCCGGCGGCATCATCTCAAGCCGCGAGTTCATCCTCGACTCATCCTTCCTCGAACCCGGCGCTGAGGAGACAGCGCCTGCTTGGGAGACTTTCGGCAGTCTTCTCGCTGCCAACGGCGGTCACCCTCAGATGGGCAGAGAGCTGAAGCGCAAGTTCCTGGAGGCGGGATTCACGGACGTTCGGGCGACCGCGTCCTTCGACTTCTTCGGATCGAGTGAAGACGTAGGGTTCTTTCATGCCTTCATCATGGACTGGTTCTATTCACCCGAGGTTATTGCCGCTGCCACGAAGTTCGGACTGGCGACCCAGGAGCAGTTCGACGAGTGGCGAGAAGGCCTCGACGAATGGAAAAACCACCCCGGCGCGGTCGGGGCAATCGGCTTCGGTGAAGCCATTGCCACCAAGCCGTAGTCGGGGTGTGTGCAAGTCAACTGAGAGATAACGGGGCGTCACTGAGACACCCCGTTATCTCAAACTCAGCGTCTAGTTGTCCCAGTAGTCGGGGTCTGCGAAGCTGACGCTCTTGTACATCTCCGACCTGTTGCCAGGATTGTTCAGGTTATCCATTCCACCTTCGAAGTAGAACGTCTCGAAGATGCCCACACCACCCTGGCCTTCCGTCCAGTTCTTCGGAACATTGCGGAAGTTGTTTCGCCGGATCCTCAAGTCGGTATCCGACGCGAACGCGATCCCGCCAACGAGGAACTTGTCCATTGCCACGCCTCGGAAGAACTCTTTGCCGAGCTCGATCCGCTGCGGCGACAGGGAGGGAACGCCCTGGCCTTCCGCCCACAACGTCTGGGCCTCCAGGATACTACCGAAGATGTCCGCCGGATACGTCTCGGCGGGCGCCATCATGCCGAACGTGTCGGTGTAATCCGGGCTGGGACCGGTTGGCGCCATGCCCTCTTCACCCCGGGTGGCGAAGTAGGAACCGATCGCCGGCGACCAGTACTGCGTCCTGCCGACAGGAACTAGCTCCGTCCATACTACCATCCACGGGTTCTGGTTGTACGAAGAGCCGCCAAAGTTGAGGTACTGGGTTGGTGGAATCGAGATGTTCTTCTTGTGAGCTTCACTTCCTTCTTCCACCACCAGCTTGATTCCCAGTCCATCTTTGAAGTTGGCTTGAAGTGCATCGAGTGCCTTGAGGCGTCCCGCGCTCGACTCGAACAGCATCGTGAGTGGCCCGCCGCCGTCCTTGCGGTCCATGTATCCGTCCCCGTTGCCGTCCGTGTATCCAAGCTTCGCCATCAGAGCCATTGCCTGCTCGGGATCATGCTCGATGTCCAGTTGAGCGACGTCCGTGCCGGGATAGTACGGCGTTCCGGGCGCCGGTGTCTGCTGCTGCGGAGTGCCGAGGCCGGCAAATACGATCTCGTTGACCTCATTTCGGTTCCAGGCCAGCGAAACGGCTTTCCGGAAGTCAGGAGTTCTCATCAGGCCTCCGATCTCCGGGTCCTCATTGAACTCCTGGTTATGGCGGAGCGTCATAGCGCCACCGGCCGGATGACGCCACAGGTCGATGCTGTAGTCGCCTTTCTCCATGTTCTCGGTGTACAGCGGCAGTTCGGAGAGGATGACCGGACAGTTGGCCTCGCACCCGTCCACTTCTCCTGCCATTAGCCGGAATGCCGAGGTTTCTCGGTTTTCCAACTTGAAGCTGGCAATACCGTCCATGTAAGGCAGTTGGTTACCCTCGGGATCGAAGTAGATCGAGTAGTGGTTCCGCACACCCGTCTTCTCGTCCTCGTCCACCGACGCCGTCAGGAATCCGCCCATCCAGGGGATGTAGTGGTCATCGCCCTTATACATGAAGCTGGCGTCGTAAGCCGTCGGGATCGACACGCCCGGAGGAGTCGCCTGTGGATAGCCCCGGTGATTGCGTAGCAGCACAACGAGCTTGGTCCAGTTTGGCTGTTCCCACTTCGTAAGCAGGGCGTCGATCTCGGCTAAATTGTATCTGGGATGGTACCGCTTCCACACATGGGCGGGGGAGTACAAACAGCGGGGACAACCGAACGTCGCCGAGAAGACCGGATTGCTCTTGCTCTCGATGAACGTGAAGTGCGGAGAGTCGAAGCTCATCTTGAACGTGGTGTCATCCACGACCTCGAACACGTAGTCGTTGCCGGTCAGCGGCGACTTCAGGTCTCCCGGAAGACCCGGCATAGCCTCCTTGTTGAGCATGAAGTCCTCGTTGGAGAATCGTATGTCCTCCATCGTCAGCGGGAAGCCGTCCGACCATCTCGCTCCCTCTCGGAGCGTGAAGGTATACTCCGTTCCTTCGTCATTCACCTCGAAGCTCTTCCACACACCCGGCGCTCTGCCCGCGCCGTCCGAGAGGATGATCCAACCGAAGCTGATGGCCATCTTGTCGAGGCGAGCGAGGTACCTGTGCTGGAACCTCATCTGCCCTCCGTACTCCCCGATTCCCTCAACCGGAGCTACGATAAAGCGGTCCTCGACAACAGGCACTCGTTCTTCGAGCGGCAGTATTGCGCCCTGCACGACCAGGGCGGCCGAAGCCGGAGATTCCGACCACTCGGTTGGAGTCGGACCGTCGAAGTGAATTGCGGGATACGTGTTGGAAGACTGTGGCGCAGCAACGTAGGTGAACTTTGGCGGTTCCTCCGGCACCGCTGTGGGCGCGGGAGCCGCGGCGGGCGCTGGCGCTGGGGCCGGCGCAGGGGCAGCTGCTGGTGGTGGCGCCTGTGCAGGCGCTGGAGCAGGGGCCGCCGTAGTTTCGTTATCCTCCTCTGCGCTGCCACAGCCTATGAGGGCAAGCGCGAAAAGACCGACTGCTATCAAGAAAAGTGACCGTACACTCAGAAAATCGTTTCTTATCACGTGTCTACCTCCTCTAGCACTCCGAGTAATTCGTATTCTCGGATCCATCAGCGGCCAACGATTACGTGGTTCTTCTCGTTCTATAGTCCTCCTCTCTCGACGATTCGATACTATCAGGCGACAATTGAATAACGCCTTTTAGCACAACAGGTAGGTATCAGTCAATGCATCGCTATCCGATGAGCCCATCTGACCAAGAAATGGGCGAATACGAAGCAACGTGACCCAACAAGCTCACGCTTTCGACGAGTTCACACAATACGTGTCCATGGACTCCCACTGATCCGAGGTCATGAGCAATCGCAATACCGACGAAGAGCCGTCTCCATACGCTAATACGGGGACGGCATCCAGAGAGTCAGGCGGACAGACAAAATGGGGCTGGTTCCCACTACCTGCTATATTTGAAAGTTGTATTTGGGCCTTTTGGATAGCTAGTGGATCAATATCTTAAGTATTGATGAGTAACTGGACTGTGACTTGGCAGGGGCGGGTTTCAAACCCGCCCTGTCGTTGTACAACCCAATTCCGACCCTAACCGCTACCCGTCATTCCTGCGGAGGCAGGAATCCAGAGAATCTGATAAGGCGAGTAGACAGCCATGTTGCTCCAATCTCGTCTACCAGTCATTTCAAAGACTTCGGTCCACTAGTACGGTTACTGTGAAAGCCGTCGGGCCTCAGTTCCGGCCCGCGTACTCCATCGCTTGATCGATGATGTCGATCCCGACCGCCTCGCTCCACGCCGCCAGAAGCTGCGTGGTGATCGGTCCCGGCTTTCCATCACCGACGGCGCGCTTGTCGATATACGTCACGGGCAGGACGCAAAACGGCGTGCTCGTAAAGAACGCCTCGTCAGCCGTGTAAGCGTCGTAAGGTTGTAGGTGCTCGACTTTCGCGGGGAGTCCCAGACCGTCCGCCAGATCAAGAACCATGCCCCGGGACACCCCGGCGAGTATGGCTCGCTCCGTCGGAGTCCGAAGAACACCGTCCGTAACGATGAACACGTTATAGCCGGAACCCTCCGTGAGGTAGCCGTCCTTGTCCGTTAGGATGGGCCACGCGCCGGGATCGAGATCGTTCGCCTCGAGCTCCGCTATGCTCATATTCATCCGGCTCAGATGCTTCAGCTTCGGGTCCAGGGCCTCCGCGTCGTAGCTGCGAGTTCGCGTGATAACTCCATGAAGCCCGTCCGTGTACTTGTCTTCATACCAGATGGTATTGGGCCCAAACTTGATGTACACGTTCGGAGGACCTGCCGACCACGCACGCGGCCCTCCCGGCCCGCGCGTCACAAGCTGCTGGATACTGAAGTCGCCCACCTCGTCGAGCAGATGCCTGTTCCGCTCTATCCCTTCCTCCGACAGATCGAGCATCTCCTGCGCGGTCAGTCCGGGGTCGATACGCACGTACTTCAGCGACCGATACAGGCGGTCGACGTGTTCCTTCATTCGAAAGCTCTTCCCACCAAACGTCCGTATCGTCTCAAACACCTGGTCGCCCTTCGACGGCCCTAGATCGCTCGGATCGTAGGTGATCCTGTCCATTGGCATCCACTCACCGTTGTAATAGCCGATAAACTCAGTCATGGTTCTTCCCTCTCTATAGTCACCAAAGCTACGGACACGGTAAACCGCGTTGGGTCGTCTATGCTATGTCCTCACAACCATCCCGTCAACGCCGCGGCAAGTCGGTTGAACCGCTCCATGCCCTATGCTACGCTCACGCCAACTCAGGAGGCCTTAATTGAGACGTGCTCACGACGTGGGTGGGGCGCCGGGCTTCGGCCCAATCGCCATCGAGAAGAACGAGCCGGTCTTCCACGAAGAGTGGGAGGGCCGCGTCTTCGGCATGATGACCACGATTGGCCATCGCACCTTCCCCATGCGCCCAGCCATAGAAAGCATCGATCCTGCGACCTACCTCGCTTCGAGCTACTATCAGAAGTGGCTCAACGCCCTGGAGATAGGCTTTGTCCAAAGTGGCACGTTCACCGATGATGAGCTCGGCAACCGTGTCGAACTCCATCGTGCGAACCCCGGCACTCCCGTCTCCCCAAATCACGACACGGGACTTACTCATGCCGCAAGGGAGAACCGCTACAGCCAGCGTTCGCCGAAGTACGACGGAGACCCTGTATTCTCCGTCGGCGACTCAGTCCTGACACGCCATATCGACCCATCCGGCCACACGAGGATCCCTCGCTATGCCCAGGGCAAACACGGTACCGTCCATGCACTGCGCGGCGTATACGACCTGCTCGACCTAAAAGTGCAAGATGTCCGCAAGCCGGAGCCGGTCTACACCGTCGGCTTCGACGCCCGCGAACTGTGGGGAGACGAAGCCGAATCCTCTCAGCGCGTTTACATCGACCTCTGGGAGAGCTACTTGCTCCTACCGAATCAGTCTGACAAGACACCCTAAATTCAAAAGACTCGAAATTGAGAATATACGCCTCGCAACGCGCAGGAGAATTGCAACAGGAGGGTTACACGAACCATGTCAGATCACGATCATGACCATGAACACGACGAATTCCATAACCCAACCGACTCCGAAATCCGCGCCAAGGCTGTCGAGTCCCTGCTAGCGGAGAAAGGTCTGCTCTCCACCGACGCCGTTGACGAAATCGTTGACCAGTACGAGAACAACGACGGCCCCATGAACGGAGCGCGAGTCGTCGCCCGCGCATGGACCGACCCCGAATACAAACACCGTCTCCTTGAAAACGGCGGAGACGCCGTAGCCGAGCTTGGCTACGGCGACGAGCACAGCGCCCGTCTCGTCGTCGTTGAGAACACCCCGAGGATACACAACGTCATCGTCTGTACCCTGTGTTCCTGCTACCCCTGGTCCGTCCTTGGACTCCCGCCCGAGTGGTACAAGTCCGAAACCTATCGCGCCCGTGTCGTGAAGGAGCCGAGAGTCGTGCTCTCCGAGTTCGGACTCGAACTCGATGATTCAATCGAAGTCCGCGTCTGGGACAGCCTCTCTGAGCTCCGCTACATGGTCCTCCCCGAACGCCCCGAAGGCACCGACCACATGACCGAAGAGGAGCTGGCCGCCCTCATCTCCCGTGATGCCATGATTGGAGTCGCTAAAGCCGGAAACGGGTGATTGCACCGAAAGAGACTCACCATCTTCCAATCTCTCCCCCGCCGGAGGAGAGACACAGAGAGGGAGTTCCCTCACACGATCCTCCACAGTGACCCCCTCACTGTCATTCTGAGCGCAGCGAAGCGGAGTCGAAGAATCTAAAGCCCCTACCAACCGGATTCACCGCATACACACTACTTTCTAGTTTCTTCCATCTCTGTGTTCTCCGTGCCCTCTGTGGTGATTACTGATAAATTCCTCCCATAACACGCGAAGGAGTCCCCGTGAAGAGCTTCCTCACCCACTTGGATTGCACCGGCTGCGATGCAACCCATTCCGCCGACCAACTCATCCGCCTTTGTCCCGACTGCGACAAAGTCCTCTACGCCCGCTACGACCTCGACTCCGCCCGCAGAGAAACCGACCGCGACGCACTCGCAGACCGCCGCTCCGACATGTGGCGGTACTTCGAGACCATGCCCGTGCTCGATGAATCCAACATTGTCAGCCTCGGCGAGGGCATGACCCCCATACTCGAAGCTCCCCACCTGGCCGAAGCCATTGGCGCGACCAACCTGGTCATCAAGGACGAGGGCCAGAACCCTACCGGCACCTTCAAATCGCGTGGCCTCTCCGCCGCCGTCTCAAAGGCAAAGGAGCTTGGGGCCGAAGGGGTCACTATCCCCACAGCAGGTAACGCAGGCGGCGCGCTGGCCGCCTATGCCGCGAGGGCCGGCATGGACGCCCACGTATTCATGCCCCAAGACGCCCTCGACGCCAACAAGAAAGAGGTCACCCACGCCGGAGGCACGCTCCATCTGGTGGACGGACTGATCGGCGAGGCTGGCCAACAGTCTCGCGAGCTTGCCGCCGAGCTCGGCATGTTCGACCTCTCGACCCTCCAGGAACCGTACCGCGCTGAGGGAAAGAAGACCATGGGCTACGAGATAGCCGAGCAATGCGGCTGGACCTTCCCCGACGCCATCATCTACCCCACCGGCGGGGGCACGGGCGTCGTCGGAATCTGGAAGGCGATAGAGGAGCTTGAGACCCTGGGATGGATCGACGGCAAGCGTCCACGCTTCTTCTGCGTACAGGCCGAGGGCTGCCAGCCCATAGTCCGTGCCTTCGAGCAGGGCACCGACCACGCCGAACCCTGGGCAAACGCCCACACCGTCGCCCATGGCATGCGCGTCCCCTCAGCAATCGCCGACTACCTCATCCTCAACGTACTCCGCGAGAGCGGTGGCGGCGCAATCGCCGTCTCTGACGACGACCTCCTCGACCACATGCGCCTCATAGCCCGCACCGAGGGCATCGTCGTAGGCCCCGAAGGCGGCGCAACCGCCGCCGCCGCCCGCCGCCTCATCGCCTCAGGCACCCTCTCCTCCAGCGACCACATCCTCCTCCTCAACACCGGCTCCGGCCTCAAAACCCCGGAATTGATGTAAGAACCACACGGAGCAACGGCGAGCCAATACAAGAAAACCGAAAGGAACCCACCCATGAGCAAGCTTTACTACACCGAGTCCGGCCACTCCATGCCGAATCTCGCCGAGGAGTTGACCACCTTCCGCCGCGCGCGCAAGGTCCTCACCCTGCCGCCTACCTCCTCACCCGCGTCGTTGTACTTCATTGCCAGGGCACACGAGGGATCGGGACTCCCCCTCCACATCTCAGTCAACGGCGCAAAGCTCCCACCCGTGCCTCCCCAGCAGGCATGGCACACGTGGTACGAGGTTACAATCGACCCTACCCTCCTTCACGCTGGCGACAACGTACTCGAGTTCTGGTCCGACTCCACCGCCATGAACTCGTGGGCGCTCGGCCTCGAAGCCGGACACGCCGACCCCAACAGCTATGTCAGTGACGACTCAGGCCACACGTGGCGCAACCACCACATGGCCTACCTTAACGTCGTCCGCGCCGAGTACGTCGTCCGCGTCCGCTTCGCCGAGGGCGAAGACCCTGCACCGCCACCCATGGTCTTCAACGACCCCGACGACCCGCGACTGGAGTCTCTCAGAACTATCATGCCCCCACAGGCCCTCGACCGGAGCCTGTCCAAGCTCGAACGCCTGCGCGCCATAAGCACCTGGCTCGCGTCGAGCTGGGAGCACACGCCTGCGGCACCGGGTCTTGGCGTAATCAACTCCCCCTGGGACCCGGAGACCGTCCTCGCCTGGGCACCCGGCCAGTGCGGACACAACGGCCTGCGTCCCACGGCAAACTGCATCTTCTACGGCGTCGCGTTCGCCAACGCCGCCCAGGCCATCGGTGTTCCCGCCCGCTGCGCCATCTTCGCGGGCAAGCCAGGAAAGGCCGATGGCCACTTCACGGCCGAGTACTGGTTGGAGGAGCATCAAAAGTGGGCCATGGTCGACCCCAACTTCGACGACTTCTTCCTCCGCGACGGTGTTCCTCTCTCCGTCGACGAGTTGCAGGTGCTCGGCTCCGATCTTGAAGACGTGACCGAGCGTGGTCCGGGCGCCGAGTCGCAGCGTCCGAACCAACGTGTCCACCGCTGGTTCGACAGCCACGAGCGCCGCGCTCGCTCCCTTGAGTTCCGCACAGTCTGGTACCGCGCCGACCAGCTTACCCGCCCCGAGTTCAGCCCGCCCGCACACGGCGGCGGCGGGGCCTACACCGAGACCGGCATCGTCTGGGAGGAGCGCGACAAGGACACATGGCCTATGTTCCCCCACTTCGGATCAAAGGACTACTTCAACGCCCCGCCCGTATGGGAAGGCTGAGTGCCAATGCTGCACCTGTCCATTCGTGCTACGTTGTAGAGCATATGACACAGCACCAAAATCCGTCATCCCTGCACAGGAACGTCACCCCGTACCTCGAGGGCAGGAATCCAAAGAGTCCGAAAAGGCGGAAATACATTTGCATCACGGATCAATGACAATCAACTAGTACCGTTTCCTTTTGAATATGACAGCCAAATTGAGAGGCGCGTATCCCCTCTCCCGTCGCGGGAGAGAGCCTGCCCCGTACTTGATACGGGGGCTAGGGTGAGGGTGTTTTGAGTAAGCTATCAAAATCATATGGAACCGGTACTAGGCTCAAATCGAGTCGCATCGGACAGATACTACTCTACATCATCCTGCTGCTGACGGTCTTCCTAACCGTCTCGTGCGCCCAGTCAGGCGGTGAAAGTCAACCGCTTCCTTCCGAAACGCCAGTCCACGTCCCTACTCAAACCGCTACCCCCACCCCTCGGTGTCTTTTAAACATCTGACGCTGCCGACGATAATTAGCGTGTAGATCTAGGTGGTCGCCGTTTAATTAAAAAAAAAGGGGGGGGGGGGGGGGGG
>VXLM01000099.1 GCA_009841605.1 Dehalococcoidia bacterium
TCAACTACCGGGTCGACCTCCTTCTGAGGGACTTGGTAAGCATTCTCCACCCGGAACTGTTGGACGAGTCGCACGAAACGGTCTGGCTGGAGCTCATAAATCCTCCCTCCGAGTAAGGGGGAGTCGGCCATGCCATACGCAGCTAGCGAGGGGGCACGGATTCACTTCCGCGTCGAAGGAACCGGCCCCCCGCTAGTCCTGCTCCACGGGTTTGGAGTGTCGGGAGATGCCTGGCGCACAGGCGGCCACGTAGAGGCCCTGAGCGACCGGTTTCAAGTCATCACCATGGACGCTCGTGGGCATGGCAGAAGCGATAAGCCTCACGATCTGGCCGCCTACAGCTTGCCAAAGAGAGTGCGAGACGTCACATCAGTGTTGGATGCCGTTGGAGTGAAATCAGCCTGTATCCTCGGCTACTCACTCGGTGGCATCACGGCTTTCGGGGTCAGCACATATGCGCCGCAGCGTATCCGCTCAGCCATAGTTCTCGGTGCCCATCCGTACACTGATAGACTTCCTGTAGACTTCGAGGAGTGGGGGCAGCGGTACATCGATTGCGGCGCGAAGGCAGCTATAGAACGAAGAGAAGCTGAGTCCGGCCCTCTCAGCTACGAGCAGAAGGCGGAGCTGGAGGCCCGCGACTGGAAGGCCCTGGGCGCCGCGCTTGTCTCTACGAGCAGGGTGCAGGGACTAAGTGAAGGGATTTCACAAGGTCGGATTCCCTACCTGCTACTATGTGGAACCCGAGATGAAGACCACGATCCAGCCAGGCAGGCATCAGTTGAGTTCCCCAACGTCTCCTTCAGGTCTCTTGAGGGACTCGACCACCATGAGAGCCGCTCTCGCCTGGACATTCTCATCCCTATAGTCAAGGACTTCTTTGGCTCAGGGCTCAACGATGCCATAACTCGAACAGAATGAACGCTCCCGATCCAACAACTTCAACTCCCGCCCGGCCTGGGTCCGTTCAGGTATCCGAACAGGACGAGCTTCCGATTGACACCGGTTCTCGCATACAGCGCCAGTTGGCCGTATTTGCCCTGCTTGTGATTCTGGGCATAGCCGCAGTCATGGCGTCCCTGAGCTGGTCGTCGGTCAGCATACCGGTTGAGCAGGTGGTCACCATCCTGCTTGGGGGCGAAGCCGAGAAGAGATCATGGCAGACCATCGTCATGGACATCCGGCTTCCAAGGGTCTTGACCGCCATGCTGGTCGGTACCGCCCTGGGGCTCGCGGGCCTGCAAATGCAGACCGTGTTCAGGAACCCCCTGGCTAGTCCATTCACCCTGGGGGTGTCGTCCGGAGCCAGCCTTGGCGTGGCGCTGGTAATTCTCGTGAGTCCAACTTCCGCAGGGGTTTTCTCAGGAGTTGGCGGCAACTTCTTCACCAATCTTGGGACAGTAGCAGGCGCGGCTCTTGGCGCCGCGGCGGTACTTTCGGTCATGCTCATAGTCGCGTCCAGAGTCAGGGATATGGTAGTAGTGCTGCTGCTGGGAGTTGTGATGGCTTCGCTGATTGGCGCTATCGTAACCATCCTCATTTTCTTTGCCAACGAGCAGGAGACCAGGGAGTTCGTGGAGTGGGGCTTGGGCAGCTTCACTCGCGTTCGCTGGGGAGAGATGCCCTACATGTCGTCCTCAATTGGGATAGCACTGATATTGGCCGTTCTCACGATCAAGCCGCTGAACGCCCTGCTCCTCGGAGACAACTACGCCCAGAGCATGGGGCTCAACGTGAAGTGGGCAAGAGTCGTAATCATGGGCAGCGCTTCCCTCATGGCCGGAGCGGTTGTGGCCTATGCCGGGCCTATAGGGTTTCTCGGCATTGCGATACCTCACATCGCTCGCGGAGTATTCGGCACGTCCGACCATCGAATCCTGGTCCCCGGCTCCATACTGGTCGGAGTCGCAATCGCGTTAGCCTGCGGAATACTCGCCGAACTCCCAAATAGCAGCCTCAATCTTCCCATAAACGCAGCGACAGCATTGTTTGGAGGCCCGGTGGCCATCTGGGTGCTGCTGAAGGCGAGAAGGGGCTTTGCCCTGTGAACGAAGTCGCGCTGGCCGCACATTCTCTTGCCGTCGGTTATAGAGCAGGCACCAAAGGGCATCGCACTGTCCTTGAAGGTGTGGATTTAGAGCTGCGCCAGGGCGAATTCGTCGGTCTGCTTGGTCCCAATGGCACTGGCAAGTCAACCCTGCTCAGAACTTTCGGCAGGATGCAACCGCTGCTTGATGGAAGTGTGGAGATCGATGGGCGCAACATTCACCATCTGAGCAATCACACACTGGCAACCCTGTTGAGCGTTGTACTCACAGATCGTCTCACTGTGGGTCGTCTGACAGCCTATGAGTTGGTGGGTCTGGGGCGCTATCCGTACACCGGTTGGGCGGCAAGGCTAACGCCTCAAGACCACAGGATTATCCAGTGGGCTATAGGCGCAACACGCTCCCATGATCTGGCAGCGCGTGACATCTCCGAGCTGAGTGACGGGGAACGCCAAAGGGTGATGATTGCACGGGCTCTTGCCCAGCAGCCCACCGTCATGCTGCTGGATGAACCCACTGCATTTCTGGACCTGCCCACTCGTGTTGAGATAACAGGTCTGTTGAAGCGGCTGACCCGCGAAACGGGTCTGGCAGTCCTTATGTCCACTCACGACCTGGACTTGGTGTTGAGGGCTGCTGACACACTGTGGTTGATTACCCCTGAGGGCAAAGTTGAACATGGCGCGCCCGAAGACCTGATACTGCGGGGAGCGTTACAGTCCACGTTCTCTAGCTCTGAGCTTATCTTCGATTCCGACATCGGGGGCTTCAGGCCCCGCATCCCGGCCACAGGCAATGCTTTGCTGATGGCGGATGGACTCTCCGGAATGTGGATGCGCCGGGCATTGGAACGTGAGGGATTCAGGATTCTCGATAGTCGCGTTGCTGGTGAGTCGATAGACGTTGAGATAGTCGCCGACGATTCAGCGGATACACCCACCTGGCGATTGAAGATGGATGGTGTAGAGCACCGCTATTCAGATATCGGCTCCCTCATCGCTCGGATAGCCAGTTCGAGCCGCTAAGTGTGGCATGGACAAGCCAATGAAGAAGTCACCCTCGGGTAACATCGGCGACTGGCGTAGAAGCATAAGGGAAGCAGTCTACAGAGTCGCTCCGCCGTTCTGGGGCGTTAGCCAGTGTAACTGGTGGGTGATAGAGGACATAGCCGCTCGGTTCCTGGTCGGGAGAGGCATCTGGCAATGCACTTCCCGTAAGGTCGGCAGACGCTGCTACGCCGAGTAGATGCGGGCCAACGGGACTATTGCCAGTTTGAGGGAGACGAGGCCACGCCACCCGGTAGCCTGAGGAGATTTGGACACGACGTCCTTGGCCTGTGCTGTAGCGTCGTGGTCATAGTAGGTCAGCACCGCTTCATCGTTTTGAAACAGGATGCTGGGATAGGAGTAGGTGTGTCCCTGCTCGGTCTCGATGTCCAGCATATGTCTCCACGTCCGACCCTCATTGGAGGAGACAGCCAGGGTTAGCGGGGAACGCAATCCACCAGAGGTGTTGTTCCAGGCCATCAACAGGTCGCCGGTGGACGGGATGCGACGAATGGCCTGGGGCGACGTGGGAGACCATACGCTCATCGGCTCGGGATTCGACCAGGTATCGCCGCCGTCCTCCGAGTAGCATTTGTGCGGCCTGCCGAGCGATGTCCTGATAAACATGAGCACGCGGCCGTCGCGCAGCTCTACGACGCCGGGTTCCTGCGCCCCCGCTTCTCCATTGACCACGACTTGCCCTGATCCCCTGGTCCAGGTACGCCCTTCGTCGTCGGAGTAGAGGCCGAAAGAGACGCCCCGTTGCTCGAACGGGCCTCCGTGGTCTGCCACCGGTGCGAGAATCCTGCCGGACGAGAGGAGGATTACCCGGTCGTTGTTGATGACGTAGTAACCCACTCTGCCAATTATGGGGACGCTTTGGCTCCAGGTCAGCCCGTCGTCGCTCGACCGGCTTAGGAAGTTGCGGTGATCGCGTTCAGAGTTCATAACGTCATGGAATAACAGCATCTGCCCCGATTCGAGCTTGAGCAGGCTGGGGCTACCGATGCGGCGGCCACCGCCGAGATAGAGTTCCGGCTCGTAGGACTCCTTGATAATGAACTCGGTGCCCCAGGTGCGTCCGCCGTCCGAGGAGAGCTTGCCCTCGACTCGACTGGGCGAGGCGTCCCCGCTACCGGACGTGTACCAGCATTGGTAGACGAGCAGCAACGAGCCGTCATCGAGCGTGACGACCGAGCCGTTGTTGTAGCGCGGGTAGTGCTCTGATGCCGGGCAGATGATGGTCCTGTAGATACTGTCTGGACTATTCAAGGTGTCTCCCACGGTGCAGCATGCCAGACCCAGCCTGCCCATGCAAGACTTGATACCGGTAGAAGCAGGTGCGCCACTATGCGGCGGACGTGTGGAAGTGTCTAGGTCGGAGCCGACCTCGAGCCACGCGACCTACATTTGGCCGAAGGAGTGGCCGAGTCTCCGCAAATCTTAGCTACAAACTGGTGGGCCTGCCAAGACTGATTTGCGAACTCTTCGCTGGGGGTTCGTTACATGAGGAAGGCGCCTGTCAGGCTCGGATAGCCACTCACGAGTTCTCCACCCACGAGATTTGGGGCTCTTCCAATTCCAACTCAGCCGGTTCCAGGTCTTCACCCAATCCTGCAAAAGGCTAGGGATGTGGTTCCTGCCAGCCTGGGGAATCGCCCCTTGACATGCAACTCTATGGTTGCGTATTATATGCGCGCATGCAAAAAGACTTGGTCTTCAAGGCACTGGCGGACCCAACACGGAGGTTGATTCTGGACGAGCTCTCTGAGCGCAAGGAGCAGACGCTCTACGAGCTCACGGCGCGCCTGATCATGCGACACGAAGTCGCCATCTCCCGACAGGCCTTTGCCAAGCACATTGATGTCTTAGAAAAAGCGGGGCTCGTAAGTTCGGAGAAGCGTGGCAAGTATCGGATGCTTGTCTTCAACGATGAACCCCTCAGGACTGTGATGAGCCGATGGCTCAAGTGACATTATGAAAAGAAAAGGAGACCAGATATGCGCATTACACTCACCGGCGTTTTCGTAGGTGACCAGGACGAAGCCCTGAAGTTCTACACGGAGACCCTCGGCTTTGTGAAGAAGCATGACGTCCCTGTGGGGGAATTCAAGTGGCTTACCGTCGTCTCGCCCGATGACCC
>VXLM01000129.1 GCA_009841605.1 Dehalococcoidia bacterium
TTGATAAGAGTCAGGGTGAGTCCTCATTTTATAAATACCCCCTCTCATTAGGGAGATATTTTCTTCTAAAAGAACTTTTTGTATTTGATCCATTTGTTCCGCATTTTCTATAGAACAGGGACCGGCTATAATCACAAAGGGCCATTGGGATTTGTGAAAAAAAGAATTATTATTTATTTTCATGGTTTTATATTTTTCTCTATGGTCGTCAGGCTAGAGCACTCTATCTTTCTATTATACATGGAAGTAGTATGAAACTCAAACAAGAACTTGCTTCGATATTTTTTCCGGCACAGGAGCGTACTCCCGCATCTCCATAGAAAAAGAGGCGCGCCCTTGGCTAAGGGAGCGAAGCTCTGTGGCGTAACCAAAAAGAGGAGCTAGGGGAACCTGTGCTTTAATGACCTGTAAATGATTTTCCAAAAACACTTCTTCTACTTTGGCCCTTCTGGTATTTAGATCACTCATCACATCCCCTAAAAACTCGTCTGGTGTCAGCACCTCCAGGTTAAATATCGGTTCCAACAGCCAGCTTTTGCTGTTGGTGAGTGCTTTTCTAAAAGCTTGAACCGCCGCCGTTTTTAAAGCCGCTTTTATCCCTTCTTCGTTTTCTCCTTGATACTCTGCTTTCAATAAACACACTTTTATCCCCAACAGGCGATAACCCATCAGTAGGCCCGCATAAGAGGAACCTTCTATCACCTCTTTAATAGCTGAAATAAATTCTGTGGGGAGTGTTTCCTGGACTTGATTGTCAAATATCAAAGCCTTTAAATTTTTATCCGGTTCTATCTTTAACAGTACATGGGCAAATTGTTTTTGTTCTCCTATCTTTTTATCAAAAATGCCTTTCCCTTCTGCTGAAGTTAAAATAGTTTCCCTGTAAGAAACCTTTGGCGGACCCGTATTTACCTGCACTTTATGGTCTTTTACAAGACGATGAATCAGCACTTCCAGGTGCAGCTCTCCCATTCCCATTAAAAGGGCTTGCCCTGTCTCCGGGTCGGAAGAAATAAAGCAAGAAGGGTCTTCTCTTTGTATGGTTTGCAAAACTTTCATCATTTTTTTTTGATCTACAGAAGATTTCGGCTCAATAACCATAGAGATCACTGGTTCGGGAAAAGAAATAGATTCCAAAGAAACCGGATAAGCCGTCGTACATAAAGTGTCCCCTGTCTTAGTCCACTTTAAGCCCAAAACCGCTCCTATGTCTCCTGCTTTTAGGAAAGGCACCTCCTCTCTGGATTTGGAATGAATCTTTAACAGTTTCTGGATTCTTTCTTTCTTAGCTTCTCTGGTGTTGAGCAAGGGAACACCGGGTTTTAAACAGCCCGAATAGACACGAATATAAGTAAGATGGCCTGCAAAAGTATCTTCCATTAGTTTAAAAGCAAAACCACAAACAGGATGTTCAAAGTCTGTAGGACATAGCATTTTTTTTCCCTGTTTCTTCCCCTGTCCCTGTCCTTCAATAGGAGGTAAATCCAAAGGCCCTGGCAGATAATCCAACACAGCAGAAATAATTTGTTGCACTCCTTTGTTTTTAAAAGCGGATCCACAAAACACCAGTGTCATTTTTAAATTCAAAGTGGCCTGCCTAAGAACCTTTTTTATTTCATCTGTTGAGATGCTTTCTTCAGCTAGATATTTTTGCATTATTTCGTCGTCCAACTCCGCTATCTGTTCGATCATTTTCTCTCTCCCTTTACGGGCAGGCCGCTTATACTCTTCGGGTATAGGGACTGTGGAATATTTTTCTCCTAACTTATCTTGATCCCATATAAAAGCTTTTTCTTCCACAAGGTCTATCACTCCTTTAAAATTTTCTTCAGATCCTATAGGGAGTTGCAAGCATACAGGGGTGATTTTTAGCTTATGGGAGATAGAACTCACACTTTTTGCAAAGTCTGCTCCTATCCTATCCATTTTGTTGATGAAGCATATCCGTGGAATATGATATTTATTCGCTTGCCTCCATACGGTTTCACTTTGTGCTTCCACTCCACTAACACCGTCAAATACAACAATGGCTCCATCTAAAACTCTTAGAGAACGTTCTACTTCTATGGTAAAGTCCACATGACCAGGGGTATCTATAATATTAATACGATGATCTTTCCAAAAGCAGGTTGTAGCGGCGGAGGTGATGGTAATACCTCTTTCCTGTTCTTGCTCCATCCAATCCATAATGGTGTTGCCTTCATGCACTTCACCCATTTTATGGCTTTTTCCTGTGTAAAATAAAATTCGTTCTGTGAGGGTGGTTTTGCCAGCATCAATATGAGCAATAATCCCTATATTGCGGGTGTGTTTTAGATCTTCAGTTGTTTTAATTTGAAGGCTTGGCAAACTTTCCTCTCTATAAGAAAATGTTACCAGTTATAGTGAGAGAAGGCACGGTTGGATTCAGCCATACGATGCACATCTTCTTTTTTCTTAATGGAAGCCCCTTTTTTGTTATAGGCATCCATTAATTCTTCGGCCAGACGATCCGTCATGGTTTTTTCTTTTCGGGTACGGGAATGGGTAATAATCCAACGAATAGCCAAGGCAGATTTACGGACAGGGCGGACATCCACAGGTACCTGATAGGTAGCTCCCCCCACTCGACGAGATCGAACCTCCAGGTTGGGTTTGCAGTTATCTATAGCTTTCTTGAATACAGAGACCGCACTCTCTTTTGGATACTTTTTGCTTAAGATATCTAAAGCACCATATACAATGTTTCGTGCTAGTTCTTTTTTACCATCCCACATAATTTTATTTATAAAATAGGACACCATGACATCGGAATAGACAGAGTCTGGCTTAACTTCTTTTTTATGAATTTTGCGACTTCGACGAGACATCTTTATTTACTCCCTTTAGTTCTTTTCGTTCCATATAGAGAACGACCTCTTTTTCTGTCTTTCACTCCTTGTGTATCCAGGTGACCACGGACAATATGGTATTTCACTCCGGGTAGGTCCTGCACACGGCCCCCTCGCACTAAAACTACAGAGTGTTCTTGCAGATTGTGCCCTTCCCCTGGAATATAGGAATTTACTTCAAACCCATTTGTTAAACGGACCCTGGCCACTTTGCGTATGGCGGAATTAGGTTTTTTAGGTGAACGGGTGAACACCCGGGTGCAAACCCCTCTCCGCTGTGGACAACGGGTAAGAGCGGGAGATTTGGTCCGTGTTCTTTGCACTCTTCTGTTACTGCGGATCAGCTGATTTAAAGTAGGCATTTGGTTCCTTATTTCATCTTAATTTAAAAATCCCCATTTTTATACAAAGTTCTGGGAAAATCAACTTTAACTCGGTTTAGACTATTTGAAATATAACAAATTAGAGCCTCTGTCAGCTTTTTTTTTTAGTTTTTTTGAATGAGAGCAAATATTGAGAAAGCTGAATAATATACCGGTTCGGTATAACAAAGGGAAAAAGGCTACAGGGGGTTACACAAAAGCTTGTCCTCGTGGAAATGGGTATAATACCCACTGGGTATTATACCGATCAGATTATCATGCCTATCTGTTATCACCCATAAATTCTTTTAATGAAGCCCAGTTTTTACTTAAAACTGAGCTTAGGGCATACATTAGAAACTTTTTTTTGGAAAGAAACCCTCTCTTTTGCACTTAAGTTTGGCTGAGCATTTGCATAATTATTTAGCATAGAATTAGTGCCCTCTGAACCTTTATTATAACTAAAAGTCCGTTGGGAGGAATCTATCATTTTGGTTATATATTGAGATACTTCTGTTCTTCTTTTTTTACTGTTACTGGGGTAAGTTTCCAATAAATCTGCAGAGAAAATTTTTAAAGCCAATGAGCTATCTATACCCCTCCCTTTTTGCTTTATTTGTTCTCTGGCCAAACATCTGGGTTTTTTTGAATGGGATCTGCAAGAACGGGAAATATCTCTTTTTAGTTTTTCTATTCGTTTTATTAAACTGTTGTTGACTAAAGATTGTCCTCCATTATGCGCCCAATAGTTAAACATCTTTTCAATCTCTTCTTGCTTTTTAAAAAGGGGTACTTTTTTTATTGTCAGATCTTTTGAGTCATCTATTCTTTCCCATAATTCATATAACTCCGAATCATCCCAAATCACCCAATCAACACTATTGCCGTTTTTTGTAGTCCCTGTAATATGTAGCATCTCGTTTAGCTTAATGGGAAGTTGATATTTATGAGCTACACTTTCCGGAAATTCTCTATTGCCCATATAATCCAATTTAGATTGTAAATTGTTTGTCATTATTCTGTGGTTTCTTTCCAGACCGTAAAATGTGTAAAAAAGACAAGTATGAGGGTCCAAGCTGGTTTGACAAGTGATGAAATTTATATTTTCTAAAGCTTTTTCTGTCATCTGCGGGCATCTTTGTGCCACTTCTGTGTAAATCTCTGAATGCTGTAAAGGGTTTTTCTTATCAGCAGACCTGATGAGAGTGTTAATCGTTTTTACATAATCAATAGTTACTTGACCTAGACATCTAGCTCCTGTCTTACTTTTGATATTTAAAATTCCTCCTGATTCTTGATTGATGAGATGAAAAATCTCTTTTTGTCTTTCTAAGCTGTAATTGAAGCATTCCGCCACATCTGTCCAAGCTTCATATATCGTATTGATATAATCTTCATTGATGCAAAACTTTCTTCTTTTATCAAAGGATGCTTGGTTTTTTGATTCACAATGTACATATTGATCGTAGGAGAATAGTCTATTTCCTCGAAGAGCCATAGCTAAAAAACATTGTTTAGGAATGGCAGTAAAAATCTCTTTAATAGAAATGTAGTCTTCAAGCGTATTAGCGAAATAGCTTTCACATTGCTCACAAAAATCAGCTTCTGTTATAGAGGGGTCTTGGGCAAGATCATTTGTTCGTTGTATTTTATGTTTGGTGCATTGGCTGTCATAAGGAAGTTTTGAATCGTTTGCTAAAGCAATAGGACTGTGAGTGAAGAGAATAAGAATAAAAATAACTTTATAGTGCATGTTGTGCTTTCCTTAGTGAGTTTTCTGTATCTACTATTTTGGCCTTTTCTTTTCTCAAACACGGCCAGTATATAGCTTTAATTTTCTCCTCTTTTATTGAGTGCACTCTATACTTTGGGCTATGACTTGGGCCCAATAGTCGGGGTAGTTTGCTGTTTCCATATTTTCCGGCAGGTTATAAAGCATTCTGTAGAGTCGGATAAAGGTGTCTAAATTCAAATTA
>VXLM01000014.1 GCA_009841605.1 Dehalococcoidia bacterium
GCATCTGGCCGGCCTTCGTTGCAATGTGGGGCGAAGTCCAGGGGAATCCACACGTGTTGTTCTTCGAAACGAAGGGCGAACACCTGCGCGGCAACCCGGACACCGATTACAAACGCCGTGTACTGGACACGCTACAAGACGCCTTTAACTGTGGCACGTTGACCGTCAAGGATGGGCCGGCTAAAGGCACTTTCCGATTGGTGTTCAGTGAGTCGGAGTTCCCTGAGGCGTTGGCAGGACTGAAGAAATCCTACTCTGCATAGCTACTGCGGCCGTTAGCGCTAACTCCCCCGCTCACTCCCCCCACTGGAAGATTACGCCGAGCATGGTCTTTTCGCGGTGGTAGGCCATTTCGTAGGCCTCCTGCATGCGGGCGTAGGGGAGGCGGTGGGTGACGATCTGGCTGGGCGTGAGGCTGCCGTCGGCCATGAGCTGGAGGACGAACTCGCACTGCTTGTTCCACTCCATGCGGTCGGCGTCGGCCTGCGGGTACTGGTAGGGAGCGGTTCCATTGACGGCTATGATCGAGATGCCTTTGTGGTAGAAGTACTGCATGGCGAGGGGGTTGAAGTCGGCCGGCTCCTCGCCGCGGCCCAGCAGGCTGACGATGGAGACGCGCCCGTTCTCGCGCACGATCTCAACGGAGGTTCGGTAGGCAGGCCAGGGGTTGGCGGTCAGGATGACGAGGTCGATGCCGTTGCCGTTGGTGTACTCGTCGAGCTTGGCCTGCAGGTCGGGGTCGTTGTACATGAAGGTGGCGTGGGCGCCCATCTGCATGGCCATCTCGTTGCGGATGGGGCTGTTGCCGATGCCGATGGTGCGTGCGCCCATCGGAGGTCCCAGACCGATCGCGCCGAGTCCGAGCACGCCCAGTCCGACGACTGCCACGTACTCGCCGGGCACGAAGTTCGCCTTGCGGAAGCAGAGGCCGCTGAGGGTGTAGAGGTGCGCCCAGATGGCGTCCTCGTCGTCGACGCCCTCAGGGATTTTGACGATGGAGGCGCGATGGTCGGTCATCCACTCGGACTGGTGTGGCTGGCGCGAGACAACGCGGTCGCCGACCTTGAACCTGGTCACTTCGCTGCCGACGCCCTTGATGACGGCGAGGTTGCTGTCTCCCACCCAGCGCGGGTAGGTCGGCGCGCCGGGCACATCCTCCGCACCCTCGTAGTTGCCGCGGTCGGTACCGATCTTGAAGCCGGAGATGATTGTCTCGGCCCAGATGTCGTTGGGCCCGAGGTTCTGCGTGTCGAGGTCCCAGTCTTCGATCACGAGGTCGCGGGGGCCTCGCAGGATGGCGATCTTCATGTCGTGTCCTCTGTCTGAGCGGTGTCGAGCAAGTGTATACGCAGCGGGTATGTCGGGCAAGCGGGATTGCACGGTTACTCGACTGCCGTCAGCTAGGGCCTCTGGGTGCGGTAGTCGTTGGCGTCGATGTCGATTATCTGCGAGATGGTGGGGTCTTGGAGGAGCGAACCGAATGGCCCCGGTTGTTCCGAAAAGTTCTCCGGACTGGTGATGATCGTTGTCAACCGATGGCTATGTCGGTGGGTGATGATGTGGTAAAGCTGGTCCTCCGCCCAGGGGGTGCCGCCCAGCCACCTCTCAGGAACGGAACGACCATTCTCCGTGTCACGGAACCTCAAGCTCGTGCGAAGGTTGTCGATGATGAGGAAGGGTGCGTTCGTCACCCGGTCGAAGAGGTCGGCGTACCGGGCCGGGTCCGTCCCCACGAGCGTTTGCAGATCGAAGATCAGCCTCGACATGAAGTAGTACGTGACCTGTCGTCCGGCCTGAAGCTGCCGCTCCGCGACGGCGATGGCGAGGTGGGTCTTGCCCACGCCGGTGCGCCGGCCCGTCAGGACGAGCCAGCCATCCGGCCGCTCCGCAAAGTTTCGCGCGGCGTGATATGCGGCCTCGACGCTCTTGCGCTGTTCACTGGTCAGGCCGCTGACGTTGGTGTTGAACCGCTCGAAGGTCATGGTGTTCAGCATGTTTTCCGGTATGCGTCCGAGCTCCTCGAGACGCTCGGACTGTGTCAAGCCGAGCTCTACTACCCTGCCCAGTCCCCGCGTCGTCAGCCGCGTCGCGATGTACGGGTCGAGTGCGTTGAGGGGGACGGCGGTCGTGACGATGGTGGGAAGCTCGGCGTTGAAGCGGTGGTTGATGATCTGGCGCAGCTTCTCCTCCGCCCAGGGCGTGGCGCTCTGGCTGCCGAGGCCGTCGAGCACGAGGAGCGGCGTGGTCCTGACCTGATCGAAGAGGTCGCTGTAGGAGACCTCGCTTGCGGGGCCGAAGCTGGAGCGCAGGTGATCGAGCAGATCGGGGGCGTGAGAGAAGAAGACGATGCGGCTGCTATCGACGCAGTGGTTGGCGATGGCCGCGGCAAGGTGGGTCTTCCCTGCCCCATTCGGGCCGGTGAAGGTGAGCCATCCTCTCGGGTCGTTGGCGTAGACGCGCGCGACGTCGTAGGCCTTGCGGAACTGGGACTTGCTTATCTCGGAGTCGGAGAGGCCGTCGGGGTCGAGGTTCTCGAAGCGGAAGCGGGTGAGGTGGCCGAGGTTGCTGTAGGTGAGGAGCCGGTTGCGCTGCTCGTCTTCTAGGCGGGACTCCTGGCACTGGCAGGGAGCGATGGTGCCGAAGTCGGCGTGGCCGACGGGGACATTGGGGCTGATCCAACCGTGACCGCCGCACAGATCGCAACCGTTGTCGAAGTCGTCGGGCTCATCGTCGGGGGGGACATGACCGCCGTCGCCGACCGAACCGGCGGCGGGGAGACTGCTGAGTACCTCTGAGATGTTGGGCACTGCTTCTCTCCGCTACGCGTATTCCATAGCTTCGTTGGGCCGGGTCATGCTCTCGAATCGTACCACGTCGTCACGGAAGTAGAGGTGTACGGAGCCGGTTGGCCCGTTGCGGTGCTTTTCGACAATCAATTCAGCGATGTTGGCGGGGTAGGGGTCGCTCGGTCTGCGCTTCTCCCATTCGACTCGCGTGACATGCTTGTCCTCGCGATAGATGAATGCAACCACGTCGGCGTCCTGCTCGATGCTGCCGCTCTCACGCAGGTCGGAGAGAATTGGCCTGTGGTTCTGGCGCTGTTCGGGAGCGCGGCTGAGCTGGGAGAGAGCCAGGACTGGTATGTCGAGCTCCCGGGCGATGCTCTTGAGGGAGCGGGATATCTCGCCCATGTCCATGACGCGGTTTTCCGAACGACCGCTTGAACCGGTGATGAGCTGGATGTAGTCGACGATGAGGAGGTCTATCGGCTCCTCGTTGTGCAGACGAGTTATCTTGCTTCGCATCTCGACAATGCGCTGAAACGGCGTCTCGTCGATGTAGATGGGAAGCCCGGAAAGGTAGCCGATGGCGTCGTGCTCGCGCTGCTCCTCCTGGCTGTTGAGAAGGCCGACGCGCATCCGGTGGCTGTCCACGTCCGCCTCACTTGCTACAAGGCGGATGCCGATCTGCTCCGCGCTCATCTCAAGGCTGAAGACGGCGACTCTAGCCAGCTGCTCGGCGGCGTAGCGGGCAATGTTGAATGCGAGTGTGCTCTTCCCGAGGCTGGGCCTTGCAGCGACGATGATGAGGTCGGATCGTTGGAGTCCTCCGCCGAGGAGCTTGTCCAGATCGGGGAACCCTGTAGCGATGGGCGAAAGGTGGATGTCGTGGCCGGCCTGCAGGGATGCGGCCTCCTCCATGTACTGGTCGAGGACCTGCCGAATGTGAACGAAATCCCTCGTGCTTTGCGCCGTTCGGACGCGATAGAGCAGGTCTTCGGCCTTGGAGAGGGCGGCCTCGGAGTCGGCGTCTCCCTCGTAGCCGATGGCGGCGATCTCGTCGGCAGTCCTGATGAGACGGCGCATGATGGAGGTGCGCTGGACGATGGTCGCGTAGTGCTCGACGTGGATGGTGGTAGGCACGGTGCGGACAAGATGGGCGAGATATGACGTGCCGCCGATCTCCTCGAGTCGCTCCTTGAGGTTCAGCTCCTCGGCGATGGTGACCTGGTTGATGGCCTCGCTGCGGTCGAACAGGGCAAGGCAGGCTTCGTAGCACCAGCGGTTCTTGGTGACGTAGAAGTCATCCGCCGCGACGATGCCCGTTATCTTGGGCAGGGTGTCAGGATCGATCAGCACCGCGCCGATGACCGATTCTTCTGCCTCGACGCTGTGGGGGAGCAGTCTGTCGGTGTAGACCATGGGGCGATTACAGTATCAGGGACATCGCGTTGATGCCACTGGTGAACGACTACAAGACTCGCCCCAATTTTGGGCGATCCTGCGGTCGGTCTATCGGATTGATGCACTGCCCTGCCTATGCGGGCTCGCGTTTGGAAGCCTATGCGAAAACTGCTTGGACGGGATGATTGAGAAGGATTCAAAACGGGGGCACGATCGTCTGACTATCGGGAGGAAAATTTCCGAAAATGTGGCATGGTGTGGCATTTTGTGGTATTTCCCACGTTATTGTAAAGTTGGGCGGCATCGGTGAGCGATTGAGAGGTGAGCAGACGGGGGCAGCGGGCACCTGTCAATCGGAGGGAATTTCTTGGATTGTGTAACATTTTCTAATGTTCAGTAACTTTGGCTGCGCTGGTGTGTTTGAGAGCGGAGAGTGACCGCTTGAAGCCAGTGTAGTACGTGTGTTCTTGTATGTCAATTAGATGATTTGACGACTCAACGCGGAGGGCGCGGGGATCACGTGCGGGGGTGCAGAACGTATGGCGTATGACGCCAGACCCGCAGGGCGGGGATTTTAGATTCCTCACTCCGCTACGCTGCGTTCCGAATGACAGTAGGGGGGGTGCGCTACGTTCGGAATGACCGCGGTGGGGGGTGCGCTACGTTCGGAATGACAGTGTGGGGGTGCGCTGAGTTCGGAATATGTCATGAGGGTTGCCACCCTCACCACCTGGAACGAAAAAGGCGTTGGGTCCCTCGTTCTTTGAAGGACTGATGGCGAGACACTGAAGATGGATTCCTGCCTCCGCAGG
>VXLM01000072.1 GCA_009841605.1 Dehalococcoidia bacterium
TTTTTTTTTATATACTGTATTAAAAATCTCTCTTTTAGGTGCGTTCGACTGGGCGCGCGGGCGCCGCCCCCCCCCCCCCCCCCCCACGGTGGCCGTCAATGACGATGATACCGTGCAGATGGTTGGGCATGACGACATAAGAATCCAACTCCACGTACCAATGTCGCGCTGCCAACCACTCCCACACGTCCAGAACCAACTGCCCGGTCTCGTTCAACTGCATCTCACCGTCGACTACATCACCGAACAAACCCTACGCTTATGGGTCACGATGGTAACGTAGTATGCACCGGCTTGGGAGTAATCGTAGTCCTTGAGCCGAATAGATTTGCGGTGATGGATGTCGGGCTTGTAGCTACGGTTCAACAATGCGTCCCCGGTAGGGGCGATTCGCGAATCGCCCCTACGTCAACCTCGGCATTTTTTTCGCACGTCCAGCCCCTCTCGTCCCTCAGCGTTTCAAGATACAGTTCTATCGCCTCTCTGACGTTCCTGAGGGATTCCTCTACCGATTCGCCCTGCGAGTAGCAGCCGGGCAATGCCGGGACCTCAACCCAGAAACCACCCTCTTCGGCTGTATGAAATACGACTGAGTACTGCAAAGATTGATGCCCCGTCTTGGCTCGCTCGTTCAAAAGATCGAAGTCGATGATACCATGAGGCCCATTGCAGCTAGAAAGGTCTACACCGATGAAAGTTCACTCTACCATCTCCGGCGGACGCGCCACACTCGACATGCTCGACGGCCTCCCGCAGGAGCCAGCGTTCCCTGTTGAGGAGTACCAGACAAGGCTCGCCTCCGTCCGTGACGGCATGAACGAGCGGGATATCGAGGTGCTACTCGTGCAGCATCCGCCAAACGTGCTGTATATGACGGGGTACCAAACGTTCTCGCCGAACTTCGGTGAGTGCATGATCGTGCCGCTGGAGGGCGATCCGACGCTGATCGTGCCGTCGCCGGAGCTTGGAGGTGCGCTGGTCCACACATGGCTCGACGACAGGCGCGGCTACGCTCCCGACCGGAGCAACGCTCAGTACATCGCCGACACGCTCCGCGACAAGAGGCTCGACGGCGCAAAGATAGGCGTGGAGAAGGGCAGTCGCGGCCTCCCGGCAGGGACGTATGAGGGCCTCGTTGCCACCCTTCCGAAGGCGAGGTTCATCGACGGGTCGGGTATCGTCGAGGCGGTCAAGACCGTGAAGTCGTCGCGTGAGATCGAGCACATCCGCGCTGCCGCCAAGACAACGGCAGCGGGCATGGCGGCTGCAATCGACGCGGCTCGCGAGGGCGCAACCGACAACGACCTGGCCGCGGCGGCATCGGAAGCGTTGACTGCGGCGGGCAGCGAGTATATGTGCCTCTCACCCGTCGTCACGTCGGGAAGACGTTCCGGCATCCTCCACTCGACGCACAAGCGGAACCGCCTGGAAAAGGGCGACGTCGTCCTGCTGGAAATGGGCGGGTGCATACACCGGTACTCGGCCCCGACGATGCGGACGGTCTTCATCGGCGAGCCTCCCGCCGAGGCGAGACGCATGGCGGAGGCCTGTCTGACCGCGCTGGGCGATATTCTTGGCACCATCCGCGCGGGCGTAACCGCCGACGAGGTGGCACAGGTCGGATGGGAGAGCATACTTACGGCGGGGGACGGCTTCGTGTTCCACGGCAACTTCGGCTATGCGGTCGGCGCGGGTTTCCCGCCGACGTGGGCGGACGATACGGGGGCAATCATGTCCGGCATCGACACCGTTCTCCGTCCGGGAATGGTCTTCCATCACCCCGTCGCGCTGCGACGGATGGGGCGATACGGCACAGCGTTCAGCGAGACGACGGTCGTCACCGAGGAGGGCTGCGAGGTACTGACGAGCTCCCCCCGCGAGATCGTCGTTCGGTAGGGGCGATCCGCGAATCGCCCCTACGGGAGGTTATTTCAGGGTATCCTCCGTCAGTATTGGAACGGCGTCGGGATGGCGCCGCCGTGCCAGGGGAAGGCATAGCTGGGGTCGTTGGCGAATCGGCGCATCCCGGCCTCGATCCGGATGGACGTTGAGCGAGGAAGCCGGACCTCAAAATACTTGGAGTCCAGCGGCTGGACATTCCCACCGACATTGATCTCGGTAAACTGGTGTTCCCCGAACGCCCCCGCCTGAACGATGAGGTTCCGTGTCTCGGTCCGGCTGAGATTCACGAGTTGAATACCGACACTGTCGGCCGACAGCGAGTCCACCAGTGCGCCGACATCCTTCGGCAGGCCGGGTCGCACGAGGTCCTTGTCAAAGTACCGCACGGTCGCCCGAAGCAGCCCGCCGTGGTAGACGGAATGCGGGCTTCCCAGCATCGTCTGGGTCAATATCTTCGTGTACACCGGATTCGGAGGCTCCTCGTTGTCGGCGATCAGTTGGAACGCGTCCCTGTCGTCGGCCTTCAGCCGCTCATACGCATCCAATGCCTGCTGGTACTGGGCTATCAACGCCTTTTCCGGCCAGTTGGGGTTCTTCCCGTCGTAGTACTGGAACCGGCTGTACTCGGTCTCCCAGTCCGCTCTGCGGTCGCCATGGAAGGTCACCTCGTTCCAGTCGCGCTCCTTGTCTCCCTCCCGCAGCCGGACGATGAGGTCGTAGTCCTCCTTCGACATCGACATGTGGTAGACGTGGACCGGCTCGTAGACCCGCATCGAATCCGGGCCCAGCAGGACGCCGTCTCCAGAACTCTCTCGGGCCCATCCCTCGGGCCCAACCCTCCTCGGCACGAGGAGGTGGCCGTCTTCGCGGGTGAACGAGTTGTCGAGGAGCATCTTGAGCTGAGAGCGCATGAGGTCCGCGTATCCGAGATCGCCGCTCAAGAGCACGGCGCACTCGGTCGCGACCATGACCGAGTGGAACAGGCGGGTGCAGCCGTATCCGCTGTTCCAGCCGTACAGGCCGCCCCACCAGTTGCCGTCCCTGTGCTCGCCGATCTTCCCGGTCGGACCGACGTTGTCGGGGATGACGCCGCCGTTTTGGCGAATGCGCTCCATCCAGACATCCACGTACTCTAACACCCACTTCTTGTACTTCTCCTCGCCGGTGTAGAGGTACGCGTTCGTCACGAGTCCGGTGGCCGACAGGTTCGCAACGAGGTCACCGTTCAGCACGATGTGGTTGAACAGCCCGATGATCTCTTCAGCCTTCTCCGGGTCGTCCCACCAACCGAACTCCAGGTCCTTGACGATTGGGTACAGCGAGGAGCGCGAACCCATTGGGCGAGGCTTCCACGCGGGGTTGTCGAGTGACGTGCCGCCGTGCAGATAGTCCTTGACCGAGTAGAGAGGAGCGTCATGCCACGGCCCCTGGCTGCTGTTCATCGGCGACCGGATGACCTTGTGCACGGGATCCCAGTTCGGGGCCTCGGGGTCCTCGCCGATGTACATCGCGGCGAAGCGCTTGGCCCGCCTGACGTTCTCCGAGATCGTGGGATCAGCCACGCCAAAGTCGTAGAACGCCATGTTGCCCTCGCCCATATGGTGCCACTCGGCGTCTCCCGGATGGGCAAGGCTGAAATACTCGTTGTGGATGCTGTACTTGAGCTCCTTCGCAGTATCGCCATGATAGTAATCGAGGTTGTTGATGCGGTTCCCATCGCGGTCGTCGAAGAGACGTGTCGTGGCGTTCCAGTGCTTCAAGGCCATGTCGACCAGGTTCTCGCTTCCCCCTAGCGCATACAAGAGACACCAGTTGTATGATCGTTCGTAGTAGTCATCCATGTCGTCCGACCAGTACCAAGCTCCGCTTCGTTCGGCGTACTTCCGGCTCATCATGGGGGCGGCCTCCTCCATGAGAGCTATCAGCTTGCGTTGAAGGATCGCCCACGACGGCGGGGCCGTTATGTCCGTGGCCTGAACGCCAACCATCTCCGGCATTGACACACTCTTTCGATTCGCCATTATTGGGCCTCCCTGTGGTTATCCAGTGAAGAACTTCGCGGTCTTGCATCCCGTGCTCGCGCCCGATTATATGCGGTCGCGTCTCGGAGGAACAAGACGCAACAGCGTGTGTCCGTGCGTTGAAGCGATACCGGCAATTCACTATCATGGGGCCTGAGACCCAGGAGCAATTCCGACCTCATCGGAAGAAGGCACAATGAGCACCCACCTTTCCCCAGAGCACGTTGCCGCCATCGAGCGTGACCGCCGCGTCGTCGTGAACTTCGATGCCTTCCCCTCGATGATGAACCTGCCAAGCATCAACGTCGAGCACATGAAGGCCGTCCTCTTCGAGTTCTTCGACGACCCGCGGACGCGCATCGACAGCGTGTGGTGGAACTTTACCGAGGGCAACGAGGCCTACTGGCCCAGCAAGATTCTCCCCTTCATCGACGCTCCCCCCTACGGCGAGTGGAAAGAGACAGGGTTCGATCCCGTCCAAACGCTCTTGGATGAGACGCGCCGCCGGGGACTGGAGACGTTCTTCACCTACCGCATCAACGGCTCGGACAACGACGTGTCGGGCCGCACTCCACGGCTGGCCATGAAAGAGGAGCATCCCGACTGGCTCATCCACACGTGGAACAAGACCATTGGAGACGACATCGGGCAGCGTCTGAACGGCTATTGGAATTTCGCTGTCCAGGGAGTCCGCGACTATAAGCTGAGCATCCTCGAGGAGGTCGCCGGGCAGTACGACTACGACGGCATGGAGATCGACTTCGCGCGGGTGAGTCCCGTCCTTCCGCCTGGCCGCCAGTGGGAAAACCGGGACGCGCTGACCGACTTCATGCGGTCGGTCAGATCGATGCTGCTCAGGGTCGGAGAGAAACGTGGACGTCCATACCTCCTGGCCGCCCGCGTGCCGGAGAATCTCGTGGGCTGCCGCATGGACGGATTGGACGTGGAGACGTGGGCCCGAGAGGAGCTGGTGGATATCTTCACGCTTGGGTGCCGGTCGTTCGATGTGGACGTCGCGGCGTTCAGGCGGATCACGGAGGACACTCATATCAAGCTCCACCCTGTTCTGGACGACCACCACTCCACGGACGGCTACCGGTTCCCGCCAATCGAGGTCTTCCGGGGAGTCATGGCCAACTGGCTCCACCAGGGCGCCGACGGCCTCCAGACTTTCAACTTCGCCTACGCGAGGTCCGAG
This sequence comes from Dehalococcoidia bacterium, assembly GCA_009841605.1. Classification (GTDB taxonomy): domain Bacteria; phylum Chloroflexota; class Dehalococcoidia; order Lucifugimonadales; family VXLM01; genus VXLM01. The sequence goes on from VXLM01000072.1 coordinate 5,122, forward strand.
ACCCTCGAAAAGTACGGAATGCGGGACACGTGGACGGGATGGCCGACGCACCTCCAGTTCTACCGCGAACTTGCCGACACCGACGCCATGAATCAAATGAGCAAGGTCTATGTCGTGCAGAGGCGCGGCGGCGGTCATGGCCCGTTCGTTGTTCCCAACCCCGAGGACTGGTCGACGCCGAGATGGATGTACTTCAACACGAACATGCTCGCTCCCCTGCCCGCCGAGCTCGACCCGGACGGGTGGGCGGACACCCTCCTCCATGTCTACGTCGGCGAGCAGGTGCCACCCGATGCGGAGGTCACGGTCCGGCTGCTCCTATCGGACGATTCCGCAGCCGACCTGCCTGAAGCCGAACGCCTGCAGCGCGTCCTCGTGGCAACCATCGGACACCCGGACAGCCGGTTGGAGAACGTACCGCCTGCTATCGGTATCGAGCGGCGTGTGGAATTGCGCCTGAACAACGCCCTCCTCGAGACCTCGTCGGTTGACGATGGATGGCTGGTGTTCAAGGCACGCCCAGCACAGCTTGCCACAGGCGAAAACTTGGTGGGTCTCAAGCTGTCGGAAACGAGGCATGGAGCGCAGGGCCGGGTAACGATCGAGAAGCTGGAAATACACGTGAACAGGTAGTCCGGCCCGGAGTGAGAACCGGGCGGGATAAGTGTCCCTTGTTGACGGACTAAAGGGTGCGTGATAGCTTGCGACCGCGTCTCAGTGCTTTTGTCAGCAGTCCCCCAGGAGGTAAATCACCATGCAACTCGTCACGAAGATCGTAGCGGGCTATCTCGTCATCGTCGGACTTGCAGTGTTTCTCAACCTCATCGCCACACCGCTCTACCACGACGGAGGGCCAGACTACCCCGTTTGGAAGATACTGAACTGGTTCATGGCCGTCGCCGTGCTCATCATCCTGGTCGTGGGATCTCTGCGTAAGCGAATCCTCGACAGCGCGGGCGAAGATGGGGCGAGCACTCTCGATCACGTCCGGGGGAGCTTCGTGTTCTACGGGGGCGTCGTCCTCGCCATGCTCTTCTTCTGGGAGTGGTTCTGGACCTTGAACCCCGACAGCGAGACGTCTGACGGAGCGGTCACCTCGCACCTCGTCTACTTCCCGCTGGTCGACTCGCTGCTCACCGTTCTGGCGTTCATCGTAGGAAAACGTATGTGGCGCGCGGGGGACGGCTCACAGAACTAGCTGGGCTGCATTCAACTCAATCGTCATACCGGCGAAGGATGGAATTCTGAAGTCTGTGTAGTGAGAGTGAAGAGCCCGCCGCTGCGTAACTCCCTCTCCCGTCGTGGGAGAGGGCTGGGGTGAGGGTGATGCCCTGACGTAGGTACCCGTAGTTACTTGAAAGCTTGGCGAAGGGTCGCCGTTCATACTTCGACAGGCTCAGTACGAACGGACTTTGGAATGGCCCCAGGAATGCTCCATCCCCGCATTGAAGCGATTCCCCCAATTCTCTATCATGAGACTAACAACCCATGAGCAACTCCGACCTCATACGTGATCTTGTTGTCATCGTCGGCGAGCCGAACGTGGTGCACAAGCCTGAGGACCTGATCGTCTTCGAGTACGACGGTTCCGTGGATCGTGCAATCCCGACGGTTGTCGTGCTGCCTCGGACGACGGAAGAGGTCTCCGGCGTGGTCAAGGCGGCAGGAGCGCATGGCGTTCCTGTCATAGCGCGTGGAGCGGGCACCGGCCTGAGCGGCGGGGCCATCGCCGAGCACGGCGGCATCGTCGTGGCCCTCACACGCATGACGAGCATTCTGGAGATCGACGAGGTCAACCGCCTCGCAGTCCTCGAGCCGGGCGTCGTCAACATCGACCTCACGGCGGCGGCGAGCAAATACGGTCTCTACTACGCGCCCGATCCTTCGAGCCAGAAGGCATGCACGATAGGTGGCAACGTCGCGGAGAACTCCGGCGGCCCTCACTGCCTCGCATACGGCGTGACGACCAACCACGTGCTGGGCATGGAGGTCGTGCTTGCCGATGGTTCGGTTCACTGGTACGGCGGAAAGACGCGCGAAGCGCCGGGCTACGATCTTCGGGGCATCATGATCGGCTCGGAAGGCACGCTCGGCATAGTCACGAAAGTGGTCGTGCGTCTCCTGAAGGCGCCTGAGGCGGTCAAGACGCTACTGGCCATGTTCAAGACAGTGGAGGACGCAAGCTCTGCCGTATCCGGCATCATAGGAGCCGGCATCGTTCCGGCGGCAATTGAGATGATGGACGCGATGTGCATTCGCGCGGCGGAGGCCTCCATGAACGCTGGGTACCCTGAGGAGGCCGGAGCGGTCCTTCTCGTGGAGGTGGACGGCTTGCGCGAGGAGGTCGAGGAGGAGGCGGAGGAGATAGCGAACGTCTGCCGGACGTACGAGCCGATGGAAATCCTCACTGCGACGAGCAGCGAGGAGCGAGAGAGGCTGTGGGCGGCTCGCAAAGGGGTGATCGGGGCGCTCGGCTGGCTTGCGCCCAACTACTATCTCGTGGATGGCACGGTGCCTCGCACCAAACTCATGGAGGTGCTGCGGGAGGTCGAGAAGGTGGCAGAAGAGTCGGAACTTCCCATCGCGAATCTGCTCCATGCCGGGGACGGGAACCTGCACCCGCTCATTCTCTTCGACGAACGCAAGCCCGGAGACACCGACAGAGCGCTGGAGGCGGGAGGCAAGATACTGGAGATATGCCTTGACGCCGGTGGCGTCCTGTCAGGAGAACACGGCATCGGCCTGGAGAAGCAGGAGTACATGCCGCTCATGTTCTCGCAGGAAGACATGGACGCGATGGCACAGCTGAAGCCGGCCTTCGGGTCGGAGGAGATATTCAACCCCGGCAAGATCTTCCCAACGGGAGCTTCCCACGGCGCGCGTCATCCTGAGGGCGGGTTCGCCAAGACGGCGGCCAACGCCTTCGTATGAGCGGCGTTCCCGTGTCCGCAAACCCCGCACGGCTCGAACAAGCCATCGCATCGCTGCGTTCCCTTTCAATCGAGACGCTGACGGGGAACCAAACAACTGAGTACGCCATCGACGGCAATACCCCAGAAGTCGTGACGCGCCCGTCTTCACCACAAGAGATATCGGAGGCGATGTCCGTAGCGTCTGAGCACGGCCTGTCGGTCTCGCCTCTTGGCGGCAGAACTCGCACCTGCCTGGGAAACGTACCTGAATCGCTCGATCTCGCTATCGAGACGACCGGACTCGACCAGGTGCTGGCCCACAACGCCGCCGACCTGACTGCAACCGTCGAGGCGGGGATCACCGTTTCGTGCCTCCAGGAAGTCTTGGCCGAGCACGGGCAGTTCCTGGCAATCGATCCTCCCCTGCCCGACCGCGCCACCATCGGCGGGACACTGGCCGTCGGGTGGAGCGGCCCAATGACGTGGCAGAACTGGAGCCCTCGCGATATCGTCATCGGCATGAGGACGGTGATGGCGGACGGCACGGTCACGAAAACCGGCGGGCAGGTCGTCAAGAACGTCAGCGGCTACGACATGGCGCGGATGCACATCGGAGCGCTGGGGACGCTCGGCATCATCGCGGAGGTGTCGTTCAAGCTCACGCCGCTCCCGGCCCGGCAGGCGACCGTCATGGCGACATTTGACTCGGACGCGAACTGTCTTGGGGCCGCACTCGGGGTGTACGGAAGCAGTCTCGTTCCTTTGGCCATTTCGACGCTCCATGGACAGAAGCGAAGAGAGGGAGGTGGCGGCAGAGACGAAGGGCAACCTTCACTCATGGTACGAGCCGGAGGACGGGCGAGAAGCGTTCGCCGGCAGACCGACGACGTTGCGTCTATCTACAACCGATTCGGCGCAGTCCAATCAGCGGTGTTTGAAGGTGATGACGCGACGACGATGTGGAGGAGGATCGGAGACTTAGGTTGGGCCGACGAGACCGCCCCAGTCGCAGGCATCAGGGCTTCTGTCCTTCCAACGGACATTCCGGGTGTGCTTCATTCGATGCAGGAGTTGGATGACTCATCGGACCTACGTTGGAGGGCCACCACGCAGACTGCGCAGGGGGTCATCGACATTCACTGGCTGAACGTCGAGGGCGAGTCCTCGACCGAGCATGTGAGTGCAGCAATATCTAGGACCATCAAAGCAGTGCAAAGAGTCGGAGGCACGGCGGTCGTAACCCACGCTCCAACTCCAATCAAGGAAACTCTCGACGTGTGGGGCGAGCCGACCTCCGCCATCGACACCATGCGTAACCTCAAACGGCAGTACGACCCCGACCGGCTGCTCAATCCCGGTCGATTCATGGGTGGCATCTGATGACCTTTACGGAGCCGACCGTCGCGCATCCGGGATTCTCCTCGCCCGACGGGCCGCGTGAGGAGGACATGTACAAGTGCGTCCACTGCGGCTTCTGCCTCCAGGCCTGCCCGACCTATCTTGAGACGGGGCTGGAGACGGAGTCGCCGAGGGGCCGCATCGCGCTGATGAAGGCCGTCAATGAGGGCCGCATCGGAATAACCCCTGACGTGTACCGCCACTGGGACTTGTGCATCCAGTGTCGGGCGTGCGAGGTGGCATGTCCATCGGGCGTTCCATACGGCAATCTCATCGAAGCGACCATGAGCGAGGTCGACCAGCGACGGAAGAAGGGGCTTTTTGCCCGCACAGCAGGGAACCTCGTCCTGAACTCGATCCTACCCAAGCAAGGCCGTCTCGAACTCATGGCGAGCTTGCTGAGGCTTTATCAGTGGAGTGGGATGCGGTCAATCATCAGAAAGTCGAAGGTATTGGTCGCGCTCGCCCCCGGCCTTGCAGAGTTGGAGATGTCTGCGCCGACGGTGTCAAGGCAGCGATTCAGGGCGAGGGGACAGGTCTACCCGGCTCAGGGGGAGGTGCGGTCGAGAGTAGCCATCCTGTCCGGTTGTGTGATGCCGCTGATGCACGGCCCGGAGATGGACGCCGCCGTGCGCGTACTGACCCGCAACGGGTGCGAGGTAGAGGTATCCGAGGGGCAAGGGTGCTGCGGCGCTATTCACAGTCACGTCGGCGACCTCGAACGCGCAAGAGCGCTCGCCCGAAAGAATATCGACGCCTTCGAGGCGCGGGGGCTAGACGCCGTCATCGTCGCCTCGGCCGGCTGCGGCGCGAGAATGAAGGAATACCATCACCTGCTGGAGGACGACCAAGAATACGCTGAACGTGCGGCGAGGTTCAGCGAGACGGTCAAGGACATACACGAGTACCTCGTCGACCTTCCATTCACCCCGCCCACGGCAAAACTCGACAAGCGCGTGACTTACCAGGACTCATGTCACCTCGCCAACGCCCAGCGAATCACCGACGCGCCGAGGGCGATCCTCACGTCCATACCGGGCGTCGAACTCGTCGAGATGGAGCGTTCGGACGTGTGCTGCGGCGCGGGCGGTACGTACACCATCACGGAAAGGGAGTTTTCCTTAAGGGTGCTCGATTCCAAGATGCGCAACGTCGGGCGTACTGGAGCCGACGTCCTGGCGACTGCAAATCCGGGCTGTGTACTCCAACTCCAATACGGCGCTCAGCGGTACGGTCCGCCGGTCGAGGTCAAATATGTGACCGACCTGCTCGATGAGGCATACCAACGGGAGGACGACTGAATCTTGGAATTGGGACTATCCGGCAAGGTAGCGCTGATAACTGGAGGCAGCGACGGCATCGGCAAGGCGACCGCCATAGCGATGGGAAACGAGGGCGTCAAGGTCGCCATCTGCTCCCGAAATCAGGAGCGTCTGAAAGCCGCCTCGGACGACATTCGCGGCCTTACCGGCGCGGAAGTCCTCGCCGTGCCCGCGGACGTACGTAACCAAGAACAGATCGAACGGCTCTTCGACGAGACCTTGCGCCGGTTCGGACGGCTCGACATCCTGGTGAACAACGCCGGAGGGTCGGCGGCCGGACCGCTGCTCGAAACCGACGACGCCATCTGGCATGGCGATCTCGATACCAAGCTCTTCGGCGCGCTGAGGTGCTCGCGGCTGGCGATACCGCACATGATCGAAGCGGGCGGCGGGCGGATCATCAACGTGACGAGCATCTGGGGGAAGCACCCGGGAGCGGCGACCGTACCCACGACGGTGTCACGTGCAGCGGGCATCGCGCTGACCAAGGCGATGTCACGTGAGTTCGCACCTCACGGCATACTCGTCAACACGGTCTGCATCGGACTCGCCCGGAGCGGACAGTTCCGCCGCGAGTGGGAGGAGCTGCAGGCCGAGGGGACAGATTTGACGGAAGAAGAATTCTACGCGCAGCAAGCGGAAGGCATTCCGCTGGGACGCATCGGCACTTCGGAGGAGGTCGCCGACCTCATCACCTTCCTCGCCTCTGAGCGAGCCGGCTTCATCACGGGCACTGCTATCAACTTTGACGGCGGCGAGTCCGCCGTCGTCTGATAGCCCCTAACAGGGCGATGGCCTCCCTGAGCCAAGGTCGGATGTTCTCCTCAGTGAGAATCTCGTCCGCCGTCATCCATCGGATTTCCGCGACTTCGCCGGGATCGCTGATCTTAGGATCGCCTCCGGCATACTCCCCCATGAAGAGCACGTCCACGACCGGAGTCCCGTCGCTCATGGAGAAGGATGCGCTCCGAACGTATTCCAACTCAGACGAAACGGTGATGCCCGTTTCCTCCAGCACTTCACGGCGAACAGTGGTCTCAAGGATGTCGGCGGGACCGTCCTCGACCTCGACCTTGCCGCCGGGGAACGCAAGGACTCCGGGAGCGTGCCGGACCTCCTCGCCCCTGACGATCATCAAGATTCGGTCGTCGCGGAAGACGGCGCACTGGGTGTTCACGACGAACATCTCACGATCGTCTGTCATCGCACTCGCCGCCTTTCTACTCCGGCTTGAACGCCTCAAAGCGAATTCGCCAGTAGTCCGCCGTCCACGTCCCGTTAGTGTACAGGGTAGGCCGGGTGGCCTTCTCGACGTAAGCGACCACCTCCTCGCGCTGGGAAGGCGAGAGGGGCGACAGGTAGTCCCAGCCGAACATGCGCAGCCACCTCCTCATACCTTCTTCGCCGCCGTCGAGCGGGGTCGGCCTCTCGAAGTGAGCTGAGTTCGCGACGCGGAAGTCGCGGCTTTCCAGCAGCGAAACGTACTCGTCCAGTGGCGGGAAGTACTTATTCGGCCTGTAGACTTCAGTGCCGTCTTGCTCCAGCCTGTATAGGGCCTCACCGACGGCGGTCATGATGGCCCGGATGTTGTTCTCGCCGCCGAACTCCGCCACGAAGCGCCCGCCCGGCCTCAACGCCCGCCGGACAGAGTCGACGACGGCCTCAGGAGGACGCACCCAGTGAAGCACCGCGTTGGAGAATACGGCGTCGAACTCGCACTCGAAGGGTAGTGATCGGGCGTCCGCGACCTCGAACCGGAGGTGCGGAAAGTTTTCCGATGCAACCCTCACCATGTCCTCGGACGAGTCGATTCCGACGACCTCAGCTCCCGACTCGGCGATCTGGTCCGTCAGGTGACCCGTGCCGCACCCCAGATCGAGGATGCGCTCACCCGGTTTGGGCGCGAGAAGATCGACGACTCCCCTGCCCCGCTCCCATACGAACGAGTGGGCGCTGTCGTACCGGCTCGCGTCCCATTCTCGCTCCGTCATCCCACGTCGCCGACTTGACCGCGCTGCCGCAGGGCGTGGTCGACCAGCACGAGCGCCATCATCGCCTCGACCATCGGAACGGCGCGCGGGAGAACGCACGGATCGTGCCTTCCCCTGCCCGACAGCTCCGTCGGGTTGCCGTCCTCGTCGACGGTCTCCTGCGGCGTCATGATGGTCGCCACAGGCTTGAACGCGGCGCGAATGACGATGCTCTCGCCGTTGGAGATGCCGCCCTGTATCCCGCCGGAGTAGTTCGTGCGCGTCCTGATCCTACCGGCCTCGTTGTAGAACGGGTCGTTGTGCGTGGACCCGGTCATCGTTATGCCACCGAACCCCGACCCTACCTCGAACCCCTTGCATGCCGGCAGCGAGAGGACTCCCCTGCCGAGCTCGGCTTCCAGCTTGTCGAATACCGGCTCGCCGAGTCCCGCTGGGACGTTGCGCGCGACGGCCTCGACAACGCCACCGAGGGTGTCCCCGGCCTTCCGCGCCTCGTCGATGCGCTCGATCATACGCTCCGCGATATCGGGGTCGGGACAGCGGACGATGGTGGACTCTACATCTGCCATCGTCACCGTTTCGGGGTCCACGTCGCCAACCATGTCGGAGACCTGTTTGACGTATCCAACGATCTCGACGCCGAACTCCTGGGCGAGAATCTTCTTGGCAATGGCACCTGCCGCCACTCTGCCGATGGTCTCCCGGGCACTGGCGCGTCCTCCGCCCTTCCAGTTGCGGATGCCGTACTTGGCCTGGTAGGTGTAGTCGGCGTGGGAGGGGCGGAACTTGGTCCGCATGTGCTCGTAGTCCTTGGAGCGCTGGTCGCTATTCCAGACGCCGATCAGGATGGGGGTGCCGAGCGATTTGCCCTCGAACACACCGGACAGGATCTGCGCCTCGTCGGACTCCCGTCGCTGCGTCGTAATCCGGCTCTGACCGGGCCGCCTTCGCGCAAGCTCCTTCTGTATGTCCGCGATGTCTATCTCGATCTGCGGCGGGCAACCATCCACGACCACACCGACGGCGTCGCCGTGCGACTCGCCCCAGGTCGTGATGCTGAACATCTTTCCGAATGTATTTGCCATGCTCGCGCCCCCGTCGAACAAAATCGTTCCATGCGGGTGGGTTATTCCATGCTACCATCACCACACGGCCCTGTGGTACGATTCACCCAACAGGCGCCCGTTCGACGGTTACACTAGGGCCCGGGCTGAACACCTGCGAGCGCCTTTCTTCCTCGGAAGAATGAGTGCCACTCGCAGCCCGGGCCCCGTCGGACTCTTCAGAGCGTCCACCCTTTTTCTCCTTCCACAATTCGCGTACCCGTTGAAGCATTCCTCCCGCAATATCCCTACTTTGCAGCGTTTATTGACGACTATTGGTCTCTGCCATAGACTACCCCGCGCGCGAATTTCGAGCCGACAAGGAGGTGGATGATGCAGCTGACTTGCGAGCAGAAGGACTTCTTCGAGACGTTCGGATTCCTCGTATTCCGGCAATTGTTGACCCCCGACGAGGTGGCAACAATGCTGCGGGAGTCGGACGAGATCATGGCAGAGGTGCGGGGCGGCGGAGCGCACGATGGAAGGACCTGGCAGGCCGTCCAGCCGTTCTTCGAGCGCAGGCCATTCCTTCACAGCCTGATTATCGATCCGCGAATTCTCGGTATCGCGGAAGGATTGCTCGGGCCCGACATCTTCCTCGACGTTACGGAGGGGAACCTGCACGTCGGCGATACACCGTGGCACGGCGGCGGGAACGACTGTGAGATACTCCCGCACGTCAAGATCGGGTTCTACCTTGAACCTCTGACCAAGGAGACCGGCGCACTGAGGTTCATCCCCGGCTCCCACAAGGGCGACTTTTCCGAGCGGCTCAACCGCATCAGCCAGCGCATCGACGACCCCGACGCCAGGGTCTGGGGAGTCTCTCTCGACGAGGTGCCCTCCTACGCCGTCGAGACGACGCCGGGCGACGTGGTGGCATTCAAGGAGAACACCTACCACGGGGCATTCGGCGGACATGCCGGACGTCACCAGCACGCCATCAACTACTTCCAAAAGCCCAAGACCGAGGAGCAGATGGCCTTGCTCCGGGGGTACTACGAGGAGATGACGTACTCCTTCCATCCCGTGGTGCAGAACCTCGAACACGAGGACCAACGGATGAGGGCACTGCAGGCGGACATGGTCGAGTGGGGATTCGAGACGCAAAGCGTGTGAGCAGGGGAAGCCTCACCACAGAGAGCGCGGAGATCGCAGAGGAGAGTGAAACAGATGGATATCCAAGAATTGGCCCTAGAACTGCAGACCGCTCAGCAGGAGGTCGCAGCCTCGCTGGCAGGTGCCACCGAGCATGAACTGCACACTGCGCCAGGGGACGGAGAATGGACGGCGTCGGAGGTGGCCGCGCACGTCATCGAGATGCAGGCCATGTGGATGGAGAAGATCGCCAACGCCGATGAGGAACCCGATCTGGCGCGTTCCCACAGCGAGATTGAGCGGCGCACGGCCTCCGTCGAGGCTCACAGCGGGGACGACCTCGGGACGGTTACGCATCGGTTGGCCGAGTCGTGCGGACGGACGATGGAGATACTGCAGGGGATGTCATCAAGCGATCTTGACCGCCCCGTTACCTATGGGCACACCTCGGCATCCGGGACGAGTCTCGAGGCCGCCCGGTCACTGGTCATCTCCCACCTCTCGGAGCACGCGCAGCAGATTACGGATACGAGGCGAGCCGTCGGAGGCGGGTAGATAATACCCCTTTCGCCCGCGTGCAACGCCTGTAGCCGGTCTATCGCCTGTTGAGGTGCTCGACCACCGCTTCGGCAAGCGCGCCGATGCTCCGGCGGGTGACGGTGATGACACGGGCGTCGCCCTTGCCCTCGAAGTGCGACGACACCCGATGGTCAAGCACGGTGCTGCCCCAAATGACGATGACTTCCGCCCAGCGACGGGCGGGGCGAAAGTAGCGGTCGTCCTTCGACCTCGTGCCGTCCACGAACCTCCAATCGATCCCCGGCGACGATTTCTCGCGTATCTCCCGAGTCTTTGCCTCGGTACCGCCGACGACGAGTACCTTGCTAACCTTGGCGGCGTTCAGAGCGGAGGCCATAGCCCTGAGCGAGCTTCGGTCCTTGGAGCCGCCGCAGATCGTGCAGTGGGCCTTGTCCACGAGCAGGCCCTTCCTCGCCTCGGCCTGCCTTCGGCAGTCGCCGTTGCCGCAGTGCCAGAGGAAGGCGGTTTCGAGGGCTTCACGGGCGCGGTCGACCTTCTCGGACGCGATGTTGGTCCGATTGGGTCGGGAGGATATGATCCCGGCTCGTGATAAGGCTTCACGGCCGGACTTCTGAGCGCCGGGCGTGGTGATGCCGAAGTCCTTGAACATCCGCGTGATCGAGATGTCGGGCACGGCAAGGGTCTCCACATATTCGATGGGCGTAACCGGGAAGCTCTCGAACTCACGAGAACCTTAAACTGCCGACCTGGCAGAGTTCGGCGGCTCTAGAGAACCGTCGCGAACAACAAGGCTCCCAACAGCACTACGCCTACAGTCGTCTCGATAATGCCGAACGGCTTGCCACCCTCTTTGCTGCGGCGCAGCGTCCTAATCCCGTTGATTACGAACATGGCCCCAACGACTAGCACAATCGCTGAGACGATGACTCGCGGTACAGAGAACACCATAGATTTCTCCCCAAGAGGCCTGAAGAGGAGCCCTTTGGTTCATGGACTGGTCGGTCAGGCTTGAGCCTAGGTGCCGAAGCGCACCGACGCGACTGGGTCGCTGTACTCTACGCCCTTGGTGGCCCAGAAGATCGTGGCTATCTCGTCGACGGCGGCCACGAGACCCTCGGCTGCCTCTTTGTCGACGCCCTGCTTATTGGCGGACGCGAGCTTGGCCGCTCCCCAGATCTTCGATGGAAGGTCGGGATGGGCCTCGAGGTGCTCCGGCTTGAAGTAGTCGTTGCTGAGGATGTTGAGCTCGCGCTTGCACAGCTCGGCGTGCTCTTCCTTCACGGCCACGTAGCGGAAGAACGAATTGCCAGCCTCGTTGCTCATATCACCGTCGTCCAAGGCCTCTATTCGAACCACCATCTTCAGCACGGTCTGGGCCGCGATTTTGGCGGCGATGGGGTCGTAGATACCGCAGGGGATGTCGCAGTGGGCGTGGACTTCACGAACGGTCATCAGGCGTTTCAGTGTCTGGATCATAGCGGGGAATAGTCCTCCATTATCAGATGTCTTGGCGAAAGGAAGGGTATCAAGATGGCGGTAGCCGCGCAAGAGAAAGCGGGTATTGCAGAGCAGGAGATGAGTCGATGGGCAAGCCCTGTTGGACAGGGCATCCAAGCGTTCGATAGCATGGGCGCGCCATGGCTGAGCACCTTGACTCCAACTACTGCCAGCGTTGCGGGCAAGCCCTGGAGCAGCGAGAGTTCGAAGGGAAGCCGAGACCGACGTGTCCAAGCTGCGGGTTCATTGTATTCCTCGATCCCAAGGTCGCGGTTGTCGTGCTGGTCTCTGACGGTGATAGGCTTCTGTTCGTGCAGCGCGGTGCGGAACCGCAGATCGGCAAGTGGTGCTTTCCAGGCGGGTACGTGGACAGAGGCGAGCAGGTTGAGGCGGCGGCACGGCGGGAAGTCCGTGAGGAGACGGGTCTGGAGGTGGAGATTACCGGGCTTATCGGAGTCTATTCGCTGCCGTCGAACCCGGTTATCGTCATCGCGTATTCAGGCGAGGCAAGGAGTGGAGAATTGATTCCTGGCACGGACGCTGAGGACGCCGGCTGGTTCGAGGAAGACGAGCTGCCGGAACTGGCCTTTCCCCATAACGTGAAGATCATTGAGGACTGGGAGGCGTGCTGCTAAGAGCGTGTTTCCACAGGCGCAGCCAAGCTATATCATCCGTTCACCCTGAGCCCGTCGAAGGGTGGTTCATGGTTCGACAAGCTCACCAAGAACGGTTCTCGCGTACTTCGAAAGCACCCTCTAGTTCTCGCTGGTATCTTCTTCCGATGTCGGTGAAGCGGGCGGAGGCGAATATGGTGTCGTCTTCCGGGCGGTGGTGATGAAGCCGGTGTGACCGATCATCCTGTGATCGGGACGGACGCTTCGGCCACGGACGGACCACGTCCGCATGAATATCTCCGTCGTCTCGATCATGCCGAAGGTATTGGCGTCCTCCAACGCACCTACAAGCTCGTGGACCTGCAGGACGGTCGGGAGGAAGCACGTGATTACTCCGCCCGGTACGAGCGCATCGACCGCGTGTGGGACGACGTGCCACGGTTCCGGAAGGTCGAGAACGACGCGGTCGAGGTCGGTCTCCGGGATGCCCTCGGAGACATCGCCGTTCTTGAAGGTCACTTGCGGGTGCTCCGTCATGATGGCAGCGAGGTTCTCCCGAGCGCGAGCAGTCATGTCCTCGCGAATGTCATAGGTGTAGATGGCGCCGCGCTCGCCGACGGCGCGGGCGAGGGCAATGGTCAATGCGCCCGATCCGGTGCCTGCCTCCAGTACGCGAGCGCCGGGGAAGATGTCCCCATAGGTGATGATTGCGCCGATGTCCTTCGGGTATACGACGGTGGCGACTCGCGGCATGATCCGAATGTAGTCGGCCATGCCGGGCTTTACGACGATGAGCGCGTGGCCCTTCGATGTCCAGATGCGGACGCCGTCAGGCTCCCCGATGATGTCGTCGTGGTGGAAGGTGCCTAGGTGGTTCTGGTCGTCCTTTGCACACTGGAGCGTGACGAGGTAGCGACGGCCTCGCCGGTCGAGGATGAGGGCTTGGTCACCCTCGTGGAAGATGTATCGTGCGGCGGTGGGCATGGTGAGATTCTACTGCAGCCGCGCTTTGTTCGCGCAGACCGATCGATGGGAAGCCAACAGTTGGTGGGCCATCTACCGACCGAGGGACGCTCCCTCAGGTTCGAGGACACCGACTCGCTTCAGGACTTCGTACACCTCGGCAGCGCGGGCCTCTCCGGCGTCCGGGTTGGGAGGACGCACATCGGAGTTTTCGATTACCCCCATGTACTTGAGGATGTACTTGCAGACCGAGTATGCGTGTGGGTCGAAGGTACAGTAGTTCAAGATGGGCACGAGCTTGCCGTAATAGAGGTCGCGCGCCTCGTCCCACCGCTGCTCTCTGACCAGGTCGTACAACCTGACCTCGTGTTCCGGGACGAGGGTTGCGCTGCCGGAGATCACGCCGTCGGAGCCCATCTGGTAGGCCAATAAACTCATGAGATCCCAGCCGCAGAGGACGGGGATATCGAGGAACTGCTTGGCCTCGTAGTTCTTGTCGGGGATGCCGCTGATCTTGAGGGCGATGATGTTCTCGGTCTGCTGCGTGATCGGGAGAATGTCATCATGGATGGAGAATTCGCCACGCAGCCCCTGGTCGTAGAGCATAACGGGAACAATGTCGGCAAGGCGCAGGAAATAGTCGTGGGAATCCCCGTCGATTGGAGGACGGGACATGACATAGTCAGCGCCCGATTCGGCGGCGATGCGTCCCACTGCCAACCCGTCGTCGAACGTGGCGTTGATGATGCCGACGCCGACGGGTGCTGCGCCGTTGATATACTCGACTACGGCCTTAGCCGTGTCCCTTCGCTCGTCCATGGTGTAGGTATCGTACTCGCCAATCTTGCCCTGCACCACGACACTGGTGGCCCCGGCCTTGAGGATGCGGTCGATCTGCCGGAATATGCCATGAATGTCAATCTCGTTCGACTCGGTGTACGGGGTCATGAGCAGGGTGTTTACGCCGTCGAGTCGTTTCATGGAAGCGGACTCCTGAAGGGAGAAGGTGGTCACTCTAGTGTGTGGGGATTGTAGGTGCGGGAGAGTGAAATCGCAAGCCGACGGTGGGCGTCACTACACGGCGATGCGCGCCCAATGAATATCGAGATATTGACCGTCTCCGGCGTAGAAGACGACCAAGACTTCACCGTTCGGAAGCAGGACGCCGCGAGGATGTCCGAATCGCCAGGCCATCATGTCGTCCCAGATCTCGCGCTGCGTTCGCTTTCCATGCGCGCCGGACTCGATGCCTTCGGCGCTATGGTAGACGGTCAACTGCGGCGCGGCATCCCACGTCTCGCCGAAGTCGTCGCTGAGAGATGCGCCGATGCCGTTGATCGTCCGGCGATCGGGATAGACGAACAGGACGCGGTCTCCTCCGAGCGGTATCGGCATACAGTGCTGGCCGGAGACGCCCGTACCGACCGGCTCGGTCCACGTCATGCCGTCGGGCGATCCCCACGAGATGTGAATGTCGACATCGGTAGCCAGCGTCGGATCGTGCGTCCAGTACGTGCCAACGAGTCTCCCCGTTTCGGGATGCTTGGCTAAGCGCACGTCCCAGTAGTATTTTTCTCCAGACGGATGCTTGGCCATGGTCGCGTATTCCGGCCACATCTTCCCGCCGTCGCGGGAGAGGCGGAGGTATGCGCCCTGATCTGGCGGGCCGTCGTCGTGAAACTCTTTCCAAGTCTCGTAGGGCTGGGCGAGAACGCCGTTCGGCAGGGAAATGATCGCCTCCGTCACGGGCGACGCGCCAAGATGTGGATGTACGTCCATCAGGCGCCGGGGGCTCCATGTTCGGCCTCCGTCGGTGGAGGTCGTGTGGTAGATGCGCATGGGCAATATGCCCTGATTGCGTTGATTGACGAACGGAAGCCCCGGATCGGAGCGGTCTACCCACAGACCGGTGGCGGTGAGAAGCCCCGGACGAGTCTCGACTATGGAAAAGGTCTTGACTTCACCCGGAGTGCCGTCTTCCCAGATTCCCTGCTCATAGCCGTCGTAGATAAGGTTCCACACTCCGTCGAGGCCATTGCCTGCGTAAAGCAGGATGTGACCGTCGAGAGAGTCGTGCTCGCTCCCCGCCCGAAACGTGACGAGCACGGTGCCGTCCGAAGTGATCGCGATGTCGGTAAACGCGGTCGAGCGTTGGTGCCGGGCGGTCTTGCGAGAATCGTGGACGAGGCCTGTTGCAGTGACTCGCATGATGGGCTCCATACTGCGAAGTGTGGGAAGTCAAGGGCCTAAACTATACCAAGCTGGCACGATCCACACCTCTATATGGTCGGTCATGGATTACCGCTTTCGGAGTCATTTGAGTTCAGCAGCGCGTGTCATTCCGAACGTAGCGGAGCGGAGTGAGGAATCTAAAGTCCTCGTCTCCAAGCGGAGTGCCATAGCTGGAAGGGCCTCAATGACGACGACAGAACATCTTAGATTCCTCGCTACGCTCGGAATGACAGCCTTGTGTTTGCGGTCGTGCAAGAGTCCCTTACAGCAAGAATCGCGATTGAAGAGCAGGGATGGTGGTAAGAATACTCTGTAGGAGTATATTTGCCGGTTGTAATACCCTCCCACAAACTGGCATCAGAACCCGATGAGGCGTCCCTGAACAGGTCTGTATTCAGAGTCGTCGTCGTGGTGGTCGAAGCCGGAGACACCTACTCCGATCAGGCGAAACCGACGTCCCGGGTGAAGTTCACGTTCCAAGAGCGAGGAAGCAACAGCGGAGATCACGTCGGCCGAGTCTTCCGGCTGGGAGAGAGTAGTCTGGCGGGTGAAGGTCGTATAGTCGGAGAGGCGGAGCTTGAGCTTGACGGTGCGGCCCTGCAGGTCTGCGCCCGCGAGCTGATGCGCGACCCGCTGGCTTAGGCGGGCGATTAGCTCGTTCAGCATATCGGGACTGCCGGTATCTTGAGGGAGGGTCGTTTCGGCGCTCACGGACTTGGTCTCGCGTGAGACGACGACGGGACGGTCGTCGTGGCCGAGCGCAAGCTCTCGCATCATTGCCCCGTTCTTCCCGAACCATGCGGCAAACCAGTCCTCCGGCATCCGCGCGAGATCGCCGATGGTCTCGATGCCCTCTGCCACAAGCCGCTCCGACGCCTTAGGACCGATGCCCCAGAGCTTGCGAACCGGCAAAGGCGCGAGAAAATCGCGCTCCGTTCCCGGCGGTACGATGGTCAGGCCGTCCGGCTTGTCCATGTCGGAAGCGATCTTGGCGACAGACTTACTCGTAGCAACACCCACAGAGATGGTGAGTCCGATCTCCTCGGCGACCCTTCGCCGGAGACCGGCGGCGATGGATTCCGGCGATACGTCGGGCCCGACACGGTCGGTTACATCGAGGAAGGCCTCGTCGAGGGACAGCGGCTCTATGAGGAGAGTAATATCTCGGAATACCTCCATGACCTGGCCGGAGACCTCATGGTAGCGGTCGAATCGCGGTGATACCCGGACAGCTTGCGGACAGCGCTGCATGGCGGTGTGCATCGGCATGGCGGAACGGATGCCGAATGCCCGCGCCTCGTATGATGCCGCGGCGACGACACCCCTGGTCGTGGGACTGCCTCCGACAACTACAGGTTTGCCGCGCAACTCGGGGTTATCGAGCTGCTCGACCGAGGCGTAGAACGCGTCGAGATCGGCGTGAAGGATGTGGCGCATGGCGGTCTACTGCTGGGACGAGTTGGGTAATTCTTGGTAAACGTTCAGTAGTGCCTATTGAATGACGCTCCGTCTATGAGGGGCTGACTTTCTAATTTGTGGGACATTTCGGGACATTGTGGGACTTTTGACCTTGGGGAGAGTTGAACCGGTCCGCTGAACGGGCATAGAGTGATGATAGCCCATGCGTTCTATTTCGTCAAGCAGAGTATATACAGACGGTGACTAGCGGTAGTGAAGAGTAGAATTAGTCTCAAATTGAGACTACGAAGAGGTTGGAATCTGCGTCGCGTGATGTATACTCCGTGACGTTATCGACCGCACATGAACTTCAACTACAGCCTTCAAACCTTCCGTGGAGACATCTTTGGCGGCATCACCGCAGCGGTGGTGGGGCTGCCGGTAGCATTGGCCTTCGGCGTAGCGTCGGGGCTTGATCCGGTTGCCGGAATCTATGGAGCGATCGCAGTAGGGTTCTTCGCTGCGGTATTTGGTGGTACTCGGTCTCAGATATCGGGTCCGACCGGTCCGATGGCCGTCGCAATGGCGGTCGTCGTTGCAGCCAACGCTGATAACCTCGCCGAGGCGTTCACGATCGTGATCATGGCGGGGTTGATCCAAATCCTGCTTGGCGTGCTGAGAATCGGACGCTTTGTAGCCTACACGCCGTACTCCGTGATATCCGGCTTCATGTCCGGCATCGGCGTCATCATCATCCTGCTGCAAACACTGCCGTTCGTAGGGGCGAAGGTCGCAGAGGGAGGGCCGTTGGGAGCGGTCAAGTCGTGGCCGGACGTGATGACGGACATTAACGTCAACGCGCTCGCCATAGCCGCCGTGACGCTCGCCGTTGGAGTGCTATGGCCAAACAGGCTCCGACAATACCTGCCCCCTACCCTTGCGGCGCTTCTCGCGGGGACGATGCTCAGCGTCCTCTGGCTCACCAACACTCCGGTCATCGGCGATGTACCGACAGGACTGCCGGATATCCGGCTCCCGGAACTCTCGGTAGGCGCTCTGGGCAGGGCGGTACAGCCGGCGCTGATCATTGCGCTGCTCGGTTCCATCGACAGCCTGCTCACCTCTCTTGTGGCGGACGCGATGACTCGAACCCGGCACAACCCTAATCGGGAGCTGATCGGACAGGGCATCGGCAACATGGCAGCGGGGTTCATCGGAGGACTGCCCGGGGCCGGCGCGACCATGGGCACGGTGGTGAACATCCGCGCCGGGGGAAGCACGCAGATTTCGGGGGTCTTGCGAGCCGTCATTCTGCTGGCGCTGATCCTGGGGCTTGGCAGATATGTGGAGTCAATTCCCCATGCCGCTCTCGCCGGCATCCTGATGAAGGTGGGTTGGGACATCATCGACTGGCGTTTCTTGACCCGCGTCCACCGCGTACAACGGGAACACCTGCTCGTCATGGTGATTACGCTCCTGCTCACGGTGTTCCTCGATCTGGTCACGGCCGTGGCTATCGGCCTGATCGCCGCGGGAATGGCCAGCGCGCGCCTTTGGGAACGCCTCGAACTGGACAGCGTCATCTCCGTGCCACTGCTGGACCGGAACTTCCTCTACGGGAAGAACGAATTTGAAGGCTTCGACCTCGACGCCGAGGATGAGGAGGACGAGGAGGAGGAAGTAGACGAGTACTCCGCGCGCGTCGGCATGGTGGCTCTCCGGGGAAGCTTTTCCGTCGCATCTTCGAACAAGCTGGTCAACACGATCAGCCTGGACATCCAGGAGCACGAAGTCGTGATCTTCGATTTCACGGACACGGTTTCCGTGGACGACAGCGCGGCTCTCGTCGTGGAACAACTGATAGACATCGCCCTCGATGAGGATACGGAGTGCATCGTGATGGGCCTCGCCGGTCGGCCCGCGACCACACTTTATGCTCTCAACGTCCTGAAACGAGTTCCCGAAGACCATATCGTCGAGACGCTGGACGAGGCGAGAGAAATCTCGAAGCGACTGCTCGGGGTGTAGCGCCTAGCAGCCAAAGCAGCAGGACGTTGTTCGGGGCTACCAAGGTACTGTGTCCCCTTCCCTTGACGCATGGCCGGATCACTTGAACACCGGAATGCCCACAAGGTACTTGCCGTCCCCACCATTGCCCGCGTCGTAGGTCATGAACAGAACCATGATGATTCCGGCAAACCAGACGAACGGGTAGAGTGCAATCCAGGCAAATGCCGACAGCGCCATCAGCAGGTACACCGAAGCCAACCACAGTAGCTGGAAGTTCAGGACTTCAGTCAAATGCTGCCTTACGGTTGGCGACGTGGCAGGGTGTGACCGAATAACCCAGGGGATGATAATGCTGAGCGGCCCCAATGCGAATAACCACGACATTGGCAAGATGGCGAAGATCATCCCCGGCAGGGCCACAAGGTGACACAATCGCACCTTCGCTCGTTCCGAGCTTGGCCTGACCTCGTTTCCTCGGACATCCGTACCGCACTTCGGACAGCGGTGCTCATAGACCACTATCTGGGCGTGACAATCGCTGCACTGCGCCATAGAGTCTCTCTCGAAGAGGGTGATCTAACCCGCCTGTCGAGCAGGGGCTAACGGTGGTGGAATAACGGGATTCGCACAGGGTATCCGCCCTTGCCATAGCTCGCAGCCTCAAGGCCAATAAACAAGACCAGCGCTATTCCCGCGATCCATACGAACGGCCAGATGGTCAACCCGAAGAACGGGAAGATGAGCATGGCCGCCCACATTGCTGCCGACCACAACACCTGAAAGTTGAGCGCCTCCGTCGTGTGAATCCACACGACTTCAGATCCCGGGTGATTCCACCGGTAGATGAGCAGAGCGACGATATTGAACGCAAGAAGTGAGAGTATGCCGAACTCCGTGAAACCGACCAGAAAGATCAACATACCGGGAATCGCCACGAGGTGGCTTAGGCGAGCTTGAGAAAGGTTTTTCCCTACCAGGACGCGGGATGACGACTTGCCCGGCGAGTATTTGGAATCGCAAGTCTTAAGGTGACGGTCGAGATAGGCCGTCAGGGTCTTGCATCTGGGACATTGGGCCATTGTGAACCCTCGCGACCGCAGTACAGGTCGAAACCGAACTTACGAACAGCTACCGGTACCGTCAATACAACTATAGCGTAATTCGATGTGTTGTTCCTTGAAAGTGTGAGGAAAGTTGTCAATCGATTGGAATGCGGATGGGATACTTTCCGTCCCCCGCGCTGGCCGCGTCGTTTGATGCTATCCAGACCAACGCTATGCCCCCCATCAGAACCACCACGTAGGCCAGCAGCCACACCAAATCGTTCAACACACCGACAGCCAAAATGTTGAACCAGTACCAGACGAGGAACATAACCACCGTCCAAAGGAGTTGGAAATTCAATGTCTGCAAACCATGATTCCGAACGAACCGCGATTTCAGAGTCGATAGCCAGAACACGAAAGGGATCACCAGATTCAGCGGTACGAATGCCAAGAGCCCAACCCTATCAACCGCCGTTTCTATGAAAAGCCCCAAGACCAGCATTCCCGGCAGCGCCAGCAGGTGACACAATCGTGCTTGAGATAACTCCTTGTCGGTGGGAGCGCCGGCAAAGAGCTTACCAACGTCGCGCTTTATTCCCGCGCCACACTGCCAGCAGCGACGGTCAAAGGACGCTATCTCAGCCCTGCAGCCGGAACATTCCGCCATCGGGAATTCCTCCCTGCAGCCATGCGGGACTGTGTGAATTGTCCCCAAACCAATAGCGAATGTCAACGCGAGTGCAGTTTGATACACCGCTCCACCCGATGGTACACTTGTTACGGATTTCGCCTCAGGGGGCCCGCTTGGAAGAACTTGCGCTCGATTGGACAGTCGTCGTCATCGTCGGCGCGGTCGGCATCGCGGCGGTCGTCGGAATGTTCGTTTTCTCCCGCGTCGTTGCGCCGAGGCGACCATCCGAGATCAAAGACTCTCCTTACGAGTGTGGTATCCCCGCCGCCCCGTATCGCTGGTCGCAGATACATATCCGCTACTACGTCTTTGCCATCCTCTTTCTCATCTTCGATGTCGAGGCCGTGTTCCTCTTCCCATGGGCGGTCGTCTTTCTCAAGTCGATACCCGCCGTCTTCTATGAGATGCTAATCTTCATCGCGATCCTCTTCTTCGGCGTCATCTACGGTTGGAGGAAAGGAGTCCTGCAATGGAGATAAATCTGGGACAAGGCTACCAACCGGGAAGCGGCAACAATCCCGCCGATAACGTCCTGCAAGAGATCATCCCGAACACGCTCGTGGGGAAGTCGGACGAGCTCTTCGCCCTCGCGCGCAAGAACTCCCTGTGGACGCTGTCCTTCGGCCTCGCCTGCTGCGCCATCGAGATGATGAGCACGCACATGTCGCATCACGATTTCGACCGCTTCGGCGTCGTCACGTGGCCTTCCCCGCGACAGGCCGACGTCATGATCGTGGCCGGCACGGTGGTGAAGAAGATGGCCGAGCCGATAAAGCTCCTCTACGAGCAGATGCCTGACCCCAAGTGGGTGATCGCCATGGGAAGCTGCGCGACCAACGGAGGGCCGTACTACCGTTCATACTCCGTCATCATGGGGGTCGATCACCTCATCCCCGTCGATGTATACGTTCCCGGCTGTCCGCCCCGGCCAGAGGCCCTGATGTACGGCCTCCTCCAGCTCCAGGAAAAGATCAAGCAGGACGCCCGGTCCGGTGACGCAGGAGAGTAAGGGCCGTCCGAGACCCGCTCGACCTGCGCGAGCACGAGGCGGCGCTGCTGCGCTCGCGCCCGCCCGTCTCGATGATATGGGGGAAGCACTCTCCAAGACCTTGCCATCTGTCTACGGTGACATGCCCATGGAGATCGGAGCCGCCGTCGACGAGGTCACGGTTACCGTCGCCGCCGAACGGGTCCCTGAGGTCTGCCGCATCGCAAAAGACCATCCTGACCTCAACTTCGACTACCTCCGCTGCATCTCCGCCGTCGACTACGTCGAGCGAATCGAGGTCAGCTACCACCTCTTCTCCCTCCGCAGAAGGCACAAGATGGTCATCAAGACGAACGTCCAGCTCGACGAGCCCCGCATCCCGACCGTCGTGAGCGTCTGGCGCGGAGCGGACTGGTTCGAGCGCGAGGCCCACGACCTTTACGGCGTTGTCTTCCAAGACCATCCGAACCTCAGTCCACTCCTCCTCTACGACGGCTTCGAGGGTCATCCGGGATTGAAGAGTTTTCCATACCATGAGTACGAGGAGTGGTAGAGATCTGGTGCGCCACATTCGGGTCACACAAAACGACCGCCAGTCGAATTAGCAGGTGGCAGGGTTGAGGACCTTCTTGAAAGTGCAGAAAGGCCAACTGAAATGACGACAATCAGCTATAGGGCCGAGATATTCCGTGAAGGTGATCTATACGTCTCTCGATGCCCCGATCTGGACGTTTCAAGTTTTGGCGACACGGTTGAGGAGGCGCGAGACGCCCTTCAGGAAGCGGTCGAGGCGTTTCTGGAGGGTTGCGAATTACTTGGTACGTTGGATGAAGTGCTGGCAGAATGTGGATTCGCCATGGTTGACGGCGTGTGGAGTCTGCGTCGACGCATTGTCGAGGAGGTAACGGCTGCCATACCTTGAGTACCTCCCGTCGCATTACCCAAATCCCGTACTCAGACTTGGTGAAACTGTTTGAAGCTGATGGGTTCTCAATAGCCCGAACTCGCGGAGATCACCTCATTATGACCAAAACAGGAGTACGGAGGCCTGTGGTAATCAAGCGGTCGCCACGCATGGTTTCCATCGACCACATACGATCAAACATGCGTACGGCGGGTATGTCTCGTGAACGGTTCTTTCGACTATTGGACAACATCTAACTAACCTTGACCACAGACACTCCAACCACGCAGACCGACTCACTCGACCCCGTCGACCTCATGGTCAACATGGGGCCGCAGCACCCCAGTACGCACGGGGTGTTCCGCATGGTGCTGTGGATCGACGGCGAGCGCATTAAAAGGGTCGAGCCGCACATCGGCTACCTGCACCGCGGGTCAGAGAAGCTCTGCGAGATCGAGGACTACTCCCAGATCGTCACGCTCTTCGACCGCATCGACTACATCGGCAACCTCAATAGCGAGCTCGCCTTCTGCATGGCAGTCGAGAAGATCATGGACCTGGAGATACCGGAGCGCGCGTGGTATATCCGCACCATCCTCTGCGAGCTCAACCGCATCGCCAATCACATGTTGTTCTACGGTGTCTACGGACTCGACGCCGGGGCTATGACGCCCATCCTCTACGGCTTCCGTGAGCGCGAGCGAATCCAAGAGCTCTTCGAGTCAGTGACGGGCGCGCGCATGATGCACAACTACATCCGCGTCGGCGGCGTCCACGAAGACCTGCCGGTGGACTTCCCCGACCGCATGGCCACACTCACCGACCAGCTCAAGCGCGGCATCGACGAGTGCGACGCGCTCCTGTCCGACAACGAGATGTTCCTCGCCCGCACCAAGGGGGTCGGCGCGATCAGCGCCGAGGAAGCAATCGACCTCGGAGTCACTGGCCCGGCGCTCCGCGCCACCGGTGTGCCGGAAGACGTGCGTATTTCGGAGCCATACGGGATCTACGACCGGTTCGAATTCGGCATCCCCGTGGGAGAGCACGGCGACTGCTGGGACAGGTACTACGTACGGGTGGAGGAGATGCGCCAGTCGATGAGCATCGTCGAGCAGGCGATGGAGCAGATGGAACCCGGCGAATTCGCGGCCAAGACTCGTCGCCTGACCCGTCCACCGAAGGGCGAGGTCTACCAGCGCACCGAGTCCCCGCGCGGAGATTTTGCCGTCTTCCTCGTCAGCGACGGCAGCCAGCATCCCTACCGCGTGAAGGTCCGCGCTCCCTCCTTCGCCAACCTCCAGGCCCTCGAACCGATGCTCCGCGACGCCTACGTCGCCGACGCCGTCGTCATCCTCGGCTCCCTCGATATCGTCCTGGGCGAGGTCGACCGGTGACGGAGTTCCTCGAAGACATCCCGCAACCCATCACCTATGCCGTTGGCGCCGCCCTCATCTTCGCCTTCCTCTCCGTCATGGTGCTCGTGCTCACGTGGCTCGAACGCAAAGCCCTCGCTCGCATCCAGCAGCGCATGGGTCCCATGCGCGTGGGCCCGCACGGCACGCTCCAGCCCATCGCCGACGCCCTCAAGCTCATCACCAAGGAGGATATCCTGCCTTCCTGGGCCGACCGGCGCGTCTACTGGCTGGCCCCTCTGGCGGTCTTCGTTCCGTCTCTTCTCCTCTGGGTTACGATCCCGATAACGCAGGATATCGTCCTGCGCAACATGGACATGGGCCTGTTCTACATCACGGCCTTCTCCGTCCTGACCGTGCTGGGACTCGTCATGGCCGGCTGGGGGTCCGCCAACAAGTACGCCATCCTGGGCGGCCTTCGCGCAGCCGGGCAGCTCGTCAGCTACGAGGTGCCCTTCATCATGGCACTCCTCGCGGTCGCGATGCTGAGCCAGTCCCTCAACATCGTTGACATCGTCAACGACCAAGCCGAGGCAAGAGTCGGCAATGCCATCGTCCAGCCGCTCGGTCTGTTCCTCTTCCTCGTGGCGGCCCTGGCGGAGCTTGGACGCACTCCCTTCGACATACACCATGCCGAGTCGGAGGTCGTCGGCGGCCCCTTCGTCGAGTACAGCGGCGCTCACTGGGCAGTGTTCTTCCTCGCGGAGTACATCAACACCTTCACCGTCGCCGCGCTCGTTACCCTCTTGTTCTTGGGAGGTTGGCGCTGGCCGGACATGCCCTTTGACGGCCCTCTTCACACCCTGCTTTCGGTCGCCTGGTTCCTCGTCAAGACCTACGCAGTGATTCTCGTCATCTTCTGGATTCGGGGAACCTACCCGCGCCTGCGGATCGATCAGCTCATGGCGTTCGGCTGGAAGGTGCTTGTGCCCCTCTCATTCGTCAACATCATCATCACCGGCATCGCCCTCTTCTACCAATGGCACTGGTCTCTCATCACTCTGATGTCGGCCTTCTGGCTCGTCGGCGTACTCATCGTACTCCGCCGCCAAGCCGGGGCCCGCAACCAGCGCATGACCGTTCGTGTCCTCCCCGCCGACGACCTGCGGACGACCACTTAGGCAACGGTGAGAGCGGGCGGTTTCCTCTGCGTATCCCGATTTCTCGGTCGGACTAGCAGATATCAGGAACTAGCCACCGAACCAGCGGGCCAGTTCGTCCCTCGGGAACGTTGGCAAATCGCGAACTTCATCCCCGTATCGGACTTTAATGCCATCAGCCGGATCGGTGACCGTGCCGATCTCGCTGGCAGCGATGCCTTCGCGTGCGAGGGCAGTTATCAACGTCTCAACCTCGCTGGGCGGCAAGGCGGCAAGCAGGGAACCTGATGCGATCAGGCCTAATGGATCAAGACCAAGTGCGTCGCATATCTCCCGGCATTCCGGGAGAACCGGAACGGCCTCCATATCGATAAGCAGTCCGACGTTGGCCGCGGCCGCCATTTCGACGAGGCCACCGGAGAGCCCCCCCTCGGTCGGATCGTGCATGGCGTGAACGTCCACCACGTCGCACGCAATCGAGGCTTCCGGAACGACGCTGATGCCGGGGCTGAATAGAAATTCCTTGGCGCGGTTGATGGTGTCGAGCGAAACTCCACGCTCTGAGAGGTCGTTAGCGGCCTCCCGGGCAAGTATCGATGTGCCCTCCACAGCAATGGCCTTCGTCAAAACGATGCTGTCTCCGGGCCGCGCGCCCGACGTGAGCACGGCGCGCTCCTTCGGCACCTCTCCCAGCATCGCGCCGACGGCGATGGGGCGAGACAGGTCGTAAGTGATCTCAGTGTGGCCACCGATGAGGGTGATGTTCAGGGCCTCGCAAGCCTCACGCACCTGGGTGAAAATACGCTCCACTTCTGCCTCGGGCGTGGTGTCGGGGAGCAGGAGTGTAGTCATGAGCCAGCGCGGCGTGCCTCCCATGACAGCGATGTCGTTGGCGTTGACCTGTACCATGTACCAGCCTATGAGGTCGGTCGCGAATGTGATGGGGTCGGTCTTGGCGACTAGGTACCGGTCGCCGAAGTCGATGAGGGCGGCGTCTTCACCCGCCCTCGCGCCGAGCACGACACGGGGGTCGCGTACGTCGATCTCACCGAGAAGACGTGACAGCAGATCGAGGGGGAGTTTTCCGGGCTGCATGGTTTGGTTCTGTGTTCGTTTGAGGTGAGATGGTTTGCCGGCAAATCGCATGGTACCACCTGCGAACGCGCCCTGTTACTACCCAAAGATGGGCCGATTCCGTTTCACAGATAGACGGATGAGAATCTCTACGCACTGGTATACTGCTTCCACAACGCCCGCGCGCTACGAGCTCTCGGCACGTCACTTCAACAAGAGGAGACCGCAATGAACCAACAAAACGGAAATCGCTCCGGTGACGGAAACCTCCTCGCCACGCTGGCCGGCGGATGCTTCTGGTGCCTGGAGGCCGTGTATAACGAGCTGCGCGGCGTCGAGTCGGTGGTGTCGGGGTATGCCGGCGGGCACGACCTCAGTCCTACCTACGAGGCGGTGTGCTCCGGGACGACCGGCCACGCCGAGGTCGTTCAGATCGCGTACGACCCAGACATGGTGAGCTTCCGGGAGCTCCTCGAGGTATTCTTCACGATCCACGACCCGACGACCCTGAACCGGCAGGGCAACGATGTTGGCACCCAATATCGCTCGGCGGTCTACTTCCACGACGAGGACCAGCGGCTCATCGCCGAGGAGGTCATCGAGGAGATGACCGTCGCGGAAGTGTGGGACGACCCCATCGTGACTGAGATCACTGCCCTCGACATGTTCTTCGAGGCGGAGGAGTACCACCAGCGGTACTTCGAGAAGAACCCCTTCCAGCCCTACTGCTTCGTCGTCGTGCGGCCCAAGGTCTCGAAGTTCCGCAAGAAGTTCGTCTCGAAGCTCAAGAAACAGGCCGTCTAGCGCTCCATCACGACCTTGACGATTCCGTCGTCGTGGTCGACGTACATGTCGAAGGCGCGCCGGACTTCCTCGAACGGCAGGCGGTGCGTGATGAGCTCCGCTGGGTCCCACCAGCCGCGCTGCTTGAGCTCGACCATGAGCTCGATGTGAGAAGTGATATCCTCCGTGTGCCCTGCCGCGACGGTCTTCAGGCGGGCATTGCTGCCGCGGAAGTCCTTGTACTCCATCGGCACGACGAAGCCGTGCTCCCTACTCTTTTGCTGAATGCCGAACATCATGACGGTACCGAAGCTCTTCACGAGCCTGAGAGCCATGTTCAGCGTGTCGGTATATCCTGCCGCCTCGACGACGATGTCGGGCTTCTCGCCGCCAAGAATGTCGAGCACGGCATCCTCGGTCGGTGTCACCGTTGGGTTGACGGTATGTGTCACCCCGAATTTCTCGGAATATTCAAGGCGGTAGTCGAGCGGGTCAACCGCTATGAGGTTCGACACGCCCGAGCGTGACAGAATCGCCGTGAACGAGAGGCCGATGGCGCCTTGCCCCAGCACGACGACGTTCTTGCCGAGCAGCGTTCCTAGCTGCTGGCAGCCGTATATCACCGTGCCTGACGGCTGGCACATGAGCCACTCGTTCGTCGGACCGTCGTCAGGGAGGGCGATCATTCGCTCCGGCAGAGCCTCGATGCACTCCACGAGCGCCGTATCACTCGTCGGAAGTACGATGACACGGTCGCCCTCACGGAAGCGATCGGAGCGGGTCTCCACGACCGTTCCCGCGATCTCGTGGGCGGGATGTCCGATCTGCATGGGGTAGTCTTCCTCGTCGAGTACGGTCCCGTAGGTGTGACGAATGTCGCTCCCGCAGATCGACCAGCTTTCTATCTCGACCAAGCAGTTCCCGTCGGACACCGTAGGAACGGGCGCATCGACGATCTCAAAGTTTCGGGGCCCAACCAGTCGCGCGGCCCTCATTTAGAGCACCATCCGGGAGACGAACTCGGTCGTCGTCTCGCGGGAAATCTTCATGCCATACTCGCTGACCGGGAGGTACTCGTGCAGTTCCGGGTTGTGTCTCAGAAACGCCTCGGCATACGGAACGCGAGTGTGTAGCGCGGCTATCCCGCCGTCCAGGACCTCGCCGAGCTTGCGCTGGAGACCTCCGCCCTCCGAGTAGTGCTGGGACGTGAACTTGTTCATCGCCTGGGCCTTGAGTTTGACTACATCGCTGATGTCGATGATGGTGTCCGGCATCCTGGGGTTCAGGCTTTCGAGGACGTTCGTGCGTCCGCGCTGGTCGTGGTAGAAGATCTGCGCCGTCCATCCTCCCGTATCGCCTCCGGTTGGAGCGTAGCTCTTGCCTTCCCGGATTCCCGCTGCCGTGTCGGTGGCGATGAGGAGCATTTGAGTGGCGAGGGCGTGCGCGCCGACGGTGTCATGTGGCCAGTGGGAGATGACGACATGCGGGGCTATCTCGCCGATGACGTCGGCGATGTCGCTGACGATCTCGGGCTGGATGGTGGTGATGGAGTCGTCGTAGCCAAGGAATCGCACGTCGGTTACTCCGAGCACGGCTGACGCCTCTTCCAGCTCCCGTCGGCGGTCCGCGACAAGCTCGTCCATGTCCGGCATCGTCCCCGTCTCGCGGTAGGCGCTGATGCCCGTCAGGTGATGGGACATGCCGGTGTACGGGGTGAGAATCGTAACGTGGTCACCCCGCCGGACGTGCTTCGCGACGGTGCCGCCCGCGTACAGGATGCAGTCCTTCGGGTGCCCCCCGATGTTCAGGATACGCAACTGCTCCATAGCGCCGATATCTCCTCCGATCCGATTCCGCGCAATTATACGCCAGTTGACCGGGAGGAATGCAGTGGGCGTACTAGCCCCGAACTCAAAACCATAACAATTGGGTGAACTCTCGTCCGCCCCTCCTCAGACAAGCAGTCCTTCGACAGTCACACAGCGTTGTATACTATGATTGCGGCGGCCGGACGCGGGAAACGTCGCGATCGAATCCCCATACTCCCGGATGAGAGGTATCCAAAACATGCTGTTCAAGAGGCTCACGGGCGCAAAGCAGATCAAGAAGCAGGAAGGCGTTGTCGCGCCACCCGGCCAGTTCGTGACCGAGAAATGGCCCGTCATGACGTTCGACGCGCCGCCGAGGATCGAACTCGAAACGTGGCGGTTCGACATCTTCGGTCTGGTGAACCAGGAGAAGTCGCTGAACTGGGAGGAGTTCATGTCTCTCCCCAAGGTCACAATCGACTCGGAGTTCCACTGTGTGACGCAGTGGAGCCGCCTCGAAAACACCTGGGAGGGCGTGTCGTTCTCTGAGGTGATGGGCCTCGTCGATCCGAAGCCTGAGGCCTCTCACGTGATGATGCACTGCTTCGGCGGCTACACGACCAACCTCGCCCTCGACGTTCTGCTCGACGACGACGTGCTCTTCGCTTACAACCACGACGGCGCGCCGCTCGACCGGGATCATGGCGGTCCTCTGCGCCTGGTCGTGCCCAAGAAGTACGCATGGAAGAGCGCCAAGTGGGTCAACGGCATCGAGCTTATGGACCGCGACCGGCCCGGCTTCTGGGAGCAGCGCGGCTACCACATGGAGGCCGACCCCTGGAAAGAGGAGCGCTTCGGCAGCTTTTGGTAGGTGTTGGGGACTGTCCCCCTACCTTCTGCACTTTGGCCATAGACATAAGAAAAGACCCTTTCGTGCGAGGTACGAAAGGGTCTTTGATTTGGACCGAATGGCCGGCGATGCCAGCTGCGGCTACGCCGCTCGAATGGCCGATGTCCGCGCTCGGGCCGGACGCTTGGATACCTTCTTCTGGACCGGGGCAGGGGCCGGGACCGGCTCCATGCTGAACAGGCTCGGCTTGCGAATGTCCGCCATGTAGCCACACATCAGGCACTCGCGGTACTCCCCGTACATATCCCGGTTCTGGTGCATGTCGCCCTGGCACCTTGGACAAGCCTTGAACATTATCATCACTTTGCCTCCTTCCGTTTCCGACAAACTCGATAGACTTTCAGATTCCTCGCGTTTGGAAGTTGCTCCTCGCGGTAGGTAGACGCTCTGGCCATTCGAGAAGTTCCCGACGTCCGGCTCTACAATCAACTCCCTTGACATGCTTTGTATCAAGTTATACAATGTCCTTCGTAACCCCTATAACGTAGCCAAGACCGATTGAGTTAGCATGTTGTTCGATCCTGACAGGCCCTCCACTCGCCGCTCCGGTGTTGTCAATAGAACGTCCCCGTTCCCTGCGGGGTTAGCGGCGGCGCTTCAGGACATCATCGAAGAGGCAAGCAGGGTGCGTGAGTCTACCCGTTCGCGTGGACGGCAAGGCCCTGCAACGGGCCCCGGACGGCCGGAGATCGACGGCGTCTACATCATCAGCGTCGCGGCCCGCATCCTCGAAATGCACCCGCAGACGCTCCGCAAGTACGAGCGCGCGGGGCTGGTCAGACCGACTCGCACGGAGGGTATGCTCCGGCTCTACTCCGAGCTCGATATTGCCCGGCTTCGGCTCATCAAGCACCTGGTCGGCGACCTCGGCCTGAATCTGGCTGGAGTGCAGTTGGTGCTCGAACTGTTCAACAAGCTGGTCAAGACGAAAGTGGAGTTACGCCGTGTCGACGACGCGGACGCCAAGCAGGCCCTCGACGACAGCATCGACGAGATGATCTCCCTGCTCTACTCGGAGCGAAAGCGTTAGCGTGCGCGGGCTAACGAAAGTCCCAATAGAGGTACAGAGGATATGGTAATGAGCGAACATGAGGATGACGCCGAGGAACTCCCGGCCGAGGGCGGAGAGGACGAAACTCTAGCTGGTGACGAGGCGGACGATCTTCAGGCGCGGCTCGAAGAAGCTGAGCGTGAACGCGAGCAGTTCAAGAGCATGGCGGCCCGCGCTCAGGCAGACCTCGTCAACTATCGCAGGCGGGTCGAGGAGGAGAAGGAAGAGATACAGCGGAGCGCCAAGTCGGTCCTGCTCATGAAGATGCTCTCGACCGTCGACGATCTCGACCGCGCGATTGCCATGATCCCGACCGACGAGTCTGCCGGATGGGCGGAGGGCATCCAGCTCGTCCGGCGAAATGTCGTGAACATGCTGGACACGGAGGGCGTCACAAAGGTCGAGTCCATGGGAGAGCCTTATGACCCCGCCTTCGCTGAGGCCCTCCTGTTCCGGGAGACCGAGGACGGCGACGAGGGAACTGTGGTGGAGGTCTTCAGGGAAGGATATATGTACAAGGATCGGGTGCTCCGGGCCGCGCAGGTCGTGGTTGCCAAACGTCCCGAGCAGCCGGAAACCGATGATTCCAACGAAACGAACAGCGACAAGGAGACAGCGTAATGGCGAAGATTTTGGGAATCGATCTGGGCACGACCAACTCGTGCATGGCCGTGATCGAGGGTGGCGAGCCTCGCGTGATCGAGAACGCGGAGGGCGGACGGACGACGCCGTCCGTGGCGGCGATGAACCCGAAGAGCGGCGAGCGCTACGTGGGGACAACCGCGAAACGTCAGGCCGTGACGAACTCGGAGAACACCATATTCTCCGTCAAACGGTTCATGGGCCGCCGGTACGACGAAGACAGCGTACAGCGCGACCTCAAGCTCGTGCCGTTCAAGGTCGAAAAGCACACCAACGGGGACGCCTACGTCGCTATGGGCGACAAGACCTACGCGCCGCCGGAGATGTCCGCGATGATCCTGCAGAAGCTCAAGCAGGACGCCGAGGCCAAGCTGGGCGAGACGATAACGCAGGCCGTCATCACCGTTCCCGCCTACTTCAACGACAGCCAGCGGAACGCCACGAAGGACGCGGGACGCATCGCGGGCCTCGAGGTGCTGCGAATCATCAACGAGCCGACGGCGGCTTCCCTCGCCTACGGACTCGATAAGAAAGGCGAAGAGACCATCGCCGTGTACGACCTCGGTGGCGGCACGTTCGACATCACGATCCTCCAGATCGGCGAGGGCGTGTTCGAGGTCAAGTCGACGAACGGCGACACTCACCTCGGCGGCGACGACTTCGACCAGCGCATCATGGACTGGATCGTCGAGGAGTTCAAGCGCGATCAGGCCATCGACCTTGCGAACGACCGCATGGCCCTCCAACGGTTGCGAGAGGCGGCGGAGAAGGCAAAGATCGAGCTCTCCTCGCTCATGGAGACTGAGATCAACCTGCCGTTCATCACCGCAGACGCTTCCGGACCGAAGCACCTCGTGATGAGCCTTTCGAGGTCGAAGCTGGAACAGCTGGTCGGTGATCTCGTAGAGCAGTCGATAGGCCCTTGCAGACAAGCCCTCAAGGACGCCGAGGTTGAAGCGGGCGGCATTGATGAGGTGATCCTCGTGGGTGGCATGACGAGAATGCCGGCGGTCCAGAAGGCCGTAGAGGGCCTCTTCGGCAAGGAGGCCCACCAGGGCGTCAACCCCGACGAGGTCGTTGCAGTGGGCGCGGCGATCCAGGCCGGAATCCTCCAGGGCGACGTGCAGGACCTTCTGCTTCTGGACGTCACTCCGCTGACCCTGGGCATCGAGACGCTGGGAGGCGTGTCGACGGCCCTCATCCCGCGCAACACCACCATCCCGACGGCCAAGACGGAGACGTTCACGACCGCCGCGGACGGACAGACCAGCGTCGAGGTACACGTGCTCCAGGGCGAGCGCGATATGGCGAGCAACAACAAGAGCATTGGTCGCTTCATGCTCGACGGCATCCTGCCCGCTCCTCGTGGAGTTCCACAGATCGAGGTCACGTTCGACATCGACGCCAACGGCATCCTGAACGTCTCGGCCAAGGACAAGGGCACGGGCAAGGAGCAGAAGATCACGATAACTGCGAGCTCCGGCCTGAGCGACAACGAGGTCGACCAGATGGTCAGCGACGCCGAGGAGCACGCGGAGGAAGACCGGCAGCAGCGCGAGAAGGTGGAGACTCGAAACGCCGCCGAAAACTCCGCCTTCGCTGCGGAGAAGCTCGTCAAGGAAAACGAAGACAAAATATCGGACGAGATGAAGGAAGACATCAACGGCAAGATCGCCGCCGTCCGTGCAGCCATCTCCGACGACGACACCGACCGCATCAAGTCGTCGATGGAGGAACTGAACACTGCCCTTCAGGCCGTCGGCCAAGCCGTATACAGCCAGCAGGGTGGTGCTCAGGCTTCAGCCGATGAAGTAGATGAAACGCCATCCGACGACTCGGACGGAGACGACGACGATGACAGCACCGTCGAGGGCGAGTTCCGCGAGGTGAGGTAGGCGGGATCGGACAGAGTAGGCTTACCGCGGGGGCTGTCCGGTTTGGGCGGCCCCCTCTCTGTATCTCTCCCCCGGCGGGCAGGCAAGGATAGGCATTCAGCTATTGCCCCACTTTGAAAGCAGCCCCGCCACTGTCATTCTGAACGCAGTGAAGCGGAGTGAAGAATCTAAAATGCCCGTCCCAAGGCAGCGCCGACATGGAGAATTCCTATCCCGTCGGCGAGGATGCGGATGGTGCGCCGACTTACCCGTCTTGCAGTCATGGACTTTAGATTCCTCGCTACGCTCGGAATGACAGGGAGACGGGGCCGGATCGTAACTGCAAGTCCGTTTTACCTACCCCTGTCAGCCCCCTGCCGGACTTCCCTCACCCTGCCCTGATGCCATGCGTCGGAAAGATGAGCCCCTGAACCGCTCCGACGCTGGCTTCCGCAAAGGTCTTCGCGTCGTCCTGCGCCTTGTGGACGATGTCGGGCAGTTGCTCGGTGTCCGGGAGGGTCTCTACTCCATACTTCGACCGGTACGACTCAGGTATTGCGTCGTCCAGATTCTGCTCCGACATGACGCCGTAGGCCAGCGTCCATGACCGCGCCACTGCCTGCACATCGTAGCCTCCGCCGCCGAGAGCCAGCCACTTGGGAGCCTTGCCGGCAAACTCGGCTACGACCTTCCCAAACCCCTGCGTCGTGAGCGCAAGGTGAGTTATGGGATCGCGGTAGTGCGAATCGATCCCAAGCTGCGAGACGAGCACGTCGGGACGGAAGGCGTCCAGCAGCGGCAGAACGACCTGCTCCAAGACCCAGTAGTAAGTCTCATCGCCAGTGTACGGGTACAGTGGAACATTGACTGAGCACCCGCGACCGCGTCCTGTTCCGGTCTCCTGGGCGTATCCTGTCCCGGGGAACAGGAATTGACCGGTCTCATGGAGCGAGATCGTCAGGACGCGGTCCGTATCGTAGAAGGCGTACTGCACGCCATCGCCGTGGTGGCAGTCGACGTCGACGTAGGCAACGCGCAGTCCGCGTCGGAGCATCTCGTTGATCGCCAGCACCGGGTCATTAAAAATGCAGAAGCCGTAGGCATAGCCCGGCATCGCGTGGTGAAGTCCACCCGATATGTTGAAAGCGACATCGTACCCCTCATCCAGCAGCAGATCGACGCAGCGCATGGATCCCCCGGTCGACAGCATGGCCGCGTCGTACATACCCTCATAGCCGGGGTTGTCGCCGGGGCCGATGTTGAACTCCATGGGGTTTATTGAGAAGTCGCCCTGCCCTACTCTTTCGACGGCATTGATGTATTCGGGCGTGTGGAATGTCGTGACCTCTTCCACGGTCGCGGCGCGCGGCGTGACGAGGGTCGAGTGATCGGGCTGGAACAGGCCGTAAGCGTCGGCCAGTTCGTACGTGTACCGCAGCCGAACCGGACGCATCGGATGAGTCTCGCTCAGCACGTGACTGGACATTGCGTCATCGTAGACAAACGCTGCCTTGCGGATCATCTTGAATCTTCCTGAAAAGGTCTCATTTTGCGCCGGGCCATAGGCCAATCGAACCGCCGACGCTACTGCTCGTCGGAAGCGTCACGCTCCGCCCGAACGCGGTCAAGCGTACGTTGAAGCCGTTCCTGATCGGCACCCAGTTCGAGTGCGATATCAATGTCGATCTGCGCGCGCTCATCCTCTCCGAGACGGAGAAGGACGATGGCGCGGTTAACGTGCGCGTCACGGTCTGCGAGTCTCAAGCCTATCAGGCGGTCGAGCTCATAAAGCGCGTCGCGTGGACGGTCGAGAGCCATGAATATGCTGGCCCGGTAGTTGTGTATTTCGGCGTACTGGGGGTCGAGATACAGGATCTGTTCGAGGTCGATGAGCGATTCATCGAACCGTTGGAGCCGAACATAGACCATCGCCCGATTCAAGTAGGCGTCGATCATTGCCGGATCGAGGTCGATTGCGGCATTGAAATCGTCGATGGCCATCTCGACATCGGAAAGGGACATGCGCGCCACGCCGCGGTTGTTGTAATAGTCTGCGTCGTCGGGCACAAGCTCGATGGCCTTTGAGAAGTCGGCCTCGGCTTCGGAGAATTCCTCCAACGCCAGGTGGGACGCGCCCCTGTCGTTGTAAGCGTCGCTAAAGGCGGGATCCAGCTCTATTGCCTTTGTGAATAGGTTTATGGCGAAGTCGTCGTCACCGGAATCCGCGTACGACACTGCGGCAACGTAGTACTCCTCCGCCGTGGGAGGAGTATCATCGGTCGCGGGTTCGGACGTGGGAGACGGCTCAGGCGTCGGAAAGGGAGTGGGCGACGGTATGGGGGTGAGGGTCGGCAGCGGAGTAGGTTCGTCGGTCTTTGAAGAATCCCCACATGCCGCAAGGAGAAGGCAGAGTGCCGAAAGACCCGCAATAAATCGGAACGTCTGCAAATACTTCCCTTTACCCAGCCGGTGGATTCGAGGGCCGTTCGACTGTATCCAATTATATCAGAGAGGCACCCGCCCTACCTACGCGAGCAGGACGACCCGGCCGGCCTTGAGGACGATCTGTATCAGCGGTCGGAGCAGTCTTGCAATAACATGACCGGTTCCCGCCGCGACGACGCCGATCAGCCCGCCCGCGATCACGTCGAGCGGATAGTGCACACCTGCGTACACCCTGGAGAAGGCATACAGCGCTGAGATTG
This sequence comes from Dehalococcoidia bacterium, assembly GCA_009841605.1. Lineage (GTDB taxonomy): Bacteria > Chloroflexota > Dehalococcoidia > Lucifugimonadales > VXLM01 > VXLM01. The sequence continues at coordinate 41,188 of VXLM01000072.1, forward strand.
CCAGAAGTATCCACCCGACCCCCCGGTTGAACACCCATACCGCCGCCGAGATACCGAAGGCCATCGCAGCCGTGTTCGCCGGGAAGGACGAGTCGGTCGGCTCGTAGAACAGGAGCGATACCTCGTGGTGGACGAAGGGCCGGTCGCGGAAGACGAAGTTGTTCAGTATCTCGATGGAGCCATTGCTGAGGGCGACGGCGAATACAGCGCCGATCACTCCAAGCTGATAGCGACGGCGTGATGCTGTATCACCAGCGAACCAGAGAACCAACAGCGTGAGGGCGAGCGTGACCGGCACGAGGTAGTCGCTCACCACGAACTCGATGAGGGCGTCGAAGGCGGGCAACCTGCCCACAAAGCCGTTCAGCCAAAGAAATACGGTCTCGTCCATGTCCGCCACATCCGCCTATGTTTGCGCAGAAATCGGGTGTTGTTCGCCAGCGCGCGAGCGTAGTTGGTCCGTTTCAGGGACTCGATCCCGTTCTCAATCTGTGTGGGATGGTCCATGCTTCTGTTGACGAATGAAGTTGCTGCGAAGGTAAGGACCAGCGCAGTGATCGTGCCGAGAATGAAGAACAGCCCTTGAAAATTGCCGTCGAGACCACCCTCGTAGTCATTGATGTTCCGCTCAGCGGTGGCGAAGAACAAGACGGGGCCGGCTACCGCGAGAATGACGCCGAGTGCCCTTGCTGCCAATGGGGTCTTGAACAGGAGAAGAGCGTCGAGCCTACCAACCGAGGCGGCAATCTGCAGCACGCCGCAAGCCGCAATGACGACCATGATGTAGTAGTCGATGGCAAAGTTAAACATTGCGGCTCAAGTCTCTCTCAAAATCGGCACGATCGAGGGCGAATGACAAGTCCCCTCGCTAATCTTCCACCCAGTGGCGGAATAGCGCCCTCGCCTCATCCGGGAGACTCTCGAACACGTCGCGCTTGACGAGAGGAACGACACTTGGCTTGCCACCTGTCTCAACGACGATCTGCGTATGATCGGGCGTTCCGGGTCGTTGAACGGAGAGATTCAGCCACCAAGGGGCATACCGGGCGATGACTGCCGTTCGAGGACGGTCGCTGAGATTGGGCGCGACGCTGTGCCAGAGCCTGCTGTCGAAGAGGAGCACGTCGCCCGGCTCACCCTGTGCGTTGATCTCGGTGGGATAAGGCGCGTCTCGGTCGACTCCGTTCTCGCCGGACGGGTTTGTGGACGACCTGTGGCTGCCTGGCACCACCAGGGTCCCGCCCGTCTCCTCGGTGAAAGGGGAGAGCATGAAGATGGCGGTAACGTGCATCACGGCGTCTGAGTATGGCGCCGGAACGTGGGACGCGACCGTCTGGTTGAACGGCCAGTCGGAGTGCCAGTACCCCCGCGCGTTGCCCGGATGGTTCATGACGGCGCCGACCGAAGACACCCGGACGTAAGGCCCAAAGATGCTCTCGCAGGGATCGACAATACGCCGGTCTGCGAGGTATCGTCCAAACTTGGGCACCTCGTTGATGAGGCCGCCGATGGAGGCAACGCCGGTCGCTCCGATGCGGTGCCCGCGCGCGCGAACATTCGCCTGCATCTGTTCATTAACCCGTTGATTCTCCGAGACAGCCGCCTCGACCTCATTCAGGACCTCATCCACTTCATCCTCTGGGATCACGCCCTGAAGAATGCAGAAGCCGTCCATGTCGAGGCGTCGGAGTGTCTCTGACACGTTCATAAGTTACTCACTGCTATTGCAGCTTATTGCCGCCCAAATCATATCCATCAGCGTCGCGCGGTACAAGCGGAGCGTAAGGCGGTGACACACCCAAGCCCGTGGCGTTGTGTACTGAGGAGAGAATCGGAGCACGGTCTCGGCTTTACACCGTCTTGTGCGATACCTTACACTCTGTATAGTCAAGTCAAGCAAATCTACCGTATGGGAGGTACCAAATGGCTAGAGGCGGACGACCCAAACGAGAACCACGGAAGTCAAAGAAAACGACGCCCAGCATGTCGAGTATCTCATCGGTCGGCATCGTGGCGACACCCGAGGTCGAGGTCATCAGAAAGAAGAGAAAGTCGAAAGAAGAGGACTTCTAACTAGACTGCAATCGTCGGATACGACAAAGGGGGCAGACTACGGTCTGCCCCCTTTGTTTTTCCTAGCAAATGGCCCTATATCCGATTCTTCGAATCTCTGCGAGGCATTCGATGAAGTTGGACTACTCTTCAAGCGCCCCTTCAACTTCGATTTCCTCGGCGACGGCCTCCGACTTCGTCTCGGTCTCTTCTTCGGAGGGTGCGGGTGGCGGAACTGCAACGAAACAGTAGGTATCGCCCCCACCGGCCAATAGCCGCTCGATGACCTCCGGAGACGTATCGCGAGGATAGGGGCTGAGTGACCACTTGTCCTCCAGTATCTTGCTGACCTCCTCTGACGTCATGGGCTTGTTCTCATTGGCCAGCAGAACGCGAAAGACCGATTCCTTCAGCGGGGTGTCGGGAAGAAGGAAGTCCCTATCCTCGGCAGCGTGATAGGCCACCTGCTGAATCAGGTCATCAGCATCCATATCCTCGATGACATCGGCAGTCAAAGACTGTCGCATGACATATCCCATCCGCGAGACGATCATGGGCTTGATAGCCCTGCCGTGATCCCCCGCGCTGTCGACATCGATGTAGTACTCGGTCGCTTGCCCCTCGCTGGTTCCTGCCATGTGGTCTTCATCCTCACCTTGAAAAACTGAAATACATTTCTAGCACCAATGCGCCTACGGGTCAACGTTTTACGAGGGTATTCGCCTACGTTCCAATGTACAACAGAGCCATGGGCAGTCACACTCAAAGCTCAATGACGACTCGCTAAGAGGGTGTCTAAAAACTCTTCCGTTCACCCTGAGCCTGTCGAAGGGTCGAGGCGCCGCTCATGGTTCGGCAAGCTCACCACGAACGATTTCCAGACGACTCATTAGACACCCTCCATGCAGTGGGAACGTAGAGCGGTCCGGCGACTGTCCTGTCGCCTGACTATTACTCCATCCCATCAAAGAGCATGAAAGATGCCGCGTACCATCACATCGTCCAGATCTTGAGGAACAGTGCGAGGATCGAGCAGGACCCGCTCGGCGTCGATGCGTCCGATGATGGGCGGAGTACTGCGTCGCAAATTCGCCGCAAGAGCGCTCGCGCCGCCGGACATCTCCGTTGCGTCGATAGAGAGCAAGGAGGTCGGCAGCGTCTCTCCCGGAAGGCTACCTCCTCCAACGGTCGACTTCCCGGGAACCACGGAGGTGGGACCGTCTATGGCCAGTCGCCATGACTCGGCGCGTTGGGCGAGAAACTCGGGCGACCGGGATATCATCTCCCAAATGGGTATCTTCGATGCGGCCTCATCCTTCAGGTAGTGCAGCAGCGTGGCATTGAGAGCGGCAAGGCTCCCCTTGTCGATCCGAACGGCCCTCGCGAGGGGGTGTTCCGACACAACGTTTATCAGCTCGCTCTTACCCACGATTATGCCCGCCTGCGGTCCGCCCAGCAGCTTGTCTCCTGAGAAAAACGCGAGCGATGCCCCGTCCCCAATGCTCTCCTGCGGCATCGGCTCATGGGCCAGTCCGAACTGTGCCGTATCGAGTAGGCAACCGCTGCCGAGGTCATGGAGCACGGGCACGCCCGAACGAGCGCCTAACTCCACCAACTCGGCGAGCGACGGCATGTGCGTGAAACCCATAACCCGAAAATTACTGGCATGAACGGACAGGATGGCGCCTGTGTTTTCGGTGATCGCCGCCTCGTAGTCCCGCGCGTAGGTCTTGTTGGTCGTCCCCACCTCGACGAGGGTCGCGCCACTCTGCCGCAGCACATCGGGGATGCGAAATCCGCCCCCTATCTCTACCGCCTCGCCCCGCGAAACGATCACCTCTTTGCCGCTCGCGACCGCCGCCAGACCCAATAGCACAGCCGACGCGTTGTTGTTGACGACCAGCGCACCCTCCGCGCCTGTGAGTTGGCAAAGCAGTTGAGCCACCCTGCCCTGCCTTGAACCTCTACGTCCGGTTGCCAGATCGAACTCCAGGTCGCCGTAGCCCTCGTTGGCCGCGCGCATCGCTTCCATGGCATCATCGCTCAACGGAGCGCGCCCCAGGTTGGTGTGCAGTATCACTCCGGTCGCATTGATGACCGGCGTGGGCATAGAGCCCCACAGCACCGCTGCCCGCCTCTCGACCGCGTCGGCCAGCACGTCTAGGCGTAAAGGAGAATCACCGTTCCTAATGCCGTCCCGCGCTCGATCGATCTCGGCTCTGATGAGTCCAAGAACCGCCTCATGCGAGAACTCCTGTACGAGTCTGCTTACTCGCTCATCGTCAAGCACGTCGTTCACGCTTGGAAGTTCTCGAAACCGGGACTCCATCACCAACTCTCACTCCTTAGAAGCTACCTCAAAATACGCTTCGACAGGTTTTGCCACACATGGGCTCAGGAAAACTCGTTCGCCCTGAGCTTGTCGAAGGGCAATCTTCCACCAACTCACAGAGCTTTGAGATAGTTTCTTGCTGCCCGAATTATACCTGACTACAACGGCGCTTTCGCAGGGCAACTTCAGGATATGAGAGTTACTCCAATTCTTCGAGCCCGATCGTAGATCGCCCGAAACTTGACAAACGGCCATCGGGCGTATGAGCTTAAGAGACAATGCTCGAAGTTGGAACGCAGGCTCCCGATTTCACCGTCACTCTCGGTTCCGGCGACACGTTCACCCTTTCGGACCACCGGGGAAGGAACGTCGTACTCTTCTTCTATCCAATGGCGTTTACTCATGGCTGTTCCGCAGAGGTCGGGGGATTTTGCGAGTCCTACGGTGATATCTCAGCGTGGAACGCCGTGGTGATTGGTCTCAGCACGAATAAGGTGGGCACGGTCAGGCGATTCGGCGAAAAGCTGGGAACGCCGTTTCCGATGGGGAGCGACACCAAAGGAAAGATCCGTAAACTCTATGACGCAGAGCGGTTGTTTGGGCTGATCACGTCCCGCATAACCTACGTCATCGACGGCGACGGAGTAATCCGGGGCGCGTTCCACAGCGAGTTTATGATCTCCGGCCACATTCAGAACGCGCTGCAGACGCTCGAGAGCATCGCCTGAGATCGACATCTGGCGGGCGAGGCCAAATACGGTCTCCGTTCACCCTGAGCTTGTCGAAGGGTGTTTGGTTTGACCACAAACACAGCGGTGAAAAAATGTATT
>VXLM01000042.1 GCA_009841605.1 Dehalococcoidia bacterium
ATCATGAACGTTTCGTCTGTGGTGAAACGAGGGGGGTACGTCTGTTACGTGGTAGGAAATCGAACGGTCAAGGGTATTGAGATACCGACCGCGGAGACGACTGCGGCATTCTTCGAGATGAACGGGTTCACACATGTCGACACGTTCCAGAGAAACATACCCAATAAGAGAATGCCGTCGATGAACTCGCCGTCTAACGTGCCGGGAGAACTCGGCAACACCATGAAGACTGAACAAATCGTGATTTGCCGGAAAACCATGCCGCTATGAGACTGTCAGAACTCAAGTCTCGGCTGTTAACCATTAGGGACGAAGGCTTCGTGCAAACTCGTCGGAAGGGACCGACGGGTATCGGCTACACACTTGAGTCCCTACTAGAGTTGACGGAGAACAATCTGCCCATACCGGACATTGGAGGACGGGTAGAAGTCAAAGCAACGCGGAGCAACACAAACAACCTAATCACCCTGTTCACGTTCAACCGCGGTGTTTGGGTACACAGACCGAAGGAAATAGTCAGCCGTTGGGGATACTGGGACGCCGAAAAGGGGCGTCAGGCTCTTTACACTACTGTGTCTGCCCAAGAGCCAAATCGGCTCGGCTTGCAGTTATCGATATCGAATGATGCGACATCGCTATCGTTGAACCATGTACCGAGCAGTTCCCTATTGGCGACGTGGGACATGTACTACATCGTGGGCAAATTCGTCTCAAAGTTTAGCCGTATGTTGTTCGTCCATGCCGACACACGAAGGGGCGACGGGCTTGAGGAATTCTACTACACTCGAGCGAACCTGCTCTCTGAACCAAGTTCCTTGACCTTCAGGGATGGCTTCAATAGCGGCATTGTCACGATCGATGTGAGGATGTATCTGAAACCCAACGGCCAGGTGAGGAATCACGGCACGGGGTTCCGCGTACAAGAACACAGCCTGCCAGATCTCTTCGATAAGTCCATTAGCATCCTTTAGGACAGAGACACCCCAGCAGCTTGTAGCGCAGGTGTCATCTGGCGTTCCATATCTCCCTCGTCCAGTCGCCGTCCTGGATGACGCTGAACGAGGCGCTGTCAATGTCTATGGAGAATAGGTGAAACTCCGGCTCTTCCGGCCGCCAACCAATCCTCTCATTGACCGCATCTGCGAAGCGCCCGCGCATATCGGGATCGTGAATGTCGACCGCGCGTCCGTATACTTTGAACTCGCCCTCGCTGCCGTCGGGCTTGGAGACGACGCTGTGGACGGTGCAGCGCGGGTCGCGCAGCAAGTCCAGCGCCTTGCGTGACTGCCACATCATGCCCAAGTACAGATGGCCGTCCGTGATGTACGCCTCGACTGGACTGATGCGCGGCCACCCATTCTTGCGGAGAGTACCCAGCAAGACCAGGCCTGCGCGTTCAAATCGCTCTTCGCCGAGCTTTGCAAGTCTGGGCGAGCGTAGTCGGAACTCTTCCCAGATCACGGGCCAATGCACTCGGAGGATGAGTTTGCAGGTGCGCGGAAGCAACTAGTGGACAATGAGGACGACCACATTAGGTAGTGGAACCCTTCGACAAGCTCAGGGTGAACGGATCCTTATTTGTTGCCGCCTCAGATGATCTGTGAGAGGAAGAGCTTGGTCCGGTCCTGCTTGGGGTTGTTGAAGATGTCGTGGGGGGTGCCCTCTTCGACGATGACGCCCTCGTCGAACATGATCATGCGGTTGGATACCTCGCGGGCGAACCCCATCTCGTGGGTGACTACGATCATGGTCATGCCGGAGTCCGCGAGCTCACGCATGGCGTCGAGCACCTCTTTGATCATCTCCGGGTCGAGTGCGGAGGTGGGCTCGTCGAAGAGCATGATCTTCGGCTGCATGGCCAGCGCCCGGGCGATGGCAACGCGCTGCTGCTGACCGCCCGACAGCTCGCCGGGGAACTTTCCCGCCTGTTCGGGGATGCCCACACGGTCGAGCAGGCCCATCGCTACTTCCTGCGCCTGGTCCTTCGGCCACTTGCGGACTTTGATCGGGGCCAGCGAGATGTTGTCCATTACGGTGAGGTGGGGGAAGAGATTGAACGACTGGAACACCATCCCGACCTCGCTCCGGATCGCCTCGATATTCCGAACGTCGTTGCTAAGCTCGATGCCGTCCACGATGATGTCGCCGCGCTGGTGCTCCTCCAACCGGTTGATGGTGCGGATGAAGGTCGACTTCCCCGACCCTGACGGGCCAAAGACGACCACGACCTCGCCCCTGTTGATAGTGGTGGACACGCCCTTGAGCGCGTGGAACGCCCCGAACCACTTGTGCACGTCTCGACAGACGATCATTTCCTCGGTCGTCGCGGTCTCTTCACTGGCAGTCACAGGTCCCTCCGTGGTGTTGGGTTGTCTTCAGTCACGCGCGTACACCTATCGCGCGCCCACACGCAGGTGGTCCTCCACGCGCCTGCTCACATACGACATGCCGTACGTGAATATCCAGAAAACGATGGCGAGGAAGATGAACAGCTCCCTCGCGCTGGGGAGATACTCCGGGTTGCCCTGGATGAACGCGCGGCCGATCTCGACGACATCCAACATCCCGATGATGTAGACAAGGCTCGTGTCTTTGAAGAGCGCGATGAATTGTCCCACGATGGCCGGTATCACGTTGCGGATGGCCTGCGGCAGGGAGATCAGGAACGTGATCTGCCAGCCCGACAGGCCCAGTGCTCTCGCAGCCTCGGCCTGGCCAGGGTGCAGGGCTTGAAGGCCTCCGCGAATGTTCTCCGCCATGTATGCGGAACTGAACAGCGTGATGACGACGGCGGCGCGGAAGAGGGAGTTCTGCGGGAAGTCCTCCGGGAAGGCGAGCGGCACGAGCACCTGAGACATGAACAGCAAGGTGATGAGCGGGACACCGCGGAATATCTCGATGAACACCACGCACAGCAGCTTGACCACAGGGAGTTGGCTCCGTCTGCCCAGAGCAAGGGCGATGCCGATTGGGAGGCTGAGCACGATTCCGGCGACCGCCAGCAGAATGTTCAGCATCAGGCCGCCCCAGTGGATGACCGACACCGGCTGCATCCCCGGAAGGCCCTCCATTCCTCGGAGCAGGAACAGGGTCAGCAGGAAGAAGATGACGCCCAGAATCGCAATGTGACGCACCTGGTTCAGTGGCGTGTAGCGAGTCAGCGCGAGACCGGCAAACATCGCCGGAATGTTCGCAAGGAGCAGGATACGCACGTCCATCCCCATGCGATCAAAGCTGTAGGGTATGAACGCCAGCGCCGCCGCCACGACTGCGACGGTGATCGCGACCCTCTTGGCGGTCCCGCCGCCCGCGACTCCCCACGCCATGCCTAATATGATCGTGGCGAAGAGCAGGCCGATCTGGGGCCTCCAGAAGCAGTTCTGACCGGGACACGCCGACTCGGTGTTGTACTGGCCTATGATGAACTGGCCGCCGAGAGTCCCAATTACCCGCCATTCGGCATCGCCGAAGACCCAGGTCAAGCCGAACCACAAGAACCAGACCACGACCACGACCGATATCACGGTCATCGCGGTGTTGTACCACGTGCTGAACAGGTTGGCGTGCGCCCAACCTATCGCGCCCACTTCGGTTCGGGGAGGCGCCATGACCGACGCAGTGCTGGTGTTGGCGTCGTCAGTCATCGTCTATGCTCCGGTGATCCGAACGTAACGGTTGTATAAGTTGCCGGCCAGAGAGTACGCAAGACTCATGGCCAGATAGGACAGCATTATGAGGACGAAAATGGACACCGCGGGCGCCGTCTGGGTCATGGTCTTGGCGACGTTGGTCAGGTCGGAGTAGCCGATAGCTCCCGCAAGGCTGCTGTTCTTGGTGAGGTTCAGGAACTGGCTGATGAGCGGCGGGATGATGACACGGAGCGCCTGCGGGAACGTGACGTGCCTCAGGGCGGCCATGTTCGAGAGCCCCAAGGCTCTGGCGGCCTCGGTCTGTCCCTTGCCGACGGACGTTATCCCGGCGCGGACTATCTCGGCGATGAACGACGCCGTATACATGACCAGTCCGATCAGGAGTGCCAGAAGCCCTGCCGGGGCCGTGAACCCGCCCGCGACTCGCCCGAACGTTCCGTGTGGCGCCGGCTGCGAGATCACGAACGGGGACTCGCCCCCTGCGACCATGAGCGCAATCCACGTCACCGCACCTACGCCTACCACCGTTATCACGCCGTAGACGAGGGGATACGACGCTTTGCCCGTCATGGTCTCCCTTTTCAGGAGCATTCGATGGACGAAGACGCCCGCGATCACCCCGATCAAAACCAGTCCAAGCCAGACCAGTCCCATCGAGAGGTCGGAAGGGACAGGCCAAGGAGTGGAAATGCCCGCGTTGTTCACATACAGCCTGTCGAAGAAGACGAACCCGTCGCGCTCCGGGGGCAGCGCGAGGAATATGTAGAACCAGAAGAAGAGCTGCACCAGCAGCGGAACGTTGCGGAAGAACTCCACGTAAGCCAGCGCGAGCTTGGAGACGATCCAGTTCCCCGATAGCCGCGCGACGCCGATGACGATGCCGAGCGCAGTAGCCAATATAACGCCGATAATCGAGACGACGACGGTGTTCGTCGCGGCTACGCCCAGCGCGTAGAGGAATGAGTCTGACGACTCGTAGGGGAGGAAATGGTGGCCTATGGGAGTCTGGTACTCCCTATCCAGGAAGCTGAACCCGTACGGGATGTTCCGGTCCTGTATCGCGCCCCCGATGTTCAGGAAGAACCACGCGACGAGCACGACGGCCAGGAACCCGGAGACGATCTGCGTGACCCATCGGAGGATCCGGGCGTGACGCCATACCGGTATGCCCTGATAGGTCAGTAGTCCCGTCATTTGCGCCATACTGCCGTTCCTATCCGAAAGTCCCTCGCCCAGCCGAGATCCCTTTGTTACCTACCCAATCTCGAGACGGGCCTTCTTTAGTTTCCTATGCCCAACTGTACCATTTTCAACTGTGTTCGCATGGTAGCGATGTATTCGTGGATTGGCAAGCGTCCCGTGTCATGAGGCAAGATCGCCACCTCAAACCTCATCTTTATAAAAGAACCCCACCGAACTTCGATGGGGTTCTTCCTTCACAGCGAGCTTTGCTTGCTAAGCGCCGTTGCTGCCGTTGCCTTCCCAGACGGTCTCCATGACGGTGTTCGGGTTCATGGGGAGCCGCGTCATGCGCACGCCGATTGCCCTGCTGAGGGCGTTCGCGATTGCCGCGGGCGGAGGCACGATGTTGACCTCGCCCACGCCCCTGACGCCGAACGGGTGACCGGGGTTGGCAACCTCGACGATGACCGTATCGATCATCGGAAGGTCGTTGGCCACCGGCATCCGATAGTCCAGGAACGTGCTGTTCGCCATGTCGCCCTTGTCGTTCATGAAGTACTCTTCGTTCAGGCCCCAGCCGATGCCCTGGGCCGTTCCGCCCTGCATCTGCCCTTCGACGTAACTCGGATGGATGGCCTTGCCCGCGTCCTGCGCAATCGTCGCGCGGAGGAGGGAGACCTTGCCTGTCTCCGGGTCGGCCTGCAGGTCGACGATGAGGCCCGCGAAGGCCGCGCCGACGCCCGCTGGGTTGACAGAACCGCGCCCGGTGATGGCCCCTCCGGTCGCGTTCGTCTCAGCCGCCAGTTCCTTGAACGTCATCCGCAACTCGGAGTCGGTCTTCGAGCTGATGACGCCCTTCTCCATCTGGAGAGAGTCGGCGTCCACGTCCCAGATCATGGCGGCGCGCTCGATCATCTGCTGCTTGACGTCCTTGGCGGCCTCTACGGCCGCGTAGCCGGTGGCGAAGGTCGTGCGACTGCCGCCGGTGCCAAACGTGAAGCCGATGGAGTCGGTATCCACGACGGACGGGTAGAAGTCCTCCGCCGGGATGCCGAGAACTTCAGCGGCCTGCATGGAGATCGAAGCCCGCGTCCCGCCGATGTCGGGCGACCCCTCGGTCAGAGACACCGTTCCGTCGGCGTTGACTGCGAGGTTTACGGCGGACTGCAGGCCCGCGTTCATCCAGTAGCCGAAGGCGACGCCGCGTCCGACGTTCTCGCCCTCAAGCGGGGCGCTCCAGTGGGGATGATCCCTGAGCGCTTCGAGCACCTCTACGAATCCGATGCGCGGGAAGGCCGTCCCATCCACCTTGCGTGTGCCTTCCTTGGCGGCGTTCAGCAGCCGGAACTCGATGGGATCGATGCCGAGTTTCTCGGCGATCTCGTCGACCACCGTCTCGGACGCGAATTCGGCATTCGTCGCGCCGGGCGCTCGGTAGGCCGCGGTCTTGGGCTTGTTGAGAACCACGTCGTAGGCATCGACCACTGCGTTCGGGATGTCGTACGGCGCGAAGACGCACTCCGCGCCCGCCCCGACCGGGGAGCCGGGGTAGGCTCCCGCCTCGAACGCCAGATACGCCTCGCCCGCGACGAGCTTGCCTTCCTTCGTCGCGCCCATCTTGACTTTGATGTAGGAGCCGGGAGTCGGGCCGGTGGCCTCGAACTCGTCCGCGCGGCTCATCGCCATCTTGACCGGGTGGCCCGTCTTCTTGGAAAGCACGGCCATGACCGGCTCTCCGTACGGCTCGAACTTGCCGCCGAAGCCGCCGCCGATTTCCTGAGGCGTCAGCTTGACCTGCGTCAGAGGTACGTCGAGCACTTGCGCCGTCGCGTCTCGCACGTTGAAAGGCCCCTGCGTGCTGTTCCAGATGTGGATGCGCCCGTCGTCGCGCCAGTGGACGGTGCAGGTGTGCGGCTCGATGTAGCCCTGGTGCACCGTCGCGGTGTTGAACTCGCGCTCGACGATCACGTCGGCTTCCTCGAAGCCCTTGTCGGGATCGCCCTTCTTGTTCTGCGAGTGGTCGGCGATGTTGCCCTTGCGGCCCGTGTTCTCACCGAACTCGGTCATCTCAAGGTCGTCGTGCAGGATCGGGGCGTCGTCGGCCATGGCCGCGACCACCTCGGAAACCGGCTCCAGTACCTCATAATCGACCTCGATCAGCTTGGCCGCTTGCTCCGCGTCGTGAGCCGACGTGGCCGCGACTGCCGCAACCGGATGGCCTCGGAAAACCACCTTCTTCCTCGCCATGATTCCATCGCGAAGGTAGAGAAGGTCGGTAGAGAGCTCGCCGAGAGTTACCTTTCGGGAGCCGTCGTCTCCGAGTGGGGTCTCCGGGAAGTCCGCGGCGGTCACAACCGCGCGAACGGACGAGAGCGCCTCCGCCTTGCTCGTGTCTATCGACCGTATGTTGGCGTGGGCGTGCGGGCTGCGGAGAATGTATCCGTACAACATGCCCGTCGAGTGAACGTCCGCGCCGTACTTGGCTCGACCCGTTACCTTGTCCGCGCCGTCGTGTCGGATCGGGCGTGTGCCAACGACATCGTACTCGACCTGAGAAAGGACGACATTCGGTTCGTAGGTTGTAGTCATGTCTACGCCTCCTGTGCTTGCATCCTCTCCGCCGCGTCCATGACGGCCCGCACGATCTTGTCGTAGCCGGTGCATCGGCAGAGATTGTTTGCGAGCCACCACCGGATCTCATGCTCGGTGGGGTTCGGGTTCTGTTCGAGCAGCGCCTTGGATGAAACGAGGAACCCGGGGGTGCATATGCCGCACTGGAGCGCGGCGTTCTCGAGGAACGAGACCTGCAGCGGGTGCAGGCCTTCCGGCGTGGCCATGCCCTCGATCGTGTCGATGCACGCTCCGTCGGCCTCGACTCCGAGTACGAGACAGGAGCAGACGATTCGCCCGTCCATGTTCACCGTACACGAGCCGCAGTTTCCGTCGTTACAGCCTTCCTTGGCGCCGGTAAGCTGAAGGGTATCGCGCAGGACCTCGAGGAGGCTCTGGCGCGGCTCGGCGAGAAACTCCACCATCTCGCCGTTGATGGTTGTCTGAACGTATGACTTAGTGGGCATCTACGTGGCCTCCTCGTGCTCGGGTTACTGCGTCGTTGATGACGCGCCTGGTGATGACGTCGCACAGGTGCTTGCGGTATTCGATGGTGCCGCGCATGTCCGTGATCGGCTTGGCGGCGTCCCTGGCGATCTCACCGGCCTTGGCGATGTTCTCGTCGTTGACCTCTTTCCCGGCAAGCTCGTCGTTGATCTCGGTGACGAACAGCGGGGTCGGCGCGACGGCCGCGAGGGAGACTCGAACCGACTCGAAGCACCCGTCGTTCAGCGTCACGCCTGCGCCGACGCCGACGACGGCGATGTCCATCTCATTCCTCGGAATGAAGCGCTGGTACCTCGCGCCGGAATTGGCGGCGGGGGCCGGGAAGTTGATGGATACCAGCAACTCACCCGGGCCGAGAACGTTCTCTCGAACTCCGGTACAAAAATCCTCTATCGCCACGCTGCGGTTGCCGTTCGGCCCTGCGATGCTGGCGGATGCTCCAAGGGCGATCATCGCCGGTATGGTGTCCGCGCTCGGCACGGCGTTGCACAGGTTCCCACCGAAGGAGGCACGGCCCTGTATCTGCGTCCCGCCGATGATCGAGGCCGAGTCCACCGCCGCGGGGTACTGCGCGGCAACGTCGGCATCGTTGTATATCCGGTAGCAGGGCACGGCCGCTCCCATGGTCAGCCCGTCATCGGAACTCACGCTCAGTTCATTCAACTCCGGTATCATCTTGATGTCCACCACATGATCGGGATCGTGGACTCCCGTCCTCAACTGAACGATCAGGTCGGTGCCGCCCGCCAAGGGGCGTGCCCTGTCACCTCGTTCCGTGAGTAGTCCCACCGCTTCCTCGACCGTGTGGGGGCGAGCAAAATCAATCCACTTCAATAGCCGACTCCTTTCCCTTGTAGCATCTCCCTACACAGATGTATTTGGTTTGGCCCCTTGCAAAGCGGCTCCCGCCCGAACGAGCAGAACCCGCGACGCACCTCCGGGCCGCGAACGCGCGTAAGTATAGCAAACCCCGCCTATGTCAACAACGGGTGAACCGAACCGGTCCCGTTTGCCGGCGGTGTGTGATCGGCGGCTGGTGAGGTTCTCACCCACTGAACTTTCTACCCTAGTCATAAGGACAGTAAGGGCGGGCAAGGACCTGTTCCATGACTGAGTTGTCCTTCAGCGCGGCTTCGAGGCGCGCCCTGCCATCCTCAGTCTTATAGTCAGGCTCGCCTCTGAGTGTGCCGTTTCGGTTCAAGTAGACCGTAGAGCGAGAATACAGGTCGGTCACAACTATTGGTGCTACCCATTCGGCTGGACGTGGAACAGCCTCGCACAGGGGAAAGTACTTAACATCCAGGTATCCATCAATGACTCTTGGTGGAAAATGGATCACTGGAGGGAGAGGCGTAACTGAAGGCTGCGGTTCAATTCCTCGCTGGCAGCCGAACATTATCAGTAACATAAGCACTAGGATAGTCCAACTGGCTGACGTCACCCTTGTCGGCGTCATGTACTGATTAGTGGTGAATCTTCCAATTCACTCCCTGGGCGCCACCGGCAGGGTGACCCGCGACGGGTAGCGCGCATCGTGAAACACTGTCTGAAGCGCCGGGACGGACTCGCCCGTCGTACCAATCGGCTCTCCGGTGTTGAGGTTCCTATCAAAGCGCGGGAAGTTGCTGCTCGATATCTCGACGCGGATCGAGTGGCCTTTCTTGAACACGTTGCTCGTCGGGCCGAGGTCGATGGTGAACTCGTACACGTCTCCCGGCTCAAGGAGACCGGCGGGCTGCCTCGGCGTCCGGTATCGCGCCCTGATGATGCCGTCGCAGAGATTCGCGGCGTACCCATCGGGTCGCACGTCCACGAGCTTGGCCGTGAAGTCGGTGTCCACGGCGGAGCTTGAGGCGTACAGCGTGACTACGACCGGGCCGGTCACCTCCGTGTCCTCCTCCATTGGACGTGACGTGTAGACCAGCACGTCGCCCCGCGTCTCGATGGGGCGCTGATCGAAGACCCCGGCAACGAGCGTCCCCACGTCGCAGCACAGGTTGCCCCCGTTGGTCGGCACCGGGTCCATGGGATTGTAGAGGAAGACATCCGGCGGGCTTTCGGCGGGCGAGTCCTGGACAAGCTCCCCGTCGCCAGCGAGGGTGTTCGCCTTCCCACCGCTGCTCAGATAGTATTCCGTGAGTTCAGCGCGGGCGAGAGGCCACTCGTCTTCCTCGCGCCAAACGTTGTCGCCCATGACGAAGATGCGGACGGGTTTGTCGTCGGTAAGACCGTTCTCCTCCCCGTGTAGCAGGTAGTCGTAGAATCTCAGGATCCGCCCCGGTACGTCGTCGGCGAGGGTCGAGGAAGCAGCCCCGAAACTGCGCTCTCCCGCGACGGATGTCTGGAGTCCCCCGTGCGTCCACGGCCCGATGACGAGGCGCTGCAGTGAGCGGGCCTGTTCGCTGCCGCCGGACTCCCTCATCCCCATGAAGTTTCGCACCGTGCCGCCGATGAAGATGTCGTACCATCCCCCGTAGTTGAAGGCCGGAACCTCGATGTCCTCGTGCATCTCTTCTATCGAAACGGCCTTCCAGTAGTCGTCGTACTCGGGATGCTCCATCCAGTCGAAGTAGTACGGCGCGAGGTCGCCCTTGAGCTCCTCGTAGCCACTCATCGGCAGTTGCTCTGCGGCAGGCAGCAAGTTGTCCTGCGTCGTCATGAGCGCGTCGAGTTGGTACGGCGAAAGGAATAGCCGTTTGGAGAGATTCTGCCAGTTGGCCGCCGTCAGCGATCCGACCGACCATGACATGTTGAACCCCAACTCGAACGCTCCGCCCTGCCACGACCAGCCCTCGTGATAGTCCGAGGCCGTGACACCGGGCGCGATCCCGCCAAGATGCGACGGCTTGGCGGACGCCGCGAGCCACTGCGTCGCCCCGTTATACGAGCTGCCGAACATGCCGACCTTGCCGCTGCACCATGGCTGGCTCGCCACCCACTCGATGGAATCGTGCCCGTCGCTCGCCTCATTGATAAACGGGTAGAACTGGCCCTCCGAGCTGTGCCTACCCCGAATGTCCTGAAGGACGACCGCATACCCTCGCTGTGCTGCGCGGATCATGTCCAACGCCCACGCCCTCGAAGCTATCTCGGACTTGCTGTAGGGCGTCCGCAGCATCAGGCCTGGGAATCCGCCCGCCGCGTCCGGCCTGCAGATGTCGACGTACGTCATCGTGCCGTCACGCAGCATCAACGGCACGTCGGACTCGAATTTCACGCTGTATGGTCCTGCCATCGCTCTCACTCTCACTATGGGGATGAAGATCGCTCGCTAGTATAGCGAGCATGTGACCCAAGAGGAACAAGGAAGAGATAAGTGTTCAGTCTTGGTGAGATGAACACCCCTCCCCTTGTGGATACCCGCTTTCGCGGGTATGACGGTGGGTGGGTGTGTGTCGAGCGCTCTCACGAAGTCTGAACAGTTACAGTAAGAGCACTCGTTGGGTTTGTAGTCAGCCGACCGTCCTGATAGAACGGCGTTCAAACCTATACTAAGGGTGCTTCCTGAATACGATCGGGAACGCAGCCAAGAAGAAGCCCCTCGACCGGCTGGCATCGGTCAAGGGGCTACGCTAGAGGAAGATGTCTTGAAATTCTGAGGTCTTTTGGGGTCTTCTGAGATTCCCGGTCGACTGTTAGTTGCCGCCTCCTCCCTGACCGCCGCCTTGGCCGCCGCCGAAGCCGCCACGACCACGGCCAGCGAAGCCGCCGCCGAGACCCGGAATGTCCTCCAGACCTGCCGGAATGACTGCAACCGTGCGGGCTTCTATTGTGCCCTCATCGTCCGCCGCGCCGAACACGCTTACCTGCATTCCCGCTTTGAGGTCTGCCACCGTGCCCTGAAGGGTCTGGATGATGACGGTCTCGTCGTTCACGGCAATCGGCAGGGGTCCTTGCTGGGTCTCCAGCGTGAAGCCGCGGTCGGCAATGCTCTCGATGGAGCCGAATAGCGGACGAGCTCCGCCGCCAGCCTGACCACCTTGCTGCGCCCCGCCAACTGCGGCCTGACCTCCCTGACCGCCACCTGCGCCTCTTCGTCCGAATCCACCCTGTCCCTCCGGGACGACGGTTATCACTCGCGCAAGGGTGCTGCCGTCAACGCGTTCGCTGACAACCATGATCTGAGCGCCTTCGGTCAGCTCCGTCGGTTCGAGGACTGACGTGATTCTGATGTTGGCGTTCTCTCCGACGGTTGCCGAGATCGTGGCAAGTTCCGTCGTTACGGCTAGGGTATTACCATTGATGCTCTCAATGGAGCCGACCGCCTGGGTGCCACCACCTCCTCCGAAACCGCCGCCGCCCTGGCCGCCTCCAAACTGCGCACGTAGCCTCTGGATAGCCTCCTGCCGTTCTTCTGCGCTTAACTCGCCGCTTTGCAGTCGCTGCCTTAGCTGCTGCAGCTCCTCCTGGCTCATCGGCTCTACTGCGGCGGTCTCGCTCTCGGAATCACTGTCTTCCGACTGCGTTTGGACGGCTGCGGCTGCGACGGGTTGGGTCGGTTCCGGTTGCGGCGCGGCCTGGGAGCGAGTGGGCGTTGGGAACTGCGATAGGTCCGCCACCTGCGCGGCCGCGGGAGCCCCCGTTCCGCTTTCATCGTCTGCCGATCCGCACGCGACAGCGAATGCGAGAATAAGTGCACCTGCCAGGATAATCAGCGCTCTACTCATTTCAGTCTCACTTTCTCTATACCTTCTAGCTTGATGGAATATAGGTAGGTTCGAGTCCCTACTCACTACTTTCTCGTCTTACTCGTACCTCAGCGCATCTATCGGATGGAGCCTCGACGCCCTTACGGCGGGATAGATGCCGAAGAACAGGCCGATGCCAGCCGACACGATCAGCGCGAGCGCGGCAAACTCGTTGCTAAAGCTGGTGTTGAAGGTCTGGGTACCAAGGGTTTGCCCGTCGACGGCGTTGGTCATCCAGTATCCAAAGGCCGCTCCCAAGAGACCGCCTCCGATGCTGAGGACGGTCGCCTCGGCCACGAACTGGAAGAGGATGTCTCGCCGCTTCGCGCCCATGGCCTTGCGGATGCCGATCTCGCGCGTACGCTCGGTAACCGACACGAGCATGATGTTCATGATCCCGATGCCGCCGACGAGCAGAGATATGCCCGCGATGATGCCCAGGAAAACGACCAAGGTGTTCGTCGTCTCCTCAAGCGTTTCGATGGTGCTCTGCTGGCTGATGACCGTGAAATCGTCCTCCTCGGTGATGCGGTGACGCAGGCGGAGCACGCCGCTCGTCTCCTCGATACTCCGATCGATGTCCTCCAAGTCCCGAACCTGGACGTTGATGAGGTTTACCGCAACATCGCCGGTCAACGTGCGCTCACCGCTCAGTCTGTAGTAGGCAGTGGTGATTGGTATGAGGACCTGGGTGTCGAAGGTGCCGAATCCGCCTCCGCCCTGGCTCTCCAGCAGGCCGATTACCCGGTACCTTCGGGCGTTGACACGAACATACTCGCCCACGGGATCGCGGTTCTGGAATAGCTGCTCGGCCACGTTGGAACCGAGCACAATTACCTCGTCCCGATTGTCAACGTGCGGGGACTTGATGAACATCCCGCTCGCCAGATCGAGGTTCCGGGCCGTGAGATATACGGGGGTTATGCCAACCACCTGCGCGTTGGTGTTGTCACGACCCGCAACGAGGGTTGCGAAGGTGCGGATCTCCGGAGCGGATGCGAGCACCGTCGGGGCGTACACGGGGTCTACCAGTGCGTTGGCGTCGCCGAGCGTAAGCTGTCCCTCTCCTTCGGGCTGGACGAACAGGAGGTTCGTGCCAAGCCCCTGAATGATCCCCGTGATCTGCTCGGTCGTGCCGCGCCCGATGGACATCAGTGTAATGACCGCTGTGACGCCGATGACGATGCCCAGAAGCGCAAGTCCGGCGCGGAGCTTGTTGGCCCCAAGGGATGCTATGGCCGTTTTTATGGTCTGGATTGGTGACATGTTTGGTATTTCGTAGTGAGTATTGAGTAGAAAGTGGGGTGTAGGCTAGCGATCTATATGAGGCCGGGTTCGGGCACGAGGACGGGGTCCTGACGAGTGTCGTCCAGCACTTTGCCATCGAGCATGGTTACGACTCTGGCCGCGTGGGCGGCGATGTCGTGTTCGTGCGTGACGATGACGACGGTGATGCCCGACTGCCGGTTCAGTTCCTGGATGATCCACATGATCTCCTGGCTCGAAGTGGTGTCGAGGTTGCCCGTGGGCTCGTCCGCGAGGAGTATCGCAGGGTCCTTGACCAACGCCCTCGCGATGCCGACGCGCTGCTGCTGTCCGCCGGAGAGCTCGACAGGCTTGTGGTGCACCCGGTCGGCCAGCCCGACTTTGGCCAGAGCGTCGAGCGAGCGTTCCCTGCGTGTTCGTCCGTTGCCGTAGAGCAGCGGCAGCTCGACGTTCGTCAGGGCAGAGAGCCTCGGCAGGAGGTTGTAGGTCTGGAAGACGAAGCCGACCTTGCGGTTCCGAATCCCGGCCAGACGGTCGTCGCTGAGCTTGCCTACGTCCTCGCCGTCAAGGATGTACTTGCCCGCCGTTGGCACGTCGAGGCACCCGATGATGTTCATCATGGTCGACTTGCCGGAGCCGGACGGCCCCATGATCGCGGTCAACTCGCCTCGACGGATTGTGAGGCTGACGCCGGCGAGCGCGTTCACCTCGATCTCGCCCATGCGATAGACCTTGGTAACGTCTTCCAACTCGATTACGTTTTCGTAGTTTTCAGTCATGGACTCTTGCTTCGTTGAAATGGATGGTTTCTCGTAGGGGCAGGTTTGGAACCTGCCCCTGCGGACAGGAATACGAATATACTAACGGCCGCCTCCGCCTGCGGGCGCACCTCCACCTCCTCCACCACCGGGCCGTCGGCCTCCGAAGCCTCCGACCGCGCGGAATGTCGCGCCGATTCCGCCAAACCCGGCCGTGCTGCTGCCGACGACCTCCATGCTGATCGTCTCGCCCTCGTTGAGGCCGCCTTCGACGACGACCCAGAAATCGTCGCTGATGCCGAGGGTGACTTCACGTTCGACAATGTCGTTGCCGCTCACGACCCTGACCGTCGGCGCCTGCACCGAACCGTAGAGGGCCTGCAGGGGAATGAGGACGGAGTCGGTCTGCTCGCGGATGATGACCTGCGCGGTCGCGCTCAGTCCCTCGGGCAGCTGGCCGCTCTCGGAGGAGTCCACGCGGATCGTCACGGGGTAGGTCACTATCCCCTGCTGCGAGGTTCCGGTATTGGCGATTGAAGATACCGTGCCCGGCAGGGTCTGATTACCCAACGCCTCAAGGCTGACGAAGGCCTGAGACCCGACCTGCAGGAACAGGACATCGATCTCGTCGACCGAGCCGCTCACCTCGACGATGGACGGGTCGGCTATCTCGATGGCCTGCGTGTTGGCGTTGACCTGCTGTCCCGCCTCGATATTGACGGCGACGACGATGCCGTTGAACGGAGCGCGCAGCGTGGCGCGTTCAAGGTCCTCGATGGCCGTGTCGAGCGTTGCCCGCGCCGCTATCACGTCGGCCTGCCGAAGATCGATCTCCAACTGGTCGACGGAGTTGTACTCCTCCAGAGTCGATTGGGCTTCGGCGAGCGACTCAATCGCCAAACGGACGGCGGTCTGCTTTACCTGCACGTCGATGGGGTCGGGGTCTTCAAGAAGGGCCGTGAGAGCCTCTTGGGCATCGGCGAGTTTCGCCTGGGCCAGCTCGATCTCTCGGTCTGCGAGCTCGATGTCGAACTCGGTGGCCTGCATTAACTCAGCCAATGAGGTCTCGGCGTCGAGCAGGTCGGCCTCGGCGGTCTCGATGGCGCGGTTCTTGGATTCGAGCAGGAGTTCGTCCTGCTCGCCTGTCAGCGAGGCTAGCGCTTCCAGGCTGTCCGCCAGCTTGATCTCGGCAGTGGCTACGTCCTGACGCCTGGCCTCGATGTCGAGCGGGTCGGGCTCGGCGGTGAGTCCGGCGAGGTCTTCCGTCAGCGATTCCAGAGTGGCCTCGGCGAGTCCCATGGCCTCGACCTTGCTCTTGATCTCCGACTCGGTCGACTGGGACTCGGCTACCTCCGTGAGATAGTCGTCGAGGGCTTCCCGTCGCTGAGTTACCGTATCTTCCGCCTTGGAGACGGTGACCTGGGCCTCTCGTATCTTTTCGGCCTCATCGGCTTGGAGGGTTTCAAGGCTCGCGGCGAGTTCCTGCACGAGGTCATAGGCGTCTTGGAACTCAGCACCGATACACGCCCGGTGTCTGCCTGCCTCGAGGTCTCCACAGTCTACGAGGACTTCACCGGGGTAGAGGACAGCCCACGAGTAGACGACCACGTCGTTCCAAGGAGTTTCCGGTTCGTCGCGGAGGATGCCTTGCTCAAACAGCGTCTGCATCCTCTCGATATGGGGGCCTTCAAAAATGGTTACCAGGTCAGAGCCGTGGGAAGCGAATACCGCGTCGGGTGACTGGTCGACCGGCGAAGCGACACTCATGCCCAGCCACTTCTCGAAGAGGGCCCTGTAGTCGTCCTCCGCTACGTCGAGATCGTCCATAGCCGCCTGAATATTCTCCTCGGCGTTGCGCTCAGTTGTTTGGAGCTTGAACTGTGCGGTGAGAAGGCTGTCCTGTGCCGAGTCGATGTTGGCCTGGTAGTCGGCGATGTCCTCTGCAGTAGCCGGAGTGGTCGCGTCGTCGACTGCCTCCTGCGCCCTTTCGAGATCGAGCTGCGCGTCGGCGACGGCCGCCTGTGCCTTCGCCAAATCCACAGCGGTCACACTCGTGAGCGCGTCAAGCGCCTCATTGGCGGTTTCAAGGTCGACGCGAGCCTTCGTTACCGCGGCATTCGCCGACTCGATGTCGCCATCGGTGGGGTTGAGGAGCGCGTCAAGTTCGTCCTGGGCCTCCTGCAGTGCGACTCGCGATGCGGTCACTTTCGACTGGGCCTTCACGACCTCCTGAAAGGTCGGCGTGACCAGCGTGACCTTGTTCTCCTCGGAAGTCTCGATGGCGTCCTGCGCCTTGAGGATGTCGATGCGCGCCTGCACCAGGAGGTCGGCTGAAACGACTCCAAGTTCACTCAGGGTCTCTTCGGCCTTTTGCAGGTCGAGCCGCGCGTTGGCCACGTCGGACTCGGCCCTGGCGACCTGCGCCGCCGTATAGGGGTTCCGCGCCTCTTCGAGCGCGTCCTCGGCGTTCCGCACGTTGATGCGCGCCTGGGCGATTGCCTTCTCCAGATTCGCGACGGTCTCGGCGTCCAGCACGGCGATTGCGTCGCCGGCCGATACCCTATCGCCCTCCAAGACAGTTACTTCCGAAATGAAACCTTGTTGACCGAAGGTGATGGTCTCACGGGTGGTGTACGTGAGGGTTCCCGTCACGCTCACGTCGTTCACGAGATCGCCGCGTGTCACGGGGACCAACTGCGTTTGTGCAGCCTCTTCCTCGGAGCCTGAGTCGCTCCACGTGGTGAAGGCGTAGTATCCGCCCGCGCCCGCCGCGACCACGATAACCACGACGGCCCACAGCTTCCAAGACTTCATACGTTCCAAGATACTCCTAAGTGCGGTCATACCTGTTCCTCTGTTCCTGCTTGACGGTTTTACGCGTGTTTGGACTGTGTTATTGGGAGAGAAATTCGCCGTCCCATGTCGTGCTGGGAGAAGTCGCCTAGTCCTGTTGAATGAACTCGATCCAGTTGCCCTCGGGGTCCTGCATGTAGCAGGCCCATCTGCCGGGCCCGATATTCGCCGGAGGGTTCATCTCGATTGCTCCGTTAGCCACTACTCGCTCGAACACAGCCTGGATATCGTCGACGATAAATCCCACGTGGCTGCCGCCGATGATCGCCCGCTCCTCAGACGCTCGTTCCCCTGCCGTGGGGCGAACATATTCGATCAGTTCAAGGAAGTGTTCCTCACCTTCGGCGGCCATCTTGGCGATTCTCAGGTGGGCGTTTTCATACCCGACCACCTGGGAGATGGACGCCCCGGTGCGCTCGAGCAGGTCCAGCACTCTCAAACCGACAATCTCCTCGTAGAACCTAACGGCTGCCTCGAAGTCTCGTACGACGAAACCCGCGTGGTTTATGCCTCTTATCACGGTAACGTGCTCCAATCCTAAAAGTTAGCTCTAGTCGAATTATTTGTTCAGGTCAATTATAACGTACATATCGAAGTACGTCTAATGCGGTGGCGTTCGTTCTTGGTCTGTTGGAATGGTGAACCGGAAGATCGTCCCTCCGCTCGGACTGCTCTTCGCCTCGATTGTGCCGCCGTGGGCCTCAACGAGGTTTTTCGCGATGGCCAGTCCCAGACCGGCGCCTCCGGTCGTGCGAGCGCGCGAAGGGTCGGCGCGCCGGAATCTATCGAACACGGTGGCTATCACGTCGTCGGGAATGCCGTCTCCGGTATCCTCGACGGCGACGAAGACCTCACCGGTTGAGAGTGTTCCCGCCCTGACGGTGACCACGCCTCCTTGAGGAGTGTGGCGGACGGCGTTCTCAAGCAGGTTGTCCACCACCTGGAGAATCCGGGCGGTGTCCATTCGGACGGGTGGGATGTCTTTGTCTATGTCGGTGGTCAGCCGCATCTCCTTCGAGTGGGCCTTCGCCATGAAGCCTCTGACCGACCTGTTGAGTACGTCGTCGGCTGCGGCCCTCTCGAAGTTGAGACGCAGTGCTCCGGCGTCCAGCAGAGACAGGAGTTTCACGTCCTCGACGAGATGGTTGAGTTGCAGCACCTGCTGGTGGACGCTTTCCAGGGTCTCGTCGCTCGGACTGATGACCCCGTCCTTCATCGCCTCGACGTAGCCCTGGATATTCGAGAGCGGCGTTCTTAGCTCGTGGGCAACGTCGGCCATGAGGTTCAGGCGCTGCCGCTCGGCTCGCTGGATGTCGTCGGCCATGGAGTTGAAGGTTTCTCCGAGCTCACCGATTTCGTGGGGCCCCATCTTCGGCACACGGTGGGAGTACTGCCCTCCCCCGAAGGTCCTAGCCGCTCCGCGGAGCACTCCGATGGAAAGGAGCGCACGGCGAGAAAGTAGTGATACAAGCGCAATACCGACAATGCCCGCCGCGATTCCGGTCCACAGCAGCGAGGCGTCGAGGGTCGCGAGCAGCCGCGACATGGGAGGCTCGGGAACGACCCCTGGAATATCCGCCGGCCCCATAGAGATCGACGCAACATCCTTCTTGTCGCGATCTTGCAGCTTGTAGGTATGCCTACCAAACCTTCGTCCGTCGCCCACTTTCTTGCGATCGTCGGGGCCCAGGGGCGGATTTTGAAGTTTGTCGAAGGGAGGGGCCGTCCGCTGGCGGGCCGGGGACTCGGGGACGATCTTCTTGCCGCTTACCAGAGCGATTGGCTTGCCCTCGGCGTCCGTCACCTCGATGTTCCAGTTGTAGAGCCACTTCGCCTGTTCGAGTGCCGGGCCGATGCCGGACAGGTCGTCGTTGTTCTCATAGTATTGATTGACGACCTGCTGGATGCGCTCCGCCCGCGCGCGCTCGACCTCTTGCTGGAAACGTTCGATCTCACGCTCGGCGGCGTAGTGAACGTACAGACTTACGCCTAGTAGGGATACGACCAGAACGAGGGTGAATCCCACGATCAGGCGGAAGTGAAGACTGGCCAGCCAACTTCTAAACTTTTGCATCGCCGAACCTGTACCCTACTTCGTAAACGGTGTGTATATAACGCGGTTCGTCCCCGGCTTCGAGCTTCCTCCTCAGGTGGGAGACGTGGGCATCGACCGTTCGGTCGAAGCCGTCGAAGTCGTAGCCGAAGGCCCTGTCAATAATCTGATCGCGGGTAAATGTTCTGCCGGGATCGCTCACGAACATCACGAGAAGCCGGAACTCCGTGGGTGTGAGAGAAAGGTCCCTGTCGCCTATGGAAGCCAAGCGCTGGTCCTGGTCGACAGTGATGTCGCGGTAACGAACAATAGTCTTCCGTCCCTCGCCGTCCTGGCGAGCCACACGCCTCAAGACTGCTCTCACTCGTGCGCACAATTCCCTCGGGCTGTATGGCTTGGTGATGTAGTCGTCAGCGCCCAAATCGAGGCCGGCAAGCCGGTCTTCCTCGCTGTAACGGGCGGTCAGCATGACGATGGGAACGTCCGACTCCTCGCGGAGGACCCGGCAGACCTCCTCGCCGTTGAGCTTTGGGAGCATCAGGTCGAGGACGAGGAGATCGGGGTCGTTCTCACGTGCGAGTCGGAGGCCCTCCAAGCCGTCGTTGGCAACCAGCACGTTATGGCCGTCGTGGGCCAGATACGTGCGGGCTATCTCGACGACGCCGGGATCGTCTTCGACCAGCAAGACCGTCGTTCCCAAGCCTCTGTCCTCCTATTAGTCGGTCTTTCGGAAGAGTGGAGGCCGCAAGCGAGTTTGCATCAGCCTGCCGCCTCCACATTCATCAAAGGGTGTCGGAAGGGAGGTGCGTTGGCCCGTTAGACACCCACTCGGTAAGTCCGCACTTCGCTGGTTTTACGCCGATGAACCTTCGATGGCGGGAGTGGCGTCAGTGCTCTTGTTGCCTTTGTACATGTGCCAGCCGCCTCCCGATTTGCCATGGGAACCGCCCTTGCCGCGGAACTTTCCGCGTCCGAATGACCTACCGTAACCAGACTTCCCGCGACCACCGAAACCGGGGAAGACGCCGTCGGGTTTCTCGTCGTACCACTCGTTGAGCGAGTCGGCCTCGTCCTGCGTCATCTTCTCGGCCTCGACCGCCTTTTCAAGCGCGGCCTCGAAATTGTCGTCCATCTGGTCTACTTTTTCGTCGAAACGCTCAAGGTGCGCGTCGGCCTGCTCCTGGGTTATCTTCCCGGCCTCGACCGCCTCATCGAGCTTGGCTTCGAGCTGCTCGCGCGCGTTGGGGTTGTAGCTGAAGCGGAGCCATTCCCCGACGCCTTCCGGTCGGTCGTCCAGCCAGTCGCTGTAGGCGTCGGCCTCTTCCTGCGTGATCTTTTCCGCCTCGACCGCTTTGTCGAGCCACGCATCGGTGCGCTCTTCCTGCATTTCCGTTCTGGCCTGCTTCAAGGCGTCTTCGACGGTATCGCTTTCGAGGCCGAGAATCTCGGCAACCCTGTCTGCGAAGCTCTTCTTCTCTCCGTCTTCGTCGGCACTTTGCGCCAGCACAGTGCCGCCCGCCACGCCCAGAACCACCACAATGGCGGCTGCCAGGCCAACTACTAGTTTCTTCATACATTCCACCTCCGGTAAGTATTCATCTCACCTCTGCGTGATTCCACTATACCGCGCATGTTTGAAGACTTTATGAAGGTCTTTGCGAGCTCTGGAATCGGCATCGGCGGTCGCAGAAGCGGAGTACGCCATTCGGCCTCTCCCTCACCGAGGAAGAGGCCGAATGTACCCTTTATTCACTTGGAAACGCTGAGCGAGCCGGAAAGTTCCTACATGTAGTTCAGCGTCGGGACGCGGAAGGGTGGGGTCATTCCGGCCTCGTCCATTACGTAGGCTTCCTTCTTGTAGATCTGGATGCGGTAGTGCTCGTAGTCGGGAACGTACATGTGGCCGTGCTCGTCGACGCGGACGGAGCGAGGACGCGCGAAGTATTTCTCCGGCTCGTAGGCGGCCGTCTCGCGCATCCGGCGGAGCTTGGCGGTGCGCGTGAGCATCCTCTCCAGGTTGGCCTTCGACATGGTGGCGTCGCCGACGAACTTCTGGACGAAGTGGCCGTCCGCAGCGAATAGCTGGACGCGGTTATTGCCCCAGTCGCACACGTAGATGTCCCCGTGCATGTCGACGTCGACGCCGGAGGGGCGGTAAAGCTGGCCGTCCTCGTGGCCGGACGTGCCGATCGCACGGATGAACTCGCCGTCCGCAGAGAACTGCTGTATGCGGTCGTTGCGCCAGTCGGCGACGTAGAGCGATCCCTCGCTGTCGATGGTTATGCCCCACGGAGCGTTGAACTGTCCGGGGCCGTCTCCGAATTCGCCAAACTGGGAGATGAACCGCCCGTGCTTCGTGTACTTCTGGATGCGGTGGTTCAACGAGTCGACCACATACAAGAGGTCCTCGCTGTCGATGGCCAGCCCGGCAGGACGGTCGAACTGTCCCGCGCCGCTGCCTTGCTCGCCCCACCTGCCGAGGTACTCGCCGTCGGTGGTGAACCCCGATATGCGATGGCACGCGCTGTCGGAGACGTAGAGTTCCCGCTGTTCGACATCGAGCTGGATCGCCATGGGCCACATGAAACACGCGTTCGGCACGTCGTCTTCGTACGACTTCCAGCCGAAGCTGCCGAAGTTGTCATCGTCGATATTGGTCACGAGGATGGGGCCCGACTTGCCCTTCAAATACATGCTCCCCTTGCCGATGACGTAGAGGCGGCCGTCCCGCGCGGGGGCCACGTCAACGGGGAAATGCATCCGCATGAACTCGCCGATCGTCTTGAGGTAAGGGAATCCGGCTCGCAGAAGTCCGTATGGTCGCATGTGCGTCCTCCTTGCTGACTGTCGTCGTCGTGACGGGTAGAACTGTCCTCTAATTCAGCTGGTACTCTCGCGTTGCAACGATCAGTTGGATCATTCTCAGAACGCGGAACTCGTTGATCTCGCTCTTCGATTCGTCACCCAGGTCGAGGTCCTGGCCCTGCTCGGCGTAGTTGAGAAGCCCTAGGATGCTTTCCTTGCTGAGAGGAGCGGGACGGACCATCTGAACGCACTCGCCGACGAACTCGGCGGGCGATAGTGGGTGACCGATCTCCTTCAGCCGGTTGATGATGAGGCGGATGCCAGGCTTGTCGGCGTCGTTCATCTCGTCGACGGCGAAATTGACCCGCTCGTTCAGCGTGCCGCCGTCGATCCAGCCCGCGCCGAAGGGCCAGCCCTCGACGGTCAAGGGGTTCATCAGCGACTGCCCCATCGAACCGGAGGCGCCGGTTACACGGGATATGCCTATCTCTATTCCTTGGTATTCGCCCGTGAGCTTGACGACGGCAGTGACCAACTCCGTCGGCGTCTTCACGCGCAAGTAGCGGGCCTCTTTGAAGAAGTCCGAGTTGAACAGCACGCGGAGCATGGAGCGGATATCGCCGTCCGAGCCCAGGTACGCCTCCATGAGGGCATTAATCGCCTCGGGGTCTTTCGGCGGGATTTCGTTCCAGCCTGAGACGGGCGGCTCATCGGCAACGAAGTAGTTGTACATGTGCCTCGCAATGAACCGCGCGGTGGCCGGCTGCTTGACGATGATGTCCACGACATCATAGCCGTCCCAGTCGCCGGTCTCGCCGAGGAATTCCTTGTCGGAGTGGTCGTGCTCTTCTTCAACGTAGACGAACTTGGAGTGGTAGCCGCCGTACCTGCTGCCCGCTCCCGGTATCGGCGTTTCGAGCGTCCAGCCGGTGAATGCGTAGGCGGCGGCCTTTACGTCTTCCTCGGTGTAGTTCCCGACGCCCATGGAGAAGAGCTCCAGCAACTCGCGTCCGTAGTTTTCGTTCGGCTCGTCCTTGAGGTTCTCGTTGTTGTCGAGCCAAAAGATCATCGCCGGGTCCTTCGAGAGCTCGACGAGGAGCGTGCGAAGGTCGGTCATCCCCAGCTGGCGAAACATGTTGATCTGCGCCTGGGACGAAGGGTTGTGCGCGGACTTGGCCTGCCCAGTCGCGAAGATGTGGTGCCAGAAAAGGGTCATCTTCTCTTCCAACTGGCGGCGCGAGTTGAACATTCGCGACCACCAGATGGGGCCGTACCCGGCATTGCCGGTGCTGTAGAAGCGCTCGATCATGTCGATCTCCACGTCGGGAAACCGTTCGGGGTGGAGCAGGTCCTCCACGACGTCCTCGTAGGGACGGGAGGCGAGCACTTCCAGTTCGTCGAGTCGCGCGCCGAAACCGGCGCGGCGCATCAGGTGGGCGTACAGATCGAGGTCGGCGGTCGCGGTTGCCATGACAGTTCCCTCCTGCGAGACATTCGCGTCGTTTCGTTATTTTACCAATCTCTGAGCATTGTACAAGTTTGCCGACTGCGATTTTCGCCTGCGGCAGAGAATTCTTACTCCATCTTGGCAAAGGGGCGGGAAAATCGTCGGAGTCGCATCAATACGTCGCCTTGCCACCGGTGCCGAAACGCCAGCCGCGCTGTCCGCCGAAGTTGCGGTCGTAGCCGCGGGTCTCGAAGTCGTCGTCGGGCACGCCGACCAGCACCCCGTCCTGCAGGTATGCGAGGTCGCTGCCGTAGAGGTTCTCCACGAGAAGGCCGGTGAGCCGTTCGCGTACTCCGGAGAGCGCAGGGTCGTTCGCTAGGTCGTGAAGCTCGTTAGGATCGTTTTCGAGGTCAAATAGCTGGAAGTGGTTGCCGAGGGGGTAGTAGATCAACTTGTATTGCACGTCGCGTATCATGCGGGAGGCCGTCTCGTTCTCCCAGTGTTCGCCGTAGATGTAGTCGCGCTTGCGGTCGCCGATCATCGACAGGCCCTCGACCGTGTCGGGGATGGGGACGCCGCAGATGTCGGCGAGGGTCGGGAAGATGTCGGCCTGCACGACGAGGCGGTCATCGCGGAGGTCCTTCCCGATGTCGGCGCGGTTTACGGGGGGCATGAGGACCATGGGAATCTTGGCCGACTCCTCGTAGAAGAGGTCTTTGGCCCACTGGCCGTGATTGCCGAGCATCTCACCGTGATCGGAGGTGAACATCACGACGGTGTTGTCGAGGAGGCGCTCCTCTCGCAGCATCCCGATGACCAGCCGAATCTGGTGATCGAGATGGGTACACATGGCGTAAAAGCCCTGCCGCGCGAGTCGGACGGCGTCGTCGGAGTAGGGGTTGCGTCCAGACCATCGGCGGGCCTTGATGCCGCTGGGCAGGGAGTCCCAGTTCTTCGCCCATTCGCCCACGAATGGCATGTCGATCTCGCGGTCGCGGTACATCTCGATGTACTGCTCGGGCGGCACGATGGGAGGGTGCGGCTCGCTGAACGACATGTACCAGAAGGCGGGCTTGGCCGGGTCGCGCCGGGCGATGTACCTCGACATTTGGCTGACGGTCCAGTTGGTCTGGTGGAGGTGTTCCGGCAGGTGCCACGGGCGGACGCTG
This sequence comes from Dehalococcoidia bacterium, assembly GCA_009841605.1. Taxonomy (GTDB): domain Bacteria; phylum Chloroflexota; class Dehalococcoidia; order Lucifugimonadales; family VXLM01; genus VXLM01. Next base: position 24,989 of record VXLM01000042.1, read on the forward strand.
TAGTCGTTGTGGCCCATGGCGTGCGTCGCCTCCTGACCCGCGTAGCCCTGCTCCTGGAGGTACAGCTCGTAGTCGTCCTTCAGCAGGCCGAGGTGGTGACGGCCTTCCTCGTTGATCAGCGCGTCGTCGAACCCGATGCGGTCGTGCTGCGGGTAGACGTGCAGCTTGCCGACTGAGAAGGCTTGATAGCCGTTGTCTCGAAATGTTTGGGCCATCGTCGGCAGATCGGGCATCGGGAGATACTCGTTAAAGACGCGGTCTCCATGAGTGCGCGCCGAGACGCCGGTCATGATCTCTCGACGGGCGGGAATGCAGGAGGGAGTGGCGGTGTAGGCGTTCGTGTACGCCGCGCCGTTGCCGATAAGCTGGTCGAGGGTTGGAGTCAGGACGGTCGGATGTCCCAGGGCTCCAATGAGCCGCCCGAACCAGTGGTCGGCGGTTATGAGGAGTACGTTTGGCCTGTCGGGCACGTGCGGTCTCCGTGTGTGGCGTGTCCTCTTCGCAGTGAGGACAGTTCCAGGTCTACATTCGCGATGGCATATTCGTTGCCGGGCCGGAGTGTCCGAAGCGGTATCCGCGCTGGTTTCCGAAGGACTTGTTCGGCGCGGGATGCGTCGATCCCGGATTCGGGTCAGGTGTCCCCACCAACTTTCCGTCGTCTACCCATTCCACGTCTCCGCCGTACATGTTCTCGATGAGCAGGTCGGTGAGCCTCGCCTCGATGTTGACGTGTTCAGGGTCGCCGGAGAGATCTCGCGTCTCGCGGGGGTCGTCGTGAAGGTCGAATAGCTGGGTCACGTTGCCTTCGGGGTAGTAGACCAGCTTGTAGCGGGTGTCGCGGATCATGCGTGTGGGCCGATCTTCCTCCCCGTGTCCCCCGAAGATGTACTCACGCTTCTCATCGCCCACGAGTGACAGGCCCTCGACGGTGTCGGGAATGGGCACGTCGCAGATGTCGGCCAGCGTCGGGAACACATCGGCCTGCACGGCGAGCCGGTCGTCGTGGACGTTTCGGCCGAGGTCGTCCCTCTCGGCGGGCGGCATGAGGACCATGGGGATCTTGGCGGAGTTCTCGTACATCACGCTCTTTGCGAACAGCCCGTGGTTGCCGAGCATGTCTCCGTGGTCGGACGTGAAGGCGATGACGGTGTTGTCCAGCAGGTTCTCCTCACGGAGGAGGCCGATGACCAGCCTGATCTGGTGGTCGATGTGCGTCGCCTGGGCGTAGAAGCCCTGCCGCGCTCGCTTGAGTGCGTCGGGCGAGTAGGTGTCGCGTCCGACGGGTCGTGCTCGCAGGGCGTATGGCCAGTCGGACGGGCCCCCCGACCAGTCGCCGTAGTACGGCTCGTCGATTTCGATGTCGCGGTACATGTCCAAGTACGCGGACAGTGGCGCAATGGGCGGGTGCGGCGGGCTGAACGACATGTACCAGAAACCGGGCTTCCTCGGGTCGCGGCGGGCGATGAACTTGGACATTTCACGGACCGTCCAGTTCGTCTGGTGGAGGTACTCGGGCAGGTGCCAGGGACTCACCATATAGTCGTTGTTGGAAGCTCCGTGGCCGTACTCCTGACCGGCGTAACCCTCGTCCTGCAGGAAGAGCTCGTAGTCATCCTTCGCCATTCCGAACTGGTGGCGTCCCTCTTCGAGCAGAAGCACGTCGTCGAAGCCGATGCGGTCGCGCTGCGGATAGACGTGGAGCTTGCCGACGCCGTAGGCCTGATAGCCGTTGTCGCGGAAGGTCTGGGCCATGGTGGGGAGATTGGGCATCGGAAGCGTCTCGTTGAAGACACGGTCGCCGTGGGTGCGCGCATGGGTGCCGGTCATGAGCTCCCGACGGGCGGGGATGCACGTCGGCGTGGGAGCGTAGGCGTTCGTGTAGGCGATGCCGTTTCCGATGATATGGTCGAGGGTCGGTGTCAGGATCGCGGGGTGTCCGAGGGCCCCAATGAGGTCACCGAACCAGTGGTCGGCACAGATCAGCAGGACATTGGGACGGGCCACGTCGATACCCTCGTTGTGGGAGTCGCCGCTAGGATTGTGCTTCGCCGCCGTCCCCGTTCTCGACGGCCTCTTCGAGCTGCACGGTTTGCGGGTTGTCGCTCCATACCCGGTAAAAGTATTTGAACACCTCACGGGCGACGCTCGCGACCGGGACGGCGGCCACGACTCCGATCACCCCGAAGGTCTCGCTGGCTACGATCAAGAGCCCCATGATTACGATGGGGTGCATGTGGACGGCGTTGCCCTGGATGCGCGGGACGAGCAGGGAGTTTTCGAGGAGTTGCGACACGAGATAGAGCGCCAAGACCCATATGATCTTTTCCGGGTCCGTGGCGAGCGTGACAATGATTCCCGGCACCGCGCCGATGATGGGGCCCACGACGGGGATGGCCTCAGTGATTCCGGCAATGATGCCGAGCAGTACGGCGAACTGGATATCCAGCAGTAGCAGTCCCACAAACACGATCAGTCCCACAAACAGCATCAAGAGCAACTGAGCGCGGATGTATGCACCCAGCGACTCGTTCACGATGCGGACTACTTCCCTGGCGTGCCCCCTCGCGTTCTTCGGGAAGACGCTCAAGGACGAGGCCACGAGTCGCTCGCCGTCTTTGAGCAGGTAGAAGAGCAACACAGGAACGATGGCCAGGCCGATGATAAAGCTGAAGGTGTTGGCGACAGTCTGCAGGGTCTTCGTGAGGGCTGACTGGGCGACGGAGAGAAGGATGTCTCCGAGGTCGGCCACGATCTCTTCGGCTTTATCTCGCACGTCCTGGGGAATGTCATCGGCGAATCTGTGGACGAGTTCTTCAATCGCCTCCCTGGCCTCGCTATAGATTGTCGGAAGATCCTCGATCAGGGCGGTAGACTGTCGCACTGCCGGCGGGATGATGAGCGCCAGCAGGCCGATGAAGATGGCCAGGGCGGTGATGTAGATCACGGCAATGGCAGCGACTCTCGCGGCGTCCGGGTACTTGTGTCGCCACGGCATAACCCTCTCTAACCCTTTGACCGCAGGGAACAGGATGTATGCGAGGACGCCGCCGATGACGAAGGGGAACAGAGCGCCACGGGCGACATACAAGAGAAGGATGACGAAGACTAGGCTCGCGACGACGAGGACCATGCGCTTGCGATGGTTCGGCGAAAGCTCCATGAAGCCCCGCCATGGCGCGAATCCTTGTGCCATCGTCCAGCCTCCTCGCTTTTGACGCGATTCGGCAACTATACCACAGACGGCGTGCTTTAGATTCTTTGCTGCGCTCGGAATTACAGGGAGGTAGCCCGGAATGACATGCGCCATAACGCAAAATGGTTCTGGCAATATGAAGGTAGAGGCGACGCTGAACCCCTAGCCGCCGACAAACCGAGTACTCGAACCTCCGGCCTTATGTTTAAGACAGACGCCCTAACCGGACGCAACGGGAACCGCGATCGGCGCGATGGGCTCGATTCCAAGCTCGGCGCACCCGTCCAGATAGACATCTATCGAAACGCGGAACTCACGCTTTATGCCTTCCACGTCGGTCGCCTCGACATTGGCTATTGGGTATGGGCCGCTGTTGATGACTCCGGCGTGCAGGATCTCGGCCTCATCGTCATAGACCACTTCGGCGATGTACCTTTTATATTCCAGCATCAACGATTGGTTATATTGCCTCATTCGAATTTATCTTGTTCACAATATAGTAAAGCCGAGCAGCCGCGAACCACGAGAACCATCACCTTCTCCTTGCCACCGGAGATGGCGGACCGGGTGGGCGAGGCGATGAATTTGTCAGGGGGCCCATGCGGGTCTGACGAACCCTCATTCGTACGACGCTGTGGTATTCTACGTGAAGGAGGCACGAATCATGCAAAGGGCGCTACACGTAAGAACAACGGTGCTTCCGGGAGGCAAGATCGAAATCGTGGACCGGGAGCTTCCAGTTGGAGAGTCCGTTGACGTGGTTGTCAGCCAGTCGGCTGTGTCGTCGAGACGTCCGATCATGGAAATCCTCAACAGCGGCCCGGAGCGCCGGCTATTCCGGACCGCGGAGGAGGTGAGGGCCTACCTGGCAGAGGAGCGAGCATCATGGGACCGCTAACGCTGCCACCTGCCGGCTTGGTCTACGTCGATGCCAACGTACTCATCTACAGCGTCGAGCGCATCGAGCCGTACCGCTCACTTCTGGAACCGATGTGGGAGCAGGCTCAGGGAGGCAGCCTCACCGCCGTAAGCAGCGCCGTCATTGCGGCTGAAGTCCTCGTGAAGCCGATCCGGGAAGGGAACTCAGAGATTGAAGCGCAGTACCGCGAGGTCTTTGCTTCCAATGCCTTCAGATTGTTGGATGCCTCGTACGCGCTGTTCGAGGACGCCGCTCGCCTGCGCGCCGAGACGGGACTCAAGACCCCGGACGCGCTCCACGTCGCAACAGCCTTTTCCGTAGGTTGCGCCCTCTTCGTGTCCAACGACACCGACTTCCATCGTGTCGAGGGCTTGCCCATCGTCGTCCTGGATGATCTGATCGAGCCGTAGACGGACATTACCGACAGCAGCAAACCCGGCGGCGACAATCCCCCCTACTAATCCGGGACGAACGCGGATGTGTCCCGCGAATCTGCTATCCTGTGTGGCGCTATGCAGAGCCACGACCGTCCGTCCCCGCCTGAATACGGCATCATGTTCAATCATGACGGCACGTTCCACGGCAAGTCCGAGTACCCCCAGCGGATCGACGAATTGCTGGACAAGCTATACGGGCCGCTGCAGGACACGCAGGTCGGGGCCTTCATGTGGTGCGGCGGCGCGGAACAGGCGAGATGGCCGTCCGACAATCTGGAGTCGATTTTCGATCCGAGAGACCGGCCGTACGGGTCCGTCAAGGAGTTCCGAAGGGCGGAGAACGTCCGCGCGATGTACGAGCGGGGCGAAGATTTGTACGGCGACATCGTACGGCGCGGACACGATCTCGGCATGGACGTGTACGTCGCCATCCGCATGAACGACAACCACTTCTGGTCAGACTCCGCCCGAAAGGCGTTCCCGCTCGCGCCGGAGGAGATGGCGAAGACGGTTCGACCGGAGCTCACGCAGTTCCGCAAGGACCATCCTGAGTTGGTGCTCGGCATCGGCAACGCGCCGCGCTGGGCGGTAACGTCGTGGAATATGGCGCTTCCCGAGGTACGGGAGTACGCGCTGCTCCGCATTCGGGAGGCGTGCATGCTGGCCAACTGGGACGGCGTGGAGATCGATTGGCAACGCCACGCATTCCATTTACCTACGTCCGACGCCTATCGCTTGCGATATGCGCTAACCGACCTGATGCGGGCCATCCGCCGGCTCGCGGACGATATCGCGCGTGAGCGAGGGCGTCCCTTCCACATTCTCACGCGGGTCGGCGCGTCCGAGGAGACCAACCGGCGAATCGGGTATGACGTTGGGACGTGGATCGACGAGGGGCTGACCGACATCCTGGCGACGAACTCGAACTCCGGCAACGATCCCGGCGTGGAGGTGGAACGCTACGTCGAGATGATGGAGGGGACGAATATCAAGCTCTATCCGGGATTCGACAGTCATGGCGAGTTCGGACGAGGCCATCTTGTCGAACAGTCCCGGTGGCGCGAGGGATGGGTGCGAGGTCTGGCGAAGTCCTACTACGATCGCGGAGCGTCAGGTGTTCACCTGTTCAACTGGCACAACTATGCGGCGGAGTTGAATAGCCTGTTGACCACCATCGGGTCTCCGGATACTCTCACGGGCGTCGATACGATCTACACGCCGGTCAAGAGACATATTCGCGGCAAGGATGAGATACGGTACGGGGCTGAGCGTGACGACCGCCTGCTGGGCGAAGTCCCCGTGCCGCTGTACCGTACCCTGACGGGAGACGGCCCGACCTTCCACATCCGCGTCCACGACGACGTTTCCGAGGGCACGAGTGTCGAGCTTCAGATCAACCTCGACCACTACTCGCCAAATGACGCCGTGTCGGTCAAGCTCGATGGCGGGCTTCTCGGCGAGCCAACTCTGCACCGGACAAGCGGGGAGGGTCACCTTTCTGAGGATGCGTGGCTGGTCTGGAAGCTCGACGCCATGCAGGTCGGGCGGGGTGTCCATGAAGTGCAGATTGTCCTCGATCGACGTGACTCTCGTCTCGGCGTTCCCATAGTCGTCGAGAATGTCGAACTCCACATATCGCACAACTAGAAAGGAAAACAGCCCTCATGAGCCAAGAAGTCGGCACCTCCACAAATCGCCCACCCGCCCCTACCTACCGCATCATTTATAACTGGGACGGCGCGCCGCACTTCTACTCCGAGTACCCCCAGACCATGGAGCAGTTCATGGAGAAGGTGTACGCCCCACTCGCCGACACGCAGGTGGACGCCCTCTTCTGGTGCATGGGCACACACGAGGCGACGTGGCTCTCGGACAACATTCCCGTGGTCGGCGATACCGTGGACAGGGTGTACGGTACCGTCCGCTCGATGCGCGACACCGAGAACCTGCGGGCGATGCTGGAACGTGGCGAAGACCCCTACCCTGCCATGGTCGACCGGGGGCGCGAGCTTGGCATCGACGTGTGGAACTCGATTCGCATGAACGACAACCACTTCTGGGATATCGACAGCTTGGAGGCGATGCAGACTTCCAAATCTCAGGGCCTGACCGATATGCGGCGGCAGCACCCTGAGTGGTGCCTCGGGGACGACGCGCCGAACTGGTGCACGACCTCATGGAACATGGCAATGCCGGAGGTCCGGGAGCACAAGCTCGATCTGATCGAGCAATCCTGCCGCCTGGCGGACTGGGACGGCGTCGAGCTCGACTGGCAGCGGCACGCCTTCCACCTTCCGGGCAAGCACGAGTATAGACTGCGCTATGCCCTGACCGACCTACAACGGGCGATTCGCCGTATGACCGACGGTATCGCCGCAGAGCGCGGGAGGCCGTTCCCTGTGGCGGTGAGGGTCGGCGCTACGTTGGAGGCGTGCAGGAACATTGGCTACGACGTCGAGACGTGGGTGAAGGAAGGCCTGTGCGACATCATCATCGGCGGGGGCAACTCCGGCACCGATCCGTGCTTCGAGACGGAGGAGTTCCTTAAGCTCGTAGAGGGCACAAACATCCTGGTCTACCCCGGGTACGACTTCGAAAGCAGGCAGGCTGCAGACCGTCTGATACCCCACTCGGAGTGGCGCACTTGGTGGTTCGCCGCGATGTCGCAAGGGCACTTCGCGCGGGGGGCGCACGGAATGTATGCCTTCAACTGGCACGCGGGAGCAACGACCCGGCGCGAGACGCTCACGTCAATCGGCTCGATTGAGACCCTGCGACGAAAGAACAAGGCCTACACTGCCATACAGCGAAGTATCGCCAACAACCCTCTCCGCGAGGACGCCGAGCGTGACGACCGGCTCTACGGTGAGGTGCCCGTGACGCTCTACCGCACGCTTACCCACGACGGGCCGACCGTGCACATCCCCGTCTACGATGATATCGAGGCCGAGGGTGGGGCTGTCCAACTGCTGATTGAGTTGGAGCACTTCTCGCCCACCGGGGACGAGGTGGAGGTCACGCTGGACGGGACGGTCTTGGGCGAACCCTCCGTTCGAAACGTCAATGCCGATGACCCGGCTGTTCCTGAGTCGGTGCACGAGAACAGCTGGCTCGTGTGGGACCTGAGTCGTGCTCAGGGCGGCATGGGGGCGCACGAAGTCAAGATCGTTCTGGTGAGGCGGGACCCTCGCATAGGGGTACCCATCGTTGTGAACAACGTCGAGTTCTGGGTTACGTACGAGTAGGAGAACTCAGCGCAGAGGGCGCAACGGGTCAGTCTTGTAGATTCCCGCCTACCGAGACCTTTGCATAACCCCGACCACACTGTCATTCCGAACGCAGCGAAGCGGAGTGAGGAATCTAAAATCAGTATCCTCCAAGCGAAGACTCGTAGCTGGAACAGCTTCGATGACGCAGGCGAATCACCCTAGATTCCTCGCTACGCTCGGAATGACAGGTTTCGCAAAATTTTCCCTACGCGGCAATGACGACTGAGCCTGGGATTGGATGAGTCAAAACTAGGCTAGTACAGCGCGTTGGCGAAGGGGTTGCGGTAGGTCCTGGTGGTCTCGTGGTCTTCGCCGAGGAGCTTGAAGATTGCGATGACGGCCTTCCGCGCTCCGTCGTCGTCGTAGTACCGGTTGCGGAGGATTATGTCGATGAAGCCCTCTAGGGCGGCCTCGTTGTTGCCTTCCCGGAGCAGGCGGATGGCGTTGAGGTAATCGGTCTTGATGGGAGCGTCGTCGAGGACGTCCGGCGTCTCCACGTATCGGAAGAGGCGCGAAAGGGCCTTGATGGCCTCGGCAGTCTCGAAGCGGTCGGAGCCGAGAGGGATGCGCTCGGCGGTCTCGGCGGCCTTCGAAGGGTCGGAGTAGAGCTCCACTTGCGCCATAAGCGTGATGCCGTGCTGGTCGTCGGGCTCGTTTTCCAGAACCTCCCAGAGGAGGTGGTGGGCCTCGCCGAGGTTCCCTTCGGCCACCAGCGCTTCCGCCCGCTTGAGCTGTTCGTGGAACCTGCTGGGCAGGGCTTTCTTGAGCCAGTCGACGATCACTTGCTCAGGCAGCGCTCCGACGAACTCGTCCTTCACCTCGCCGTCCACGAAGAGCTTGACGGCCGGGATGCTTGTGATCCGGTATTGTCGGGCGATCATAGGGTGCTTCTCCGTGTCGAGCTTGCGAAGCTCCCAGTCGTCGCCGTTCTGATCGGCCAGGCGCTCCAGGACGGGGCCGATGACCCGGCACGGCCCGCACCACGCGGCCCAGAAATCCACCAGCACCGGCTTTTCGCGGCTGCGCTCGATCACGTCCAGTTCAAAGTTGTCGGTATCAAATCGTGACATCGGTCAACCTATTAAGAAGAAAGTAGAGAGAAATGCGTATTGGTTACGGCTTGAGGGTTGGTATTCAACTTACTACTTTCTACTCACTACTTTCTACTTTTCCTGTTTCCCTTTTCGGGGTTCGGATAACGACGAAGACCAGGGCGGCGCTGAGGTAGACGCCAATCAGAGGTATGAGCGCCCAGTAGTAGCCGTCGGTCACGTCGCGAATCCTTCCGACGATGACGGGAGTGGTCATCGAACCGAGGCTCACGCAGAACGTTATCAAGCCGCGCAGCGTCGCATACGCGCTGCGTCCGAAGAAGTCGCCGATCATTGCCCACGTGAGGCCGGCCGCTCCATCCGTGATCGAGAACATGAGCGCAAAGACAATGACGACCCAGAGTTTGCCGGGGGCCATCAGGAAGAAGAGCGCTCCGGCCGCGCCGACGATCATCCCGAACACGACGAGCAGGCGTTTCGGGAGCTTGTCTCCGAGCCAGCCCATGAAGAGCCTCGTGCCAACGGCGGAGAACGAAATCGTGGCGATGGCGACGCCGCCCATAGCCTCGTCGAGTCCCTTCCACACGAGCATGGGAACGATGTGGACGAGGATGCCCGCCTGCGCGGATATCCTCAGCGTTATTCCGATGGCGAGCAGCCAGTACGACACGGTTCCCGTCCCCTGCCGGAACGTGAAGTCTCGATAGGAAAGGGTGTCGGTCGACCGGCCAATTCGCCGAGGCGGAGGCTCCCCGTCAGGGTGCTGGCCGACATCCTCCGGTCTGTTGCGGATGAAGAGCGAGAGGGGGACGCCCACGAGAAGGATCGTCAGGCCAGACAGGGTCACGGCCCAGCGCCAGCCCCACTCCAGCACGACGGCAGCCACGATGGGCGTCACGACCCCTCCGCCGAGGGCAATGCCTACGGAAATGATGCCGAATGCCAGCCCCCGCCTTCGCACGAACCAAGCGTTAACGATGGCCCCGGCGGAGTTGTGGAAACCGGCGTTGATGCCCAGGGCGACGATTCCAACGTAGATCAGGACGAAGCTCAGCAGGTCGCTGGCCAGCGGCAGGAGCAGGAAGCCGATGCCGGCGAGAGTCGCCCCGATCAGGGTCATTATCCTGGGGCCGTACTTGTCGATCAGGTAACCGGCTATGGGGGCCTGCACTCCCCCTTCGAGGGTGGCGAACCCGAAGATGAGCGAGGTGGTGGTGTAGCTGAGGCCGAGGTCACGGGCAAGGGGAAGGAAGTAGATGGAGAAGCCGCGTCCATACAGCCCGGCAGCCAGGAAGTTCATGGTCGCGGCTATGGCCGCGTAGCGCCACCCGTGAAACGCACTGCCATCGCTCGAAGGGGGACGGGGCAGCAGCGGGTTCAGCATACTGGCGGGATTATAGCCGATATTGAGGGGCTATTGGGCAGTTGCCGTATGAAGTGGAATGGCGGCCTAGCCAGGTGAGTTGGAGGAGATCAGACGAGAGATTGCGCTCAGCAGTCTATCGAGGAGAAAAGCCAAAAATGTTGCATGGTGTTGCATTTTGTTGCATCGTAATGTGTAGATGAGGGCTAGGCGCGGTTGACAAGACCCTTCTAATCTAATCCCTGTAGCGGGAATTATATACGAAAGTAACGAGCCGTCCTTCGATTAGTTATCGAAGCGCTTTACCCAAACTGCGAAGACTATTCCGGCTATGGTAACAATGGCGACCTGTAGGTAGAACACCTACTTTCCCTAGTTTGGTCTGAACTGAAAGAACACAGCAAATACCCCATCAACTCCATCACGGAGTGCTTGCAGTTTGGGGAGTTCACCTTCGTTATCGGGTTGGGACATTCGCGATTCGATCTGTTGCTTAATTGTGGAATGTATATTCTCCAATTTGGCCCTGTCAATTTCCAATTCTATGAGTAGTAAAGCCACTGTGATTGTTAACGCTAGCCTTGATCCACTTTCCCGGATAACCCTTTGAAATGTGTCCAGCGCCTTGTCATCAATGTCATCGACACGATCAGACACTGGGCCTATCGCATCCCACCAGCCGCCCACAATCATATTGGCTATAGCTGCAACATCTTCATCTGTCAGGTTCCTAGCCACACCGTTCTCCTAGCCGAGGAACCGCAAGATGGCTACTACGGTGGTCATGCCGCCAAACACGCCCGTGACCATGAAGCCTGCCATCGTGGTTCCCCTTCACTTGATTGAACCAACTTATCACTCTCATAAAGGTATTGACAACTAGGTTATCCCCCTATACGGTGAAGCTGCCACAGTAACCGGATATCTGACTCAGACAGCCCGTGATGCGGGGGTGTGGTTCTTCCATGCCCCCTTGCAGGATCATCACGGAACCCGGTTGCTGTGGCGGTAACCACATCCGCCTGCAAGGGGGTTCCGAATGTTCCTCAAGGTTGGCGCAGTTGCCGCGCTATTCCTGATAGTCATCGCCCTGGGCGCGTTCGCCATAACGGGGCGCTCCGACCCCTTCACACCCCAACCTACCCCTTGCCCTATTGAGGCGCTTGAGAAGGCCGCTGAGGACGCTTTCAAGGCATACCAGACGGCCATCCCCCAACCCGGAGACCACCTACGCACGCCTGAGTTCAGAGCGTACATTGAAGCCAATCAACGGGCAGGCGCTGCCAAGAACGGCGAACGGGTGATGTGCTGATGAAGCGCTGTCCAAGTTGTAAGGGTCAAGTCGCACAGAACGCCGGTAGCTGCCCCAACTGCGGTCACGACTTCGGCATGGAGACAGCCGCAAGCTGTTTCGGGATGACATGCCTAGTGATCACGGTATGCGTGATTCTGATACTGCTTGTGCTGGCAGTAGACGCTATCCTATAGAACAAACAAGTAGGGGGAACCAACCGTGTGTGACTGCGAACAGAAACTTGACGAACTACAGGGGCAGCTAGACGCTTTGCGTGTTGCGCTCGCGCTCAAGCTCACTGAGTCTGACATCAATGACTTGATGAAGTTCTACGGCAGAGGCAGGGAAAATGTTCCTATGATAATGCAAAGTCTCTATGACGAAATCGATGGGGACGAGGAATGGTTCACCTCTACCCTTATTCAAATCCGTATAATTCACGAGATGTTCAGGGACTTGGGGTGGAACAAACTCCCTAATTGAAGGTGGTCGCTTCTGTGTTTTGGCTACCATGCCTACATGATACACAGACAGAGTACCATCTGGGAACAAGAGCAAAGGCGGAAATGTTGGCGGTGTCACAGGACACCCCTACCACGATTCAGCTTTGATAGCTACGCCGAGAAGCCTCTCGAATGCGTCCGGTATCTCCCGCATGTTGTACTTGAAAGCGGCCTCCGCGACGTAGGCTACAGCCCACTTGCGGGTGTAGTGGTGATGCGTTCCAAGCCATGCCCGCTTTAGCAGGGACCAGAACCCCTCTATGGTGTTGGTGTGCTTCATGCCGTCCACGTAGTGAACGCCGTGATCTACGGTTAGGTGGTCAATGTGCTGCTTCATCGGTCGGTAGCTAGGAAACTGGTCGGTTATCAAGGTAGAGCCGTCAGTGTAGATGTTGCCAAGCAGGAACTTGCGAATAGTCCACGAATCCACGTACTCAATGGTGTCGGCAATTACCCGTCCACCACGTTCTACAGCCCCTATCACGGGAGTCTTGTCCGTTCCCCTGCCCGGCCTATTGTGTCCGGTGCTCTTGCCGGTATTGGTCTTGCGCGGGCGACCGCCTACGTAGGTCTCGTCAGCCTCGACGATGCCCCGTAGGAAGTAGGAGTATTCTTCTTGCGCCATAGCGCGGCGTATCCGCATGGCAAGGTACCAGGCGGTTTTGACGTTCAGTTCGAGGTCTCGTGCCAGTTGGTGAGCCGACACGCTTTTCTTGGCGTTGACTAGGATCGCCGTTGCAACGAACCATTTTTGCAACGGAACCTTCGTCCGGCTGAATATCGTGCCGGAGAGGACGTTGAAGCTGGACTTGCAAGCATGGCAGTTCCAGCGACCAACTCGGTAGTTCTCCTGCTTGCGTGCCACCTCAACGCTTCCACATAGCGGGCAGGCAGGGGTGTCTCCCCAACGCGCCTTCTCAAGGTGCGCGATACAGGCTTCCTGAGTAGGGAACTGCTTCATTGCTTGTAGTAGGTTCATGGCCTGACTCCGTATCTGTGCTGAACCTATTCTACGGCGTGATTGAACAGATGTCAAGCCCCCATCTACACATTACGTGTTGCATTTCCGGCGTTATTGTAAAGTTGGGCGGTGAGCTACCTATTGCCATCATGGCACATGCGTTCTTATGTGTCAAATTGGAGTTCGGTGGAGTACGAGGTACTCAGGAATTGTCATCGCTGCCTAGCGAATTGGGGTGCCGTGTTCCTATCGACCCAGAGACAGCACCCAAATGGAAACTGCGCCCGCCTGCCTCAGTTGCGCTGAGCACTCGGCGACCGTGGCGCCCGTGGTGACGACGTCGTCAACCAGCAGCACTCGCTTGCCGGCCACGTCCCCGACGCACTCGAAGGCTCCGATGACGTTTTGCCTTCTTTCATCCGGCGTGGACATGGAGACTTGTGGTGGTGTGTTTCGGGTGCGCGCCAGGACATCGGTTGCCAAAGGTATGCCGGTGGAGTTCGATATCTCGCCGGCCAGAAGCTCCGATTGGTTGTAGCCTCGTTCGCGTTCCCTGCTGGGGTGCAGAGGAACGGGCGCGATCACGTCGGCAGTGCCCGATCTTTCCATGAGGTGGGCAGACATCAGCTCGGCAAGGCGGGGCGCTGAGGCGCGCACGTTTCGGTACTTGAGCGCGTACACCATCTCTTGGACAACACCCGTCCACCGAAAAGGTGCTGTGATGCCATCGAAGGGCTGATTCGCCGACCGGCACCACGCGCAGAGTGCTGATCGGCTCGGCGTGGAGCACAGGTTGCATTGCGGCGGCTCCAGCCGGGGGATTGCGGCCTCGCACTCGTCGCACAGGTACCCTCCCTCACGTCCGCATCCGGCGCAGGTGCGGGGGAAGATGAGGTCGAGCAACGGCCCTGCGGCGCGTGTCAGCAAGTGCATGGGTCGGGATTGTACCTCAAGCCCGCCAAAACCGTTCGTGGTGAGTCCTTCGACAGGCTCAGGTCAGGCTTGTCGAACCATGAACGACGCTGCCACCCTTCGACAAGATCAGAGCCTGTCCCGTATCTGATACGGGGGTGAACGGAACGCTTTTGGGACACCCTCCCAGCCACACATAGGGGGAAGAATGACGTAGACTAGGCGAGCGAGTTAGGGGTGTCCTCAGAGTTTTGATGAAGGGGGACAAGTCATGGCGCTTAGCGTTGGCGTTTCGGGTTACCGGTATGAGCACGTGGAGGGCTGGGGAGAGTTTCCGAGGGGCGGTGTGGTGTCGGACGTCGCGACGGACTCGGAGGACCGGGTGTATGCGTGCGTGCGTTTGCGGCAGGGGCCGGACGGGAATGAAGGGGAGATGTGGGTGTTCGACCGGAACGGGAAGCTGTTGGACCGGTGGGGGCGCGACATCTTCACGGTGCCGCACGGGCTGTTCATTCACGACGACGTTCTGTATCACGCGGACGCGGGAGACCACACGGTGCGGAGCTTTACCCCCGACGGCAAGACGCTGATGGTGCTGGGGACAGAGGGGAAGCAGGGTCCGGAGGGCGAGCCGTTCCGGTCGCCGACGAACCCGACGATCGCCGTGTCGGGGGACCTGTACGTGTCGGACGGATATGAGCAGAACCGCTGCCATCGCTTTACCTCGGCGGGCGAGTTGAAGTGGTCGTGGGGAAGGGGCGACGCGGTGTATTACCAGAAGGAGGTGCACGGCGAGGTTACGGGAGTGGTGGGAGACGGTCCGGGGGAGTTCAATCTGCCTCACGGGATCGTGACCGATTCGTCGGGGCAGGTGTACGTAATGGACAGGGAGAACGGCCGGGTGCAGGTGTTCACGGCGGAGGGGGAATACATGACGGAGTGGAACGACGTTCCGGGCGGGAACGACGCGGTTATCGACGAGGAAGGGGTGATGCATATCGCCGCAGGACAAGAAGGGGTTTTTGTAAAGACGCTGGATGGTGAGACGGTGGGGTCGTGGGGCGAGCGCGGTGAGGAGGCGGGCCGATTCTCGGGGTATCCGCACGGGATATGGATTGATTCGCAGGGGGATGTGTACGTGGCGCAGGTTGGGGCGCAGCTGGCGTTGGACAAGTTTGCGCGGATATAAGGAGAGTGCTGGGTGCTAGGTGCTAGGTGCTGGGGGAATTCACCTCGGAGGGCGCGGAGGTACTTAGGGTTACTCAAGTGCTCACAACGGAAAGGCAGGAAATGAATGGGGGCACAAAAGGACTACATGAGGAACGTGGGGACACCTAACAGTCCTCTGACTTGGCTGCATGAGCGCACCGTTGCATTGCTCTACGATGAGTTGCAAGCAGGGTTATGTAAGGGTACCGAGGTGCGGGCACGTACCTCGTCTGACGGGGAAATGTCGGGCAATCTGCTGGATGGAGCGAGACGTATAGATATACCTGACGACTTGACTCCAATAGGAGGAACTGTCCCTGATCTCGCGCTCTATAATGACAGGGAACGTCCTGTCAGGATTATAGAGGTTGTGGTAACGAGCGCGCCCAACGAAAAGAAGAGAGAGAAATTTGCGAGATTAGAGGACCGAGGCGTCGATGTGGTGGTCATAACCGTAAAGACGCCGGACGACCTCCTGAGCCTTTGCTGGGTTCCGAAGGAGCCGGAGTTTTCCGCCAGCTGGGAGCACTGGCCAGTCGATCCCAACAGCGGGAGTACCCTAGGCTACTATGGAATGTATTCACTCAGAAAACGCGACCCTCGTGACATTCAAGAGGGAGCGAATAAGAAAATCAGCGAGTTAATTCAAGCGCTTACGGAATGCGCTCCCGGATTACGTCATACATTCTTGGATGTGCTTGGGTCTTTAAAGTCGCTGGAATCGCTGTACCCCGTCTCTCCCAAGAATCCCAAGAGAGCGGCGTTGGGGGACACGCAGACAGACGGGGCTGGTGGTACCGCAGACACCAAGGAGTAGCCTATGGCACCGGGTGAGGGGAAGTACAGGGTAGGGATGGTGGGATGCGGGCGGCAGGGGACGCAGCATGCGCGAGGGTTTACGCTGCTGGCGGATACGCAGGTGGTGGCGATTGCGGACCCGGATCCGGACAACCTGGCGCTGGCGTGCAGGCGGTTTGACGCGCGAGGGTACTCGTCGGCAGAGGAGATGTACGCGAACGAGGAACTCGACATCGTGGACTGCGTGCTGCCGGTGAGGTACAACCCGGACATGGTTGTGCTGGCGGCTGAGAGGTCGGGAGCGAAGGGGATCGTGTCGGAGAAGCCGATTGCTGCGAAGCTGTCGGATGCGGACAGGATGCTGGAGGCGTGCAGGTCGCGGGGGATCCCGTGGCAGGGTGGGAATGTTGACCGGAGCCTGAGCCAGATGTGGGAGGCGCGGTCGATAATCGAGGCGGGGGAGATCGGGGAGGTGGTCTCGATAAGCATGTTCCATCCGATCACGCAGTGCGGGGCGCAGACGCTGGGCGTGGGGCACATGTTCGCGGGGGACTCGGAGGTGGAGGAGGTCGTCGGGCGGACGAACGGGGACCCGTTCGGCGCGGGCGATGAGGACTATAAGGGCATCTGGGGGCATATCCGGTATGCGAACGGGGTCGAGTGCTTCGTGCATCCGAGAGAGAACGCCTTCAAAGGTCTGATCGTGACGGGTAGCAAGGGCGTGTTCGTCACAGACAAGCGGAACGGCAGGTTCTACAAGAGGATTGAGGATGCCGGGCGCGATGTGCTGTCGGGGCTGCAGTATGACGAGTCGAAGACGTTCAAGCGGTTCCGTGGGAGCGCGGAAGGTGGGTACGATGATGAGGGGTGGCTGTATCCGGGGGACAGGCTGATGGACTCGATGCGGTCTATCGTGGAGGCTATCGAGCAGGGGATCGACCCGAGGGCGAGCGGAACGATTCAGCACCGGTCGCTGGAGGTGGCGATGGCGATGCGGGAGTCGGCGCGGCGGGGGAGTGTGCCGGTGAGGCTGCCGTTGGAGGACCGATCGCTGACGCTGATGCCTCAGAGGTACCGTTGGGACAATAAGAAGCTGCTGCACGGGGAGGAGTGGTACGCGGAGCAGATCGGGAATGCGACGAGGTGGTGAGGCGGCGACTTGCCGTCACGGGGACTTCGCCAGTCGGGCGGAACTCGCCGTTCAGGCGGAACTCGCCGTTCAGGCGTAAAGGGGTGTAGAGGGGGAGGAGGATTTACCGCAGAGGGCGCGGAGGTCGCAGAGGAGGAAGGAATAAGTAGTGCGTAAGGGGATTGTTTACCCTCACCCTAGCCCTCTCCCAGGACGGGAGAGGGGATAAGAGTGGAAGGCAAAGGCTGGTCCTGTTTCGAAGTTTGGTCTTGAGGATTGTGATTTTAGATTCCTCACTTCGCTTCGCTGCGTTCGGAATGACAGTGTGTGGTTAGGCTGCGTTCGGGATGACATTTCCGGTGAATTGGTGGGACGGAGCAGTGGCGGGGCAGGTGGTATAATTTCGGGCGCGGTGGTAGGCCGCTATTTTGTATGTAGGGGAATGGGATGGACTTGTCTTTGAGCGGTGAAGAGATGTACGGGTCGCTGGGGGTGCGGCGGATTATCAATGCATCGGGGACGACGACGATGTGGGGCGGATCGAAGCTTCGGCCCGAGGCGGCGGAGGTGATGCAGAAGACGTCGGGGGTGATGGCGGACCTAGGGGAGCTGAACAGGGCTGCAGGGAAGGTGCTGGCGGAGATATGCGGTGCGGAGGCCGGAGTCGTGGTGAGCGGCTCTGGGGGTGGCCTTGTGATGCAGGCGGCGGCGGTTATCGCGGGGAAGGACCCGGCGAATATGGTGCGACTGCCGGACACTACAGGGATGAAGGACGAGATCATCATTCACAGGAGCCACCGGTTCGGGTACGACCAACTGTACCGGGCGGCGGGGGCGAAGTTCGTGGAGATCGGGGACGGGCGGAGATGCTATCCGTGGCAGCTTGAGGCGGCGTTCACCGAGAATACCGCGGCTGTCGCCTATCTGTACGCACAGTTCGTTTCGAAGCGGGCGATTCCCCTGCCGCAGGTGTGCGAGATCGCTCACGAGCGGGGCGTGCCGGTGATCGTGGACGCGGCATCAACGCTACCTCCAAGGGACAATCTGCGTCGGTATATCCGAGAGGGGGCCGACATGGTAATCCTGAGCGGAGGGAAGGGCATCCGTGGCCCGCAGGGGACGGGGATTCTCGTCGGACGGGCCGATCTGATCGAGGCGGCGGCAGCAAATGCCGCGCCAAACGCTTTCCTGGGCAGGAGCATGAAGGTGGCGAAGGAGGAGATCATGGGGCTGGTCACGGCCCTGCGGATCTTCGACCAGGAGGACGAGGAGGCGGAGACGGCGCGGTACAGGGAGATGATGCAGGTGGTGATGGACGCGCTGATCGAGGTGCCGGGACTGCGGGTGTCGGTGCAGTATGATCGAATTGATTATCTGGTGCCAACGGCGTTGATTGAGTTCACGTCGGAGTGGAACGGTCCGAGCAGGGACGAGGTACTGCAGGCGATGGCGACCGGGAATCCGGCGATTCACCTGCACCAACTTGGGGACCCGGACGAGCTGGGGGTTGACCCGATTAACCTCGACGAGGATGAGGTGGAGGTGGTGATTAGGCGGTTGCGGGAGGAGCTGTTGAGGCCGGTCGGGAGGTAGATGAGAGGAGACGGGCGTTGTTAAGGGGACGAGTGGCAAGTATGCCGAAGGACGCCCTTCGACAAGCTCAGGGCGAACGTATCCTCGACATCTACTCCAATTGAAGTGATGAAAAGCGGGGACGAGACTTTCGGTCGCGTCCCCACTGTTTGATGATCGGCTAGGCGGGGATGTTGGCCTCGACGTCGACGCCTAGAGAGTCGATGCCGCGACGGACCTGGCCGAGGACTCCCGCCATCCGCTCTTCGAGGTCGAAGAGAGTCTCTTTGGCATAGCGGTCGGCGCCTTCACGGCGCTCGATGGCTACTCGCTCGGCCTCGTCGATGAGACGATAGGCCTTGCGCTGGGCCTCCTGGATGATCTGCTGGGCCTCCAGCATGGCGCCCTGATTAGTCTCGTCGGCCTTTTCGTTCGCGGCACGAAGGACCTCGGTCTCGTTGACCTTGCTGGCGTGCTCCTCGCGGGCGGCGGACATGATCTGGTCCGCCTCCTCGGCAGCCTCCTCGCGGATGCGGCGAGCCTCAAGCTGCGTATGGTTAAGGATGCTCTCCTTCTGCTTGAGGATTTCCTTCGCCTCGAGGATGTCAGCGGGGATGGTCTTGCTGAGCTGCTCGGTGACGGCAGCAAGGCGATCGGCATCGATCATGACCTTCTTCCGCATACCCGGTACGCGACTCGCGGAACTCGAGATTTCCTCCAACTCTTCGATGACCCTGATGATATCTATGATGCTCCTCCTTCACAGAGCCCCGACACTACGAGGCCGAGATGAATTTTTCCTTCAACCTGGCTGCGACGTGAGGCGGCACGAGGCCGTCAACGTCGCCGCCGAGCTGCGCTACTTCTTTGATCCGGCTCGCGTACACGAACTGGTTTTCGAGGGCGCTCATCATGCAGACGACCTCGATGTTGCGGTTGAGATGACGCCACATGTGGGTCATCTCAAACTCGGTCTCGAAGTCGTAGCCTGCGCGGAGTCCGCGCACGATGAAGCCCGTGCCGAGGTCGGAAGCCAGATTGGACGCGAGTCCGTTGAATTTCCTGACTTCCACATTGGGTACGTCCTGAATCGACTGACTGAAGAGATTTATGCGCTCGTCGGTGGAGAAGAGGGAGCCCTGAGGTGGAGCGTCGTAAACGGCGACGACGAGACGGTCGAACAGCATCGAAGCCCGTCGAGCGATGTCGACGTGACCGTTGTGCACAGGATCGAATCTTCCCGGATACACGGCGCTTGGCACTCCTATCCTCCGTATCGGAATATGGAGACCGCTGTGTCCCCATACCGCCGTCTTTTCCAAATATTTAGATCGCCGTAGCTGTCAGCCATTTCGTAGGTCTTGCCGTGCTCTGCTACGACGACCGCGCCCTTTTCCAGCGCTTCCCTTTCCAACAGACTTGTCATCACCGTTTCCCATGGGTCGACCCGATAGGGCGGGTCGGCCATTACGAGGTCGAACCGCGCTTTGATGGTCCGTAGAACCCTTTCGACTCTGCCCCGAGTTATTCGACTCCTATCGGCGAAATCGAGATCTCCGACGGCTCGCCTGATGTATTGGCACCGGGTGGGGTCGGACTCTACGAACTCGGCCGATGCCGCTCCTCTGCTCAGCGCCTCTATTCCGAGAGCGCCTGTCCCGGCGTAGAGGTCGAGGACTCGCGCTTGGTTCACGGATTCAGGGCCGATGAGGGAGAAGATAGCTGAGCGCACCTTCTCCGATGTCGGCCTAAGCCCTACGCCACCATATGAACGGAGCTTGCGTCCCCTTCTACTGCCCCCCGATATTCGAGTCTCCATGTGTAACCTGCCCAATCGGATGGCCGAACGAGCACTGGGCGCGAGACCCAAATAAACTTCAGCACTTCAATTGTTAAGACCAGATCGATGACGTTCACGATGTTTCCATGATGAGGGTCCTCGGATTGAGGCCCAAAATAGATTCAGTAGCACGATGCTAGCACCAAGTTGGATAAAGTCAAAGTAGTTTAACGACCATATTTTGGGAAATAGACTAAACTTTATTCAAAGAATAGGACTGAGAGAAGAGACTATAGAGAGTATTACGTATGATCTGAGTGCGGAGGACCTGGCATAGTGACATTGACGGAGGCAGAGCGCTTTAGATTCCCCCGCCGAGCTCGAAATAACAGGTGGGGTGGGTCGCTCGGTGGTTCGGCTCCTTTGAGGTTGGCGGGGAAGGGCGACCACAAGGGTCGTTCCTACGGCAGGCATGTTGGAGCCGGCTTTCCGGCCGACGAGGAGGTGCTATTCACCGAAGGTGCGGCGGCGGTATACGACGTAGAGGCCGACGATTACACCGATAGCAAGGATTACCACGGCGGCGATGCCTATGAGGAGGCCTGGGTTGAGTCCTCCGTCATCGGTGTCGGTCGCTACTTCGATGACGGGTGGGGGGGTAGCGGTAACAATAACCACGATGGGTGTAGTCGTTGATGTGGCGGTTGGGGGCACGGGAATGGGCGTGGGCGTTGGGATTAGTGTCGGTGTGTTTGCAGGGACCGGCGCGGGCGTGTTGGTCGGGGTGGGGGTAGGCGGCTCGGGCGTCGGCGGTGTGGGGGTCTGCGGGGTGTTGGTGGGCAGAGGGGTG
>VXLM01000081.1 GCA_009841605.1 Dehalococcoidia bacterium
AACAACACGACAAAAATTCCCTGTTTTTCCAATTAATGCGATGAGTTATACTAGCCCTATTTCATATTTGTACTTTCTCTCTTCTTCCGCGCTTCTTTCTCTCCCTCCCCGAACGTGGTAGCATCCTCCCGAACCTTAGATACAAGGAGGCACCCCGTTGACGACGCTTACCGAAATCCTTTCAAAACGCCGCCCCGCCGCCATCATCGCGGCAACCGGCCTTGCGACCCTCGTCCTCTTCCTTGTCCGCCCGTCCGTGGCCTACGCCGCGGGCGTCGAGGAGGAAACGGCCTTCGTCTTCAACACGTTCTCGTTCCTCATCTGGGGCGCGCTCGTCATGTGGATGTGCGCCGGGTTCACCATGCTGGAGTCCGGCTCCGTCCGCACCAAGAACGCCGCCATGATCTGCCTGAAGAACATCGGCCTCTACTCCATAGCGGGCCTCGCCTACTTCTTCATCGGCTACAACCTCATGTACGGCGACATCATCGGCGGCTTCATCGGCACGCCCGGCTTCATGTACCTGCCGTCGTCCGCCGAGGTCGCGCTCCTCGACGCCGGTGACGCCGAGGCCGCTGCGGCCGCGGCCAAGGTGCTGGAAGAGGGCAGCTACTCGGTGATGTCGGACTGGTTCTTCCAGATGGTGTTCGTCGCGACGGCGGCGTCCATCGTCTCCGGCGCCCTCGCCGAACGCGTGAAGATGTGGTCGTTCTTCCTCTTCACCCTCATCCTCACGGGGATCATCTACCCTGTCGTCGGCGCGTGGACGTGGGGCGGCGGCTGGCTCGCCGAGATGGGCTTCGTCGACTTCGCAGGCTCGACCATAGTCCACAGCACCGGAGGCTGGGCCGCCCTCGCCGGAATGATCGTCGTCGGCCCCCGACTCGGCAAGTTCCGCAAGGACGGGTCGGTTCGCGCCACGCCGCCATCGAACATCCTGGTCGTCACGCTGGGCGTGTTCATCCTCTGGTTCGGGTGGTTCGGCTTCAACGGCGGCTCCCAGCTTGCCCTCGGCAGCGCCGCCGATGCAGTGTCGATGAGCATCGTGCTCGTCAACACCAACCTCGCCGCAGCCGCGGGCGTCATAACCGCGCTGGCGGTCTCACGGCCTATCCTCGGACGCACCGACCTCTTCGCGGGCCTCAACGGCGCGATAGCGGGCCTCGTCTCCATCACCGCCGCCCCCGACTTCACCGACCACTACTGGGCGGTCATCATCGGCGCGATCGGCGCGGTCATCTGCACGGCAGGACTCAAGCTCCTGGAGCGGGTCAAGCTCGATGACGTGGTCGGAGCCGTCCCTGCCCACCTCTTCGCAGGCGTCTGGGGCACCTTGGCGGCCTCCATCGGCGTCGCTGGCGGAGCGCAGTTCCACGTGCAGCTGATAGGAATCCTCGCGATAGGCGTGTTCGTGTTCGCCGTCTCCTTCGCGCTGTGGAAGCTCATCGACATGACCATCAGCGCCCGCGTCACCCACCAGGTCGAGCGCCTCGGCCAGGACGCCGGCGAACTCGGCATGGAGTCATACCCCGAGTTCGTGCTCATGCCCGACCTCGACGAGGAAGAGGAATAGCGGCCAACAACCTATCCCCTCTCCCGTTCGCGGGAGAGGGCTGGGGTGAGGGTACGCGCCCCTACACCTTCACGAGCTTCTGAAGGCTCCGCACGCCGTCCTTGATCTCGCCGAGGTTCTTGAGGTTCGTCCACGACACCTCGCCGATGTACAGGTTGCCCTGCGAGTCCATGGAGATGTCGTGCGGCGCGATGAACTGCCCGGGCTCCTCGCCGAACCCGTCGCCGAACCTCGCCAACCGCTCCCCGCTCCGGTTGTAGACGCTGATCCACGGTCCGATATTCGGCATATTGCGGTTCACGTTCATCCCCGCGCCGAGATCGCCCACGAACACGTGCTGGTCATCGGATATGTAGATCGCGCACGGCCGGTGCATGTTCTTCCACTGCGTCTCGAAGTTGCCGTTCGAGTCGAATATCTGCACGCGGTGGTTCTCCCGGTCCGCGACGTAAACGTACCCGTCGGCGTCGGTGGCGATGTTGTGCGTGATGTTGAACTGCCCGGGGTCGACGCCCGGCTCGCCCCACGAAAACAGCAGCTTGCCGTCCGGCGAATACTTATGCACTCGTGAGTTGCCGTACCCGTCGGCGACGTAGAAGTCGCCCGTCTTGGGGTCGATCGCAACGTCGGTCGGACGGTGGAATGGCTCGCCGCTCATGTACCCTGTCGGCACTCCCGGTGTTCCGAGCGTGAAGATCACCTTGCCGTCCGGCGTACACTTCCGAACGGTGTGGTCGTCGTCGTCGATGAGGAACAGCGTCCCGTCCGGCGCGAACGTGATCCCGTGCGCGCGGGGGTACATGGCGGGGTCGCCCCAGTCCCTCAAGTACCTGCCGTTCGTGTCGAATACGATGACCGGGTAGTCGCTCCTGTTGAAGACGTAGACCTCATCCTTCGGACTGACGGCGACGGCCGCCGCCTCCTGCCACGAATAGCCGGGCGGGAGCGCTTCCCAGTCCGTCGCGACCTCATAGGTAAACTCGCCCGTCCCTATCTTCGTCGCCGTCGTCATCTGCGCCTCCTCGCTGAGGGTCGTGACATTTAGGCCCCTGTATGGCACTATCTTACCACTTGCCTTCCGATACGGGGGAACCGCCATGCTGCTGGAAAACAAGGTTGTGCTCATCACCGGAGCGGCGTCCGGAATTGGCCGCGCCTCGGCCCAACTCTTCGCCCGCGAGGGAGCCTCCGTCATCGTCTCGGACAAGAACGTCGAGGGCGGCAACGAGACGGTCGACGGCATCGTGTCCGAGGGTCTCGATGCCGCGTTCGTCGAGACCGACGTCGGGTGCATGGCCGACGTGGAGGGGCTTGTAAATGCTTGCGTCGAGCGCTACGGCAGGATCGACGTCGTCTTCAGCAACGCCTGCCACTATCCCATGGGCACGGCGACGGAGCTTACGGAAGCCGACTGGGACATCACCATGAACGTGTGCCTCAAGGCGACATGGATGCTTGCCAAACACGCGCTGCCGCTTATGGTCGAGCAGGGCGGCGGCGTGTTCGTGATAACGGGGTCGGTACACTCGCTCAGGGGGTTCTCCAATTACGCCTCATACGACCCCGCCAAGGCAGGGCTGCTCGGTCTCACGCGCAATCTAGCGTTGGACTATGCCCCCCACGTTCGAGTTAACGCCCTCCTCCCCGGCCCGATCGTCACAGGCCTTTGGAAGGACATGACCCCCGAGGAAATCCAGCAGAGTGCCGACAGCGTTCCCATGAAGCGCAACGGCACCCCGGAGGACGTTGCGAAGGTGGCGTTATTCCTTGCGTCCGACCTCTCGTCGTACGTGACCGGGACCGAGGTCGTAGTGGACGGCGGAATGATATCAGGCATCAAGTTCCCGTAGGACACCCTCCCGTGTGCCCGTCATAAGCCCACCGTTCCCATTTCAGACATCACACTTGCTACGGAGGAAGAGATGAAGCCGGAACTCATCGTCGACAACATGGATGACACAGGCGAGGGGCCCTTGTGGCACCCCATTGAGAAGAAGCTCTACTGGGGGGACATAACGGAAGGGGAGTTGTACCGCTACGACCCGGCAACTGGCGGGCACGAGCTCGTCTTCGAGGCGGGCCAGATGTTCGGCGGCTACACGTTCCAGACAGACGGCTCGATTCTCATGTTCCTGGAAGAGGGCAGAATCGGTGTCCTGCGAGACGGCAGCCTCGACATCGTGATCGACGGCCTCCCCGGCGAGGAGGAGAACCGCTTCAACGATGTCATCGCCGACCCCGAAGGGCGTGTCTACTGCGGGACGATGTGCAAGGACTCGGCGAAGGCGATGGCGGAAGAGGCCTTCGGCAGCCTCTACCTGCTCGATACCGACGGCACGATCTCCAAGTTACTCGGCGACATTGCAATCTCCAACGGACTCGGCTTCACGCCCGACCTGTCCGGCATCTACTACACCGACAGTCCGACGGGCGCGATCTGGCTGTTCGACTACGACCGCGCCACGGGCGCCATCAGCAATCGGCGTGACTTCGTTGCGTCCGACGACGTCGATAAGGACGGTCTGCCGGACGGCATGACAGTCGATGCCGAGGGCAACGTGTGGTCCGCCCGTGTCCTTACGGGCGAGATGCACCGGTACTCGCCAAGCGGCGAGCTGGTGGAGTCAATCGACTTCCCCTGCGACATGGTCTCCAGCGCCGTGTTCGGCGGGGAAGACCTCGACGAGCTATACGTTACGACCATCAGCTCAGGCGACCGCGAGACGCATGGACCGGGGGCAGGCGCGCTCTTCCGCCTGCGCCCCGGCGTCAAGGGCGTGCCTGAGTTCTTCTCCAACGTGAGCTTCTAGCTTCCTGCTCGGCTTGCCGTGGAGTCCGTTCGTGGTGAGTCTGTCGAACCATGATCGGACGGCACTTCGATAAGCTCAGGGTGAGCGGGAAATCGATGCAAAGCCAGAGGGGGAAATGCCCTGATCGAGATGGGGCGGAAAGCAAAGGATAAGGAGTGCATGATGCTATCGGATGATCAGGTGAAACAGTTCGAGCTCTTCGGGTTTGTCATTCTCAGAAACATATTCACTGAGCGCGAGGTAGCGACGCTCCAGGCCGAGTTTAAATACGGCGCCGAGCGGACCCAGGAGTCCGAGGGAGAGTTCGACGGCACGGAGACCCACACGTTCAGCATGATGGGCGAGGACACGCCGTTCTATTCGTCGCTGCTGGAGGACCCGCGCTTCTACGGCCCGGCCTCCCAGCTGTTCGGCGACGACGTATTCGGTCTCGAAATCAACTCGTATCGCTACATCAGCAACACCCCGTGGCATTTCAATGATGGGTCGCCCAATATCCATGGATACGGGCCGAAGTACCAGTTCCCCGTATTCGAACCCACCCACGCGGACACGGGAGCGCTCCGGTTCGTTCCCGGATCGCACAAAGACCCCTGGCAGTCGCAGTTGACCAGCTGGTGGCCTCTGGGCCGCGATTCCGCTCGGAGCGCGGAGGGTATGGAGTATCTCGACAAAATCCCATGCTTCGTTGCGGAGGCCGACCCCGGCGACGCCGTTCTCTTCGATATGCGGCTCGTCCACTCGACCTGGGGAGGCAGCAGAGACCGGCGCATGAGCTGCGTGACCTACTACCACTACCCGGAGACACCGCAGGAGTTGGAGGTCATGCGCAACGCGGCGCAGGGCTTCTACAACTCGACCACGCGCTGGAACCAGGCCCAGTGGGACGAGTGGTTCTCCAACCCGCACGACAGCCCTTTGCGCCAGGGCTGGATCGAGTCCTGGGAGCGTCTCGCCAAGACGCCGCAGACGGAAACGGGCCTCCAATTGGTCTACGACGATGCAGGGGCCGCAACGTTCGCTCCAGCGGCTGTATAGGCCCCTTGCGTCCCGCGACGGGGCAACACTTCTGCAGACAGGGAGAGCTAACGACGTGCTTTCGCGTTTCCGTCGGCCACAGGCCGACCTCAGTATTCACGTTGACACGACCGAACTCCGCCCCGGCGGGGAGTTGGAGGCCCGCGTAGTGCTTCTGCCGGAAAGCGACTTTCACGTTCGTCAGGGAACGATTGCGCTTGTCTGCACGGAGAACTATGTACAGAAGACGAGCAGCCAGTACGGGACGCACTACTCGAGGAAGAGGCAGACTCTGTACAACATGGAAGAGAGTTTCCTCAACGACGTCACGGTACGAAACGGGCTGCCCCATTCGACCGACGTGAGGCTGGCCGTTCCACCTGACGCGCTGCCAACAATGAACGGCATAAAGGTGAGCCACGTGGAGCCGGGCATCACGTGGGAGGTCACTGCTTTTCTCGACGTGGCAGGGGCGAGGGACATTCGTTGCGAGCAGCAGGTCATCATTCGACGTCCTCATGCAACTGACGACGACGTCAGCCCCCGCCCGGTCGTCGCGCAGACCAAGCATGAGCAGTGCGCTCTTACCCTAACGGTGTCCAATGGAGACGCCCGTTCGGGGGACACCCTAGAGGGCGACCTACGGGCCGAGATGCTGCAGGACGTGACTGCCGAAGAGGTCAGGGCGGCTCTTGTTAGGTCCGAAAACTTCGGCAACGAGCAGAAGAACCGGACTGTTGACGAGGTGACATTCGAACGGGAAGTTTCACTTCGCCCCGGCCATGTGCGGGAGTGGAGGTTCAAGCTGGATGTCGGTCAGGTCGGAGTACCGAGCCTGAATACCGAAAAATCGTCTGTCCGGTGGCTCGTGAAGGCTTGGCTCACGCGAAACATGCGGCGCGACCTGCGCATAGAGCAGGAGATCAGGGTCGACGTGTGAAGATCGGGGGTATTTCTTCCCTAGAACGGTCGTCGCCTGAATCCTGCCCCCGATGTCGGTATCATGGACACCGCAGTCATGCGTATGCGCGGTACCATATCGACACGGGCCTACGTCAACCTCCTGCTTGCGCTCATTGGGGTGGGTGTCGCGCTGTTGATCTTGGAGATCGGACTCCGACTCACGCGGGACTCTCCTGGTACGGATATCCCGCTCCACGTGACCTGCGGCGACTGTCCGTACCTGTATGAGCTCAATCCCGACCATCCGGATGTCCGCGACCTCTTGGAGCGTCAGAATTACTCGCCGGAGCGGCTGCAGTCAACGATCAACGTCATGGTGCTGGGCGATTCGGTAGCCTACGGTGTGGGTGTGCCTTTCGAGGACGCATTCCCGCAACGGCTTGAGGACCTGTTGGTGCCGCAATACGACGATGTTGCGGTGCTCAATTCCGCCGTGAGCGGGTACACGCCGTATAACCAGCTTCAGCAGTACGTCAGCCGCGACCGCGACATTCCGGTGGATGTGGTCATTGTTGCATTCGCCATGAACGACATCGTCGACCCCGAACTGCACTGGAACTACACCGAAGACGCCATCGAGAATATTCCTATAGAGGCGTACCCCAACTTCCGGTACCACGAGGAGCAGGTTGTACCCATCCTCGAAGCCCGCAGAGAGGAACGCGAGCAGGGAGGAACGGAATTAGGCAGACTGGTGCGCTCGGTTGTCAACGTCACCAACATCACTGACCGGGAGGCCAGCTACACCATGGTCGACGGCCACCGCTGGCCGACCTACATCACCGGCGAGGACACCATCAGCATCGAGGTGCTGACCGACTACGACTCGCCGGAGTGGGTATGGCTGCGGGGGATGTACGACCGGCTTGCGGACGAGGCTGCAAAGGACGGCGCGCGGCTCGTCATCGTCGTTCTGCCGCTGGCATATCAGATGGATGCGGAGTATCCTTTCCTTCCGCAGAGCCAGTTTGCCCGGTACTGCGAAGAACGCTCGCTGATGTGCCTCGATCTGCTGCCGGCCTTTCGAGAGCGCGGCGGCGAGGCGCTGTTCATAGGCGAGCGGCTGGGCTATATCGACATCTGGCACCTGTCGGAAAGAGGACACGATGTCGCAGCCACCGAGCTCCGCGCATTTCTCGAACGACACGGCCTGATGGGACACCGCTAAGTCCATGCTCGACTACTATCGCCTATCCGACCAGTTCACCGACGAGGAGCGACAGACGCAGGCAGGGGTGCGCGAGTTTCTGGACGCCGAGGCCCTTCCCCATATTTCGGGATGGTGGGAGCGCGCGGAGTTCCCTCGGCAACTCGTTCCTCGTCTTGCCGAGTTCGGCCTGATCGGCGCCAACATGCCCGTTGAATATGGAGCAGCGGGCGTCGGCAGCCTAGCGTACGGGCTGGTGATGTACGAGTTGGAGCGGATCGATTCCGGCCTGCGGAGCTTCGCCAGCGTTCAGGGAGCCCTCTGCATGTACCCGATCTTGCGATACGGCTCCGAAGAGCAGCGGCAGGCGTACCTGCCCAAGATCGCAAGCGGGGAGATGATCGGCTGCTTCGGGCTGACCGAGCATTCCGGCGGCTCCGACCCCGGCGCGATGGAGACCAAAGCGCGTCGTGACGGGGACTCGTACGTCATCAATGGCGTCAAGGTATGGATCAGCTACGGCTCCATCGCGGACATCGCCATCATCTGGGCCAAGGACGACGAGGACGGTACGATACGAGGATTCGTCGTGCCGACCGACACGCCGGGATTTTCGGCCAAGAAGATCGAGAGGCAGATGAGTCTCCGCACATCCGGTGCGAGCGAGCTGGTCCTCGAAGACGTCCGGGTGCCCGCCTCCGCGATGCTCCCGAAGGCCGCCGGACTGTCCGCCCCGCTGTCATGCCTAACCCAGGCGCGTTACGGCATCTCCTGGGGCGTTCTGGGCCCTCTGGAGTACGTTTACGAGGAGGCCCTCGCCTTCTCCAAGGCGCGAAAGACCTTCGGCAAGCCCATTGGTGGGCGGCAACTCGTGCAGGACAAGTTCGCCGACATGCTGGCCGACCACACGAGCGGACTCCTCCGTGCCTGCCAGTTGGCCCGCCTCAAGGACGCCGGAAAGCTGAGCTACACACACGTATCGCTTGCCAAGCGCGAGAACACACGGGCAGCCCTCAGGGGAGCGCGACTCGCTAGAGAAATCCTTGGAGCAAGCGGCATCACCCTCGACTACCACACCATCCGCCACATGCTCAATCTGGAGACAGTCGACACCTACGAGGGGACGCGCGACATCCACAGTCTCGTATTGGGCCGCGACATCACGGGATTGGACGCCTTTTCGTAGCAAAGAACCCCTCGGACACTACCAATTGTTCAAGCGGTTGCGCCCCTTACGCAACCACTCCGGGCGCGCCGATGTCCAGCAGCATCTGCCGTGCCTTGTCGCGGTATGCCTCGCGCACGTCGCGGGTGGGCGGACGGCACCGGCTGGACGGCAGGCCGACCAGCTCCATCAGCAGCTTGTCGGCATAGCCGTCTCCGCTCGTGTACTGCTTCATGTCGTCCCACAGATCGTAGAAGGGGAGGAGCACACGAATGACCTCGTTCTGCGCCTCGACGTATCGGCGCTCCTCCAGCAGGTGCAGGAAACCGACCGCCCACTGGGGCCAGTAGTTCGCGGGATGAATCTCGATGCTCCGCGCCCCGAGGATGTGGCTCATGACGAAGGAACCATTGTTGTCGACCACGCTGACCTTGTCGGCGAACATGCTGACGATGCGGTCCATCCCGAAGGGAGCGCCGCCCGGCACGGCCCACTTGAGGCCCGCGACGTTGGGCAGGTCCACGAGCTTCTCCACCATGCCGATGGAGACGCTGGGGGACGTCCAGAACGTGTTGTAGACGATCAGCCCCACGTCTGCCGCCTCCGACGCGGCAAGGATGTACTCGTAGAAGTCGCCCTCGGTATGCGCGAAGTAGAAGGGCGGCGAGACCTGGATGTACTCGCACCCAACGTCTTCGGCGGCCCGCGCCAGGGCAACCAACTCTCGCGTGCTTGTCGTCTGCGCCCCGAGGATGACGGGCACCCGGCCCGCGGCCTGGTCGACTACCGCTCCGGCCACGGCAACTCGCTCGTCGAACGACATGGACGAGAAGTCGCCCGCGGCGCCGCACGCGAGCAGGACGCCCGTGCCGGTCTGAATCCCCCCATCGATCAGGAACTCTACGTGCTGTCGTATCCCGTCGAGATTCACCGACAGCTCATCGTCGTCGTTGAACATCGTCGGAATCGTCACGTAGCAGCCGTACAGCCGGTCGCGCAGCGTCTGTTGGTCCATGGTCTCTCACTACTCCTTAGGTCGGTCTCATTCGGCGGCAATTATGCAGTATCAAGCAGGGAGGAACAAGCGGGGACGTTAAGGCAGGGTGTATGTTACCTAAGCGTATGGATTCCCACCTTCGCGAGAAGGACGGCTGGCGGGCGAAGAATGCAGGGATAGCCCTAGCCCCGGGACGGCTCGGCCATCTCTTCGCGGGCCTTACGCGACAGCTCCGCAAGGTGGGCGTCGTTGGCGAGGCGCTGTTCGAGGTGCGCCATGCGCCCGGGACCCGCTGTCTCGATCATGGTCGGACCGTACGCCCGCTCCATCCACCACCGCGAGAGCGTCCCGATCTTGCGACGCAGCTCCGGCAGGTCTTCGTCATGGTAGTGCTGTTCGAGCACCATCGTGAACATGCGCCTGCGATTTCCCCCTCCGAAGGAGGCGTGCTTGATGCGCCGGTCGAACACCACGAGGTCGCCGGGCTTCGTCTCGAGGGCGGCGGCGGGAATGTCCTTCCCGGCCACGCCGAGCGACTCCTCGGTCGTGAACTCCCTCATACTTGGCATCATGTCATTGAGCGTGCTGGCGAAAGAATCGCCGCTTGTGTGACTGCCGGGAATGACCCTGAGGCATCCGGAGTCTTTCGTCACCTCGTCGAGATAGAAGGCAATCTTCATAGTGAGGTACGGGGAGGCGTGGCCGAGATCGGAGTGCCATCCGGTGTCGCCCACGTAGAAGTTCCCGTCGCTGTTGCTGTAGTTGAAGTCGTACCCTAGGATGTCGCCCGCCAATCCCTCAATCCGAGGGTCGTCGATGAGAGCGCAGAAGTACGGGTGCTGGTCGATGAACGGCACGATGGACGAACGCTGCTTGTAATCGTGCGCCTGACCGTGGTGGCCTCCACCCCGCTCGGCGAAGATCGACTCAAAGGTGTCCGTGATTTGCCCGATGTCGTCGGCGAACAGCCCCGGAAAGTGGAGGTACCCGAAGGTCTTGAAGAACGCTATCTGCTGTTCGGTCAGTTTCAATTGAGAGTCCTCTCTTGCGGTATTCGATAGATACGAACGGAATAGAGTGGCATCTTCGCGCTGCTGACTTCCCTCGTAGTCGTGTCGACTTCCAGCCTGTAGTCGACCGAACCGCTGAATGACTCTTCGAATTCGGAGGTGAGGCCAGGCATTCGGAGGGAAAATTCACTGGACTCTGATGGAGCTATATCGAATGAGATCGAAGCCGTGGCAATGACTTCGTAACGCCCACCCTCCATCTTGGTCGGCGCGCCGAACTCCCATTGGAGCGTCTCCTGTATTTGGCCCGCACTTGCCTCCATCGGAACTCTGCCCTCAAATTCCTCTCTTCTAGCGGCGGCAACC
The DNA here is from genome assembly GCA_009841605.1 of Dehalococcoidia bacterium. GTDB lineage: Bacteria > Chloroflexota > Dehalococcoidia > Lucifugimonadales > VXLM01 > VXLM01. The sequence goes on from VXLM01000081.1 coordinate 11,049, forward strand.
CTAGGGGATGATGATACGGAGTCATCGACAACCTCAACAAAAACGCGAGGGCCATACTTCTGAAGCGCCATAGCCGCTATCTCCTCGGAGATGGCTTCCGCCTCGGTGGTTGCCCATTCCCGCGCCACCTCTTCCGCGATGCGCTCATGGTCTTCCTGGCCGCAGGCGGCGGACACGCTCAGTACGAGAAAGGCTGCCGCAATCATGGTTCCGATAATGGCCGCATATCGAGTCCTCATGTTCGCCTCCTTGCTATTGGATGAGTCGAGAACACCGCTCCTATATGGACAATTCTATACCAGTTCGTGCAAATGCCGTCGAATTCCTGCTGACAAAGCTCTCTGGATTCCGGCCCCGTATCGGAGTACGAGGTGACGTTCCTTCGCCGGAATGACGGTGGGCGAATTTTCCTACCGCGCTACAAGGACTATGGCGCCGTTATGATGACTTGACGCCCGGATCTATCCTCTGCTCGGCTCGGCCATCTCTTCGCGGGCCTTGCGGGCGAGTTCGGCCATGTGGCCGTCGTTGGCCAGGCGCTGTTCGAGGTGCACCATGCGTTCCTCGTCCGCCGTTTCGACTATCACGTCGCCGTAGTTGCGCTCGATCCAGAACCTCGTCTCCGACGCCATTTGCTTCTTGAGGGTCTCGATGTCCTCCTCGGCGTAACGCTCCTCGAAATTGAGGGTGAACATGCGCCGCCGGTCGCCACCGCCCCATGAGCTGTGCTTGATCTGGTGGTTGAACATCACGAGGTCGCCCGGCGTGACCTCCAGCGGCACTGCGGGGACCTCGTCGCCGTTCACGCCCCACAGGAATTCGCTGGGGTTGTCGGTCTCGTCGCGCATATCGCGAACCCCCTGGAGGCTGTCGCCGAACACGTCGCCGTATTTGTGGCTGCCCGGAATGACTCGCAGGCATCCCGTGCTCGCCGTGACGGGATCGAGGTAGAAGGCCATCTTGAATGAGAGGTACTTCGTGTCGCGGTAGCCGTCCGAGTGCCAGTGGGTGTCGCCTACATAAAAATTCCCGTCGCTGCCGGAGTAGTTGAAGTCGTCTCCCAGCACCGACGCGCATACGTCGTGGATGCGCGGGTCGTCTATCAGCGCACTGAGGTACTCGTTCTGGTCGATGAACTGGATGAGCGCCGAACGCTGCTTGCCGTCGTGCTCCTGCCCGAAGTGACCGCCGCCGTTGTCGGTCCATACCTTCTCGAAGGCGCCGGTGATCCTGTCGATGTCGTCGGCGAACAGCCCTGGAAAGGCGAGGAATCCGAATGTGTCGAAGAATGCCAGTTGCTGATCTGTGAGTCTCATTTCTGCTCCTTCTCGTACTCTGCCTGGGGTTTTGACCCCGGCGTCCGCTCGAAGCGGTAGGCGTACCGGTTGTTTGGCGCTTCGAGGATGGTGCGCTGCCGTTCGTTCAGGCCGGGGTAGTCGTCTGCGTCATAGTAGCGGGCGTACCAGGAGGACGCGTGCGGACTGAACTTGAAGAAGAGCGTCCGCCGCTCGTGATCGCCCGTCCACGGGAGCGTCCCATGCGCCAGCGCCTCGGTGAAGATGATCGCCGTGCCCGCGGGCCCCGTCACGCGCCGGACGACCGGTTGAAGTTCATCCATCTCTTTCCACTCGTCCGGCAGGGGGTAGTTGCTCTTGTGCGAGCCGGGGATCGCTCCGAATCCACCGTCCATCGGCCCCACGTCGTGCAGGTTGTACGCGACGACCGACAGGCCGTTCCACATATGGCCCTCCTCGAACCTGTAGTACTGCAAGGATCGCGTCGGGACTCCGCCCCCGTGCAGCTTCGTTCCGATGGGGCCCTTCCCCGAGCGAATCACGTCGAGGTACACGTGGTCGAGCCTGTACGCGTCCTCCCCGATGGTCGTGTCGAGGTACGGCCTCACGCGCGGGTTGTCGATGAGCTCCAGCAGCGGCCCGCCCCAGTCTATGGTGTCGAAGAACCGGTGCGTCGTCATATCGGGCGGGCACTCCGCCTCGATGCGCCTATCGACCTCGTCGTTCAGCCGCCGAAGCTGGTCGGCGTCGAGGGTGTCCGGAACCGTGATGTAGCCCTGCAGGTCGTAGAGGTATTTCTCGTGTTGGTCCATCTTTGGTTGCGACGTTACCCTACGCTTTCAGTGAAGTCTTCGACGCGAGACGCTTGGCCCGATACTCGCTGTAGAAGGTGGTGCACTCTATTCCATGTGCTTCGTAGTCTTCTAATGCCTGCTCAGCTAACGCCATGTCGTCAATGAGTTCAAGGGATGCTTCAGAGTCGACCTTTCTGAAGCTTTCCTGAAGCTCCTCATTTGCCTCGTCGTTTCTCATGGATTCGATGCCAATAAGCACTGCATCCCTCTGACGGGGATAGTTTGGAGTCGCCAATGCTCAGTGTCCACACATCGTAGCAATTTCAGAGCAGTAAGCCAATTGCCCTGATGTGTGGTCGTTGCCTCGCCGTGCATTGGAACAACACGCCCCTTTCCCCTATGCTATGCACGTCCTACTGTTAGCGGAGGCATGTCATGGTCGAAGAGGTAATTCGCGCGAAACGGTTCGAGGTGGTCGATGGTGCGGGACGTCCCAGGGTAATCATTGGGGCGCAGGCCGAAGCGTCCGGGCTGATGCTGCTGGACCCCAACGGTCAGAGCGTGGGCGAGTTCGCGGTCAGCGATGAGTTTGGATCGACCGCCCTGTCGCTATACGACCTGCGCGGCTCCGTGCGCGCGTCTCTGGACCTGGACCAGGACGGCTCTCCGACGCTTGGACTCTACGATCTCTCGGGGGAGCCGCGCGTTTCTATTGGAATCGCGGAGGGGAACACACCCGTGCTCGACTTCACCGGCCCCTACGGGGAGGCGCGGATGTCCGTCGACGTCGATGAGGAGGGCCTGCCGAGCATCGTCCTCATGGACAGCGAAGGCAACGACCGCATCTCTATTCGCATCGACAGGCGCGGGACGCCGCACTTGGAATTCTTCGACGCCGAAGGCAGGCAGGTGCGGGAGTGAGACCGGATTGAAAGTTCGTGTCGAGCGTCTCTGCCCGATCCGTTCGTGGTGAGCCTGTCGAACCATAAACGGTGCTGCGACCCTCTGACAAGCTCGGGGTGAGCGGGGAACTTGCTGGCTACCATTCTAATAGATCGTCCAGCGGCCTCCCGCTATACAAAAAATTTCATTGAATGGCTGCTCCGCGCTGATATACTATCTCGCGGGAAGGTAGAGATGCCAAGCAGCCAGATCCTCAGCCTGCCGGGCATGGCGGACGTGACCGGCGGCTCCTTCGAGCGGTCGGCGAAGATCGTCGACGCTTTGGCCGGATATTACGTAAGCCGCGGCTACGCGCCGATCGACACCCCAATCGTCGAGGACGCGGAGTTGTTTGTCCGCAAGTCGGGCGGCGAGCTGTCGGGGATGCTCTATACCTTCGACGATCCCGGCGGCAATCGCGTGAGCCTGAGACCGGAGTTCACGCCCTCGGTCATTCGCCACTACATCGAGCACGCATCCGATTTTGGCGCTCCCACGCGCCTGAGCTACAGCGGCCCGGTGTTTCGCTACCATTCCCTCGACGACGGAGACCTGCGCCAGTTCACGCAGGTCGGCACGGAGCTCATCGGATTGGCCGGCAGCGACGCCGACGCCGAGATACTCTCGATTGCGTGCGGCGGTCTGGGAGAGCTTGGTCTGAGCGAGTGGACGGTCCGCATCGGCGACACGGGTTTGTTGAACCGCGTGTTGGACGCGCACGGACTGTCCGACGCGACCAAGGGATTCGTGTTCGCTCATCTGGACGAGTTGAAAGCCGCTTCGACATCCGTCGACCGCCTCGTCGCCCTTGCGGGCGAGATGGGTCTCATCCGAGCACAGGGTGAAGACGATTTGGCGCCGGTGGCGACGGAGAACGGGGAGGAGGCTACTCGCCGGTTCGTACGGGATATGCTGTCCGACTCGGTGTCGAGTCCCGTCGGTCGCAGGACGACCGACCAGATCGTCGAGCGCCTTCTGCGAAAGCTCCGGCGCGCAGACAGTCCCGACAGGCTGGCCTCCGCGCTTGCGCTTGTGGCAGACCTCTCGAAGGTCAGCGGCGCACCCGACGAGACCCTCCCGACGGTGGAGGAAATTCTTCGAGCACACGACACCGATCCTGCGTTCATAGACGGCCTCCGTGCGCTCTTCGACGTGCTGCCGGGACGGAGAGCCCCCCTCTCCAACGTCGTGCTCGATCTCGCCTTCGTACCGGGCATCGCGTACTACACGGGCATCGTGTTCGAGATTTCCTGCGACGGCGATGACGGATCCGTCACGGTTGGTGGCGGTGGACGGTACGACGGTCTCGTGAGAGCCCTCGGCGGCGAAGACGTTCCCGCGATGGGCTTCGCCCTTCGAGTCGACAAGCTGGTCGCCGCCCTGGCGAGACGGACGGAGTAGGGGAGGCCTCGCGTGCTGAGATTCGCAGTGCCAAGCAGCGGCAGCCTGCACGACCCCGCCCTCGATTTCCTCAAGGCGTGCGGCATCGGCGTTTCGAGGCCCAACCCGCGCAAGTACACGGCGGATATACCGTCGTTGCTGGGGGTGGTCGTCCACTTCCAGCGCCAGACGGACATTCCCATGCAGGTCGAGGAGGGCATGGCAGACGTCGGCATCGTGGGAATGGACGGCTTTCTCGAGCGCCAGCGCGAGGGCGGGGACGGCGAGATCATCATCGAGGGCCTCGGATTCGCCCAGTCGGAGCTTGCCATCCAGGTGCCCGACTCGTGGGTGGACGTTACCTCGATGGCCGACCTCACCGATCTCGCCATCGAGTTCCGACAGCAGGGGACGCAGCTCCAGGTCGCCACCAAGTTCCCGCGTCTGACGGAGAGGTTCCTGCTCGCAAACGGGGTGAACTTCGCGACGCTGATTCCGTCGAGTGGCGCGCTGGAGATCAGCCCAGCGATGGGATCGGCGGACATCATCACCGACATCTCATCGACTGGCACGACCATGCGCGCCAACCGCCTCAAGACCATTCAGGGCGGCACGGTCGTCAGGTCGGAGGCGTGTCTGATCGGCAACCGGCGGCGCATTGCCGGAGACACGGAAAAGCTCGCCCCCGCGACCGCGTTGGTGGAGCGGATCGAGGCCTACCGCAACTCCCGGAACTTCTACAGCGTCACGGCCAACGTGCGAGGGGAGAACGAGGAATCGATCGCGCGAGACGTCTTGGAACACGCGGACATCGCCGGACTGCGAGGCCCGACGATTGCCAGGGTGCACACCGCGGACGACACGGCATGGTACGCAGTGACGGTCATCGTGGAGAAGAGACGGCTGCTGGACGCGGTGAACCGCCTCCGCGAGATCGGGGGCGTGAGCGTCACGGTCACCCAGCCGAGCTACATGTTCCACTCGAAGTCCGAGGCGGCGGAGCGCCTGGCGAAGGGTCCGTAGGCCTTACCATGCCGAATCCCACGACACACATGGAGATGGCGTACCTCGTCGCTCGACGGGTCGACGCAGATGTCCTGAACGAGAACATGGGCTGTTACCTGCTCGGATCGACCGCGCCGGACGTTCGGGTGGTCACGCGCAGGGGGCGGGAGCCGTACCACTTCGCGCCGCTGGACTTCGACAAGGTCGGCGCTGGAATCACGGGCCTATTCAGGGAGCATCCTCAGCTTGCCGAGACCGAACACGGCCCAACCCGGTCGTTCATGGCCGGGTATATGACGCACCTGACTCTCGATGAGACGTGGATCACCCGGATGTATCGCCCACTCTTCGGCGTGGACGGCGTGTTCGCGACGGAGGCGGAGGGGGCCGTCATGGATCGCGTGATGCAGATGGAGCTCGACACCCTCGCCCTCGAGCGGCTGGACGTGCTCAAGACGCACCTGGCTAGCTTCGGCGGCGGCGTGGGAATCCCCTTCATCGACGGCGAAACCCTGTCCGAGTGGCATGAGTGGGTGACGAGTTTTATATCGAATGAGTTCACGTGGGAGCGGCTCAGGTTCATGGCTATGAGGATCTCTCGCGGAGACGAGACGCACCCGGCTCACGCCATCGCAGACGACTTCGTTCGAGGTATGCCTGATACACTGGATGTGCTGCACGAGACGGTGCCGGCGGAAAGACTCGTCGAATTCAAGCGTGACGCCATAGCGGACATGGCCCGCGTGGTGGCGGAGCATCTGGCATGAGAATCGTATACGGGCGGGAGGAGTCGAGAGATGCCCTGCTTACCGGAAGGGGCAAGGGACTTGACTCCGCGCCGGCCTCCATACTCGAAAGTACCAAAGCAGCCTTCGGCAAGGCGATGACGCCGCTGGAAACGGCGCAGTACATCATCGCCCGCGTGCGCGTGGGCGGCGACGATGCCGTGCGCGACATCACCAAACGACTCGACGGCGTGGAGCTTGGAGATCTGCAGGTACCATCGTCCGCGATCGAGAAGGCCTATGACGAGGTCGACGCCGAGGTCATTGACGCTCTGCGTCTGGCTGCCGAGCGCGTTCGCCGCTTCCAAGAGAAGAGCATGCCGGAGAGTTGGGTGGACTATGGCGAGGGGTACGGCGAACTGGTCAACCCGGTCGAGCGCGTCGGCGTATACGTTCCGGGCGGTACGGCAAGGTTTCCCTCGACGGTGCTGATGGCAGTCATTCCCGCGAGGGTTGCGGGCGTGGACGAGATCATCGTTGCAACGAATCCCGGCGTAGACAGGGGCGTCCATCCCGTCGTGCTGGTGGCGGCGGACATAGCGGGCGCGGACCGTGTCCTCCAGATTGGTGGGGCGCAGGCCGTCGCCGCCATGGCCTACGGGACGGAGTCGGTGCCCAAGGTCGATATGGTCTGCGGGCCGGGCGGCCTGTTCACGACGCTCGCCAAGAAGCTCGTCTTCGGCGAGGTCGGCGTCGACGGCCTGTACGGCCCGACGGAGACGCTCGTTATCGCCGACGAGGACGCCAACCCAACCCTGTGCGCGGCGGACCTTCTCGCGCAGGCTGAGCACGACATTCTCGCGAAACCGGTACTCATAACGACTTCCGACGCGCTCGCGGACAACGTAAACTCAGAGATAGAGGTACGATTGCGCAGGCTGGACCGGTCGGAGATGGCCGCCCGTTCCGTTGAGGAGCAGGGACTTATCGCCGTCGTCGCCGACCTGGAAGAGGCATTCGAGCTGGCGAACGCATTCGCCCCCGAGCACGTCTCGTTGATGGTCAGAGACCCGTGGAGCCACGTCGGCAGCGTGAGAAACGCCGGAGCCGTCTTCCTCGGGGACTTCTCGCACGAGGTGCTCGGCGACTACGTGGCGGGACCGAGTCACGTGATGCCGACGAGCGGTACGGCGCGGTTCGGATCGGGCCTGAGCGTGCGGTCGTTCCTCAAGTTCAGCCCGGTCGTCGGTCTGAGCGAGCGGAGAGCGGCAGAGATCAGCCATGCGGCGTCGGTGCTGGGCAGGGCAGAGGGACTCACAGCCCACGCCGAGGCAGCGGAAATCAGAGACGAGCTATCGGACGAAGAGAGATGAGCAGCATCAAACTCAAGAATTTCATACGACCACACCTTCGGGAGATCGAGACCTTCAGTCCGGCCGAACCGCCTGAGCTGCAGGCCAGCAAGGCCGGCATCACCGAGGAGGAGATCGTTCGCCTCAACGCCAACGAGAACCCCTACGGCTTCTCACCCAAGGTCGCGGAGGCGGTTGCAAACGTCCCGTACAACATCTACCCGGACCCGTTCCAGCGCAAGGTGCGGGCGGCCCTCTCAGAGTTCACGGGAGTGCCCGCCGAGCGGATCATCGCGGGCGCGGGAAGCGACGAGATCATCGACCTCATCTTCCGGCTGGTCATCGAGCCGGGCGACAAGATCATCGACAGCGAGCCGACCTTCGGCATGTACTCCTTCGACGCGAGGGTGAACGGCGCGGAGACCGTCTTCGTGCAGCGGGACGAGAACTTCGACGTCGACGTGGACGCCGTCAAGGAGACCATCGACGAGCGGGCCAAGATCATCTTCCTGTGCTCGCCCAACAACCCGACCGGCAACGTGGCTACACCCGAGCAGATCGAAGGGCTCGTTGAGACCGGTCTGCTGGTCGTCATCGACGAGGCGTACTGGGAGTTTTCCGGCTCCACAGCGGCCTCGATGGTGGAAGACCACGACAACCTGATCGTCCTGAGGACGATGAGCAAGTGGGCGGGCATTGCCGGACTCCGCATCGGCTACGGCATCATGTCGCCGACGCTGGTCAACCACATAATAGACATCAAGCAGCCGTACAACGTCACGACCGCATCCGAGGCGGCGCTCATGGCGACCCTCGCAGACGCGGAATATCTCGACGGCAACCGCGACCTGATCGTCAGCGAGCGCGAGCGACTGATCGATCTGCTCAATGGGATACCGGGCGTGAAGCCGTGGCCGTCCGGCGGGAACTACGTGCTCTGCGAGTTCCAGCCCGGTCGCGCTGAGGAGATATTCGAGAAGATGGCGATGCGGGGTATCTTCCTGCGGAAGTTCGGCTCCAAGCGCCTTCGCGACTTCTTCAGAATTTCCGTCGGCACGCCCAGCGACACCGACGCCGTCGTGGCCGCGCTGCAGGAGTTCGTGTAGCCACCCCCTCTCCCGTCGTGGGAGAGAGCCTGCCCCGTACTCGATACGGGGGCTGGGGTGAGGGTAAAGAGCGGGACACGCATCGAGAGGTGGAGGAATGGAGTCGAGGAAAGCCAACATAGAACGCCGAACGGGCGAGACGCAGATTTCCGTCTCAATCGATCTCGACGGCGTGGGCGACTACAGCATCAAGACCGGCAACGGCATGTTCGATCACCTCCTTGCCCAGCTTTCGAGGCACGGCCTGATCGACCTCGAAATCGAGGCGCAGGGTGACATCGAGGTAGGGTGGCACCATCTTGTGGAAGACACGGCCATCTGTCTGGGGAGGGCGCTCCAAGAGGCCGTCGGCGACGCGCGGGGGATCACCCGCACGGCCCACTCCTTCGTGCCGCTGGACGAGACCCTTGCATTCGTGGCCGTCGATCTCAGCGGTCGGGGCTATGCGGTCATCGACGCATCCATGGGCGATGCCGACCTCGGCGGACTGTCGGGGAGCCTCGTCCACCACTTCCTCGAGAGCTTCGCGCTCGAGGGCAAGTTCAACCTGCACGTGAGACTGCTGTCCGGCGCGAACAACCACCACAAGGCGGAGGCGATCTTCAAGGCCCTTGCCCGCGCCATGCGCATCGCCGCCGAGCGTGACGAGCGCAGGATGAGCAACGTCCCAAGCACGAAGGACGTGATCGGGTAGCCGTTCGTCCCCCATCGGACTTCTGACGCAGGCCGCCGGAGGATTCTCATTGATTGAGTGGGTGTACGTAGCCTGTGGCGGCGCGCTGGGAGCTATCTCGCGTCACGCCGTCAACCTCGCCGTGATGAACCTCATGGGCTCGACCCTCGTCGGCACCTTCATCGCCAACATCACGGGTTCGTTCATCTTGGGCCTGCTCATCGCGTTCTGGGAGCCCCGAGGCGAGTTCCCCACCGAGCACAGGTTGTTCCTGGCCGTGGGGTTCCTCGGCTCGTACACTACCTTCTCGACGCTCGCCGTCGCGACGACGCAGAGCTTCGAGTCAGGCGACATCGGGCGGGCCGCCCTCAACCTCGGCGGAAGCATCGCCGTCGGACTGGCCGCCGCCTTCGCGGGCCTGGCCATTGGGCGGGCGATTGCCTGAAGTGGGGTGTCCGACGAAGTCGTCAAGCGCCTAGGTTGGGATACATTCGCTAGAGTGGTCCGTTAACTCAGGCCAGATCGTCACTTTCGTGAAAGGTGCCCCTTACAGAACTCCGACCACTGTCATTCCGAACGCAGCGGAGCGAAGTGAGGAATCTAAAATCATTGCTTCAAGTACAGGATTCTCTCCTGTACCAACACCGTGACGTGACTGCATGACACCTTAGATTCCTCGCTACGCTCGGAATAACAGGACATCTGGCATGTTGCGCAAGAGGAACCCCGAAGGGCTGCAGCGATGCTCCCAAGGAGCATGGATTCCCTCCCCGTATCGTAGTACGGAGTGACGTTCATTCGCGGGAAAGACGGGTGTCGCCGCTGCCTTTTACCCCTTCCCCAGCAGAATGCTCAGCACCTCAGGCGCGGCCTTGACCGCGTGAGTGCGAAGCTCGCCCGGCGTCAGACTGCCCAGTGGGTGGGGAAGGATGATGTACGGGTAGTCCGGGATGCCCTGGATCTTGGCCATGGCGCGGGCGCTCGGTATGAACGGCTCCGTGCAGATGACCGCCGTCGGCAGGCCGGCCTTTTCGAGGGTGATTCCGTCGTGCACACTGCACGATGAGCAGGATCCTCAGTCGCCGTTCCCGGTGATCACCACATCACAGCTCGACGCCAGATCATCCACGATGTCCGTCGGACAGGGACGTGAGGCGTTCCCCTTGTTGCGGGCTATGACGGCCTTGAACTCGAACTGGTCGGCGAGGACGTCGTGCACCATTTCGAGGAGCTCGTCGGCATTCTGCTTGCCGTTCGCCAGCAGGCCGACGACGGCGCCGTTCAGCGTGTCGGGACGCTTGGCGACCACTCCATGCGCCGGTATCGGGTCAACCGTCGGGTCGAATACTTCCACCATCGTCGTCATGGAAAGTCACCTCCCTTGGCCGTGTCGGTCATTATACTACGAGCGAATCACCTTTGAGACGGCGCGCGAGTTCGATCCCCCGCCCCATAGCGGGATGACCGCCGAGAACGATCCCGCCTTGCCTCCGGCCACGATGACCGTGATCCCTTCCCAGGTTGTCGTCACGCCTACAAGCTCGTCATCCGGCTTGCCAGTGGGATATCCGTGCTCATCCCACTCTCCGGCAGTTCGTCTGCTCTGCTCCCACAGGTGCTCCGCCACCTGCTGCTTCGACCACCCTCCGGCCTTGATGTGTCCAATGGTCTCAGGCGTGAGAACGACCACGATCTCAGCGTTGCCGGGGCCCGCCACGATCATGCCGTCCGCCACACCTTTCAACGCCGCCTCTGGTGAACCGCCTCCGCTGTTCGTCACCTGTATCGGCGACAGGCCGGGGAATACCGTCACGGTGCTCTGGCTGGAGGCATAGCCGCGGTCGACGTGAAGCGCCTGCCACGGGCTGGTCTCCTCGTCCTCCGCGATGCACCAGGTGTACTTCCCCGCGTGTCCCAAGCTCGATTGATCGAGGTCGCCAGGCACCGCGCCCGTCACATTCATGATCGTGAGCCGTATCGCGCGTCCGATGGTGGCGTTGGCGCGGTGTCCCGGCCCGAATACCGACACGCCGGAGTTCAGGCCGATCTCGTTCACCACAGGCCCGTTGATAACCAGCAGCGGCGCGGCCCCCATCGTGCTCACCGTCACGGCGTGGAGGTTGTGCTCCGGCTCCAGCATCGCCTCCATGGTGGCGAGCACTACGGGAAAATACTCAGGGCGGCATCCGGCCATGACCGCGTTGATGGCCACCTTCTCCACCGTCACGACCCTGCCGCGCACGGGTTCGGTGCCGAGTATCTCGCTCGGCGACCTGCCTGCCGCGTCGAGGAACGCGCCGATCTTCTCCGCCGTCGGCGGGACGACCGGCAACCCGTCCGTCCACCCCTGCTTGAAGTAGTACTCGATGGGGTCGTCGGTCTCTTGAAGTTGGACCTTCTTGGAAGCTAGCTCATATCCTGCCATGGCGATCTTCCCTATGAGGTGAGGTTGTGTATGGGGACGGGATCGACCTGCTCAGCGAGCTCAAAGCCGAACACCTGCGAGTAGAAATATAGCTCCGAATGCAGCGCGGCCTCGATGCTCTCGGCCTTGCGGAAGCCGTGCTGCTCACCCTCGAAGGGGACGTAGGCGACGGGAATGCCCTTGCGTTTGACGGCCTCCACCATCGTCTCGGCCTGGTCCGGCGGCACGATCTCGTCCTCAAGCCCCTGAAACAGTATCACCGGACAGGTGATGTCGTCCACGTAGTGAATGGGCGACCGCTGAACGTATACGTCGCGCTCTGCCGGGTACGGCCCGATGAGGGAGTCGAGGTACCGCGACTCGAACTTGTGCGTGTCCCTCGCAAGCGTCTCCAAATCACCGATGCCGTAGTGGCTCGCCCCGGCCTTGAAGACATCGCGGAAGGCCAGACACGCCAGCGTAGTGTACCCACCGGCGCTGCTCCCACGCACGATGAGACGGTCGCCGTCGGCACGCCCGGTGGACACCGCGTACCTCGCGCCGTTCACGCAGTCATCGAGGTCGACGATGCCCCAGCTTCCGTTCAGTCTTCGTCGGTACTCCGTGCCGTAGCCCGTGCTGCCCCCGTAGTTAACGTCGAGGACGGCGAACCCTCTGCTCGTCCAGAACTGCGTTTCCAGGTCGAGTGTCGCCGATGTCGCCCCGGTAGGCCCGCCGTGGCTAATGACGATCATGGGTGGCCGCTCGTCGGACGGGGCCTCATAATCGCGGTTTGTGGGAGGGTAGTAGAAGGCGTGGGCGGTCTCGCCGCCCTCCGTGGGAAACTCGACTCCCTCGGGAACCGAGAAGTAGCTCGCGTCCACGTCAAGCGACGACGACTCCACGACCACCGTGTGCGCTCCCGACTTCAGATCGAGCTTCACTACGGACTTCGGCTGTGTGGGAGAGCCTGAAATGAACGCCGCCCAGCCGTTGCCGACCTTCAGCGCCCCTCGCGCCAGGTCCGTGAATGGGAGATCAAACGGCTCCAACTCGCCCGAACGCGGGTAGATTCGTGCGATGTGCCAGAACCCGTCCTGCGTGTAGGAACAGATTATTTCGTTGGCCGACGCGAACCCGTAGCGCGCGCCTCCGAACTGCCACTGCGGCCCCGTGAACTCCGCCTCCATCGGGCAGATATTCGTAGCTGAATCGCTGCCGTCCCAACGATAGAGGTTCCACCATCCCGTCCGGTCGGAGACGAAGTACAGTGTGCCGTCCGGCGACCACAGCGGCTCGCCGATGGACTCTCCGTCGTATCCCGCGACGAGTTGTGCGTTTGCTGGCCTGCCGTCTTTGTCCACGTCGGCCACCCATAGCTCCGTCTCGTCCCAAGGCATGTTCGGGTGGTCCCACGCGAGCCAGCAGATCCGGTCGCCGCCCGGACTGACGCGGGGCGACGAGTAGAAGTCGTTTCCTTGGGCGATAGTCTCGATCTCCCCGCCGTCAATGCCGATGGCGACGACGTTGTTGGTCGGCTCCTCATCGGGCTGCGAGTGGTCCTCGCACACGCACAGGATGCGGCCATGCCGTTGGTCGAATTCGAGGTCGGCGTACCGCCGGGAGTCGTCGGGAGTCAGGGAAATCGGGGCTTCACCCGCCATGTGCGCGTACACCCGCTGATCGGAGTCGTTGGTGAAGTACACCACGCCGTTGTGCACGGCGAACGTGCCGCCACCGTACTCGTGAACGCGGTTTCGTACGTTGAAGCCGGCAGGAGTCACGTCACTCTTCTCGCCGTCGGTCGACTGGCGTACAATGACGCTCCGCCCGCCTTCCCACGGTCGGGTCTCCGTCCAGTACAGGTCGTCGCCGTCGATGGCAACCTGCGCCAGCCCGAACGACTCCGAGGCGATGGCGGTCGCCGTGATCGGCGACTTCCACGAGCCGTACGGAGCGATGCGTTTCTGCGTCATTCGGTCTTCTCCGGTCGTGTCAGGACTATGCGACTTCCCACTTAGGGCCTTCTGAAGTGTCGGTCACGGTGTAGCCCAATTCGGCAATTTGGTCCCGAAGCGCGTCGGCCCTGTCCCAGTCCTTCGTGCGGCGGGCCTCCTCGCGCTCTTCGATGAGCGCGTCGGCTTCGTCGGACAGCGACGATGCGGAGTTCTCTCGGCTAGTTTGTGCTGCAATCATCTCTTCCCAAACCTCCGGGCGGATGCCCTCGGATGCGTCAGGTATACGGACATCTCCTAGCTCACTCATGGGAAAGGCCGAGTCGGTCTTGTGTATCCGCTCTTTCCCGTCGTCAACGAGCGTGACCGTTCCCTTGCCCATAACCCTGCACACCTGCTCCGAAAAGTCGAGCGTGAGTGCGGTGTGCTCGTCGATGCCCACGACGACGGTGCCGTTCGAGAGGGCGGGGAGAAGGGTCTCCAGTCTGGCCCTGCCGATGTAGCACCGGCTCGTGTCCAGGTTCGCCCCACCCTCCGTGTTGTTCCAGTGGGTGACGCAAGCGATCCTGAGACCGAGAGGGCCGAGCAGGTCGAGCCCCGGTATCCAGTGCGGGTCGTCGCCGACCTTGTAGATCTCGTATATGGGGACCGCTGTCTCGCCGATGGCGATGGCCGCGCTGCTGGCGAACGTCAAACACGCCCCAAGCCGGTGCCGCGCCTGTATCATGTCCCATGCATAGCTTCCCGTCAGATGGCGCACGGCGTAGCTGGGACTCCCCGGCCCCATGAAGATGCAATCTGCATCGAGTAGAGGCCGCAGGACTGCCGGGTTGTTCGTGCCGAACTCCGTGTCGCGCCGCCGCGCAGGGACAACAGTAACGTCGGGCTTGTAGTTCTGCAGCCTGTGCCGGATGAAATCGGAAACGCGACTTGCCACGTGCGCCGAGTTCAGCTCGAACCCAGCCGGAGTCTCCATGACCGCGACCTTCACCGGCTTCGGCAGCCTGTCAAACGCCGGTTCGTAGAGTATGCGACCGCTCGGGGCGGTCTCACCCGATCCTATCAGCGTTATCAGTCCAGGCGTCGGCATGGCGGTTCCTTGGTCGATAGCACATCGTACCATACAGGAGAATGGCCCAAGCCGAATCTCCGCCTAGCAAACGTAACCGCCCCCTCAAAGCACGTCCGGCTTGCCGTCCTGCATCCGCAGGTATTCGAGGAACCGCGTTTCGAGCTGCGGCTTGGTGAGGAAGACGCCTCTACGCGCAGTCGTGATGGTGGTGCTCTCGCGCTGCTCGACGCCGCGCTGGATCATGCAGAAGTGGGCCGCCTGCACCACGGCGATGACTCCCAGCGGCTCAAGGTGATCGTCGATTGCCCGCGCTACCTGTTGCGTCATGCGCTCCTGTATCTGCAGCCGCCTCGCAAACAGCGTGACGACCCTCGAAATCTTCGAGAGGCCGGTGACGATCCTGCTCTGCGGGTTCGGGATGTACGCCACGTGCGCTGTGCCCCTGAAGGGGGCCATGTGGTGCTCGCACGTCGACGTGAAGTGGATGTTGTCCACGATTATCATGTCGTCGGACCCGACGGGGTAGTCGTCGTCGTCCATCTCGAAGATCACCCGCAGGTGGTCTTCAGGACTCGCCGCCGTCCCCTGTGTGTAGGTCAGCAGTGCCTCGGCCCAACGCTCCGGGGTCCGCTGGAGTCCCTTCCGTTCGGGGTCTTCGCCGAGAAGCTCAAGTACCTTCCTGAGGAGCGGTACGAGTTGCTGGACTCGCTGCTCTTTGGAAAGTCCGTTCATCCTGTTCCCGTTCTCGAATTGCAGGTTGTCGGTAATGGTGTTTGTCATGGTCACTCTCTATAGGCTGCGTAGCTCGAAGGCGTTTCCCACAGGCGTACCTCCTTGACGTCGATGCCCATGTCTCGCGCCTGTACGTATATCAGCTTTGAGATGTTCTCCGCAGTCGGATTCTCGTCGATCAGGTACATCGGCTCCTCCAGCGTGCGCAGCGCGGGAACGGCCTCGTCCTCACGATTCAGAATCATCCGGTGATCGAGGTTTTCGTCAATCCATCCCTTGACGGCGTCGCGGATGTCCGAGAAGTCCATCACCACGCCCAGCTCGTCCAGCTCTTCCGCCTCGACCTCGATCTCGACGAGGCCGTTATGCCCGTGCAGGTGGCGGCATTTCCCCTTGTGGCCGATCAACCGATGACCGTAGCAGAAGCCGATGGTCTTGGTGACGCTGTACCTTGGCATTTACGGCCCCTTCAGTCCACGCCCGGCCCGGCGAGGTGTCGTCCTGAGTCCACGCGGATCACCTGGCCCGTGATCGACTCGCTCGAAAGCAGGCCCACGATGATCTCCGCCATGTCTTCAGCCGAAGACTCCCGCTTCAACGGCGTCTTGTCCAGCACGTCGCGCTGCCACGACGACTCGCTGATCTCGGGCGGGCGCATCGTCGGCCCCGGGGCGATGGCATTCACCAGTATCCCCGCGTCGGCCAACTCCACCGCGAAGCTCCTCGTCATGAAGTCAATGGCCGCCTTCGCAGTCAGGTAGGGCAGGTAGTCCTTGTAGGGCGTTTCCCACGCCGCCCAGTCGCTGAACTGCACGATGTGCCCCTTGGTCGGGCCCTCGTTTTCCATCATCACCCTTGCGGCGTGTACGTTGAGCAGGTAGTTTCCCTTCGCGAACGACATGGCCGCATCCCAAGCTGCGCCGTCCAGCGTCTCGAACGGGTTGCGAGGAAACCCCGCGGCCAGGTTCACCACGAATGACAGGTCGCCAAGACCGTCGCTCGCCGTCCGCACTATCCGCGCAACGTCGCCCTCGTCGCTCAGGTCCCCGCCTATGAGGGTCGTACGTTCCGTCAGTCCTGCGACCTCCTCATTCAGACGCTCGGCCTCCTGCTGGGAGGAGCGGTACACGATCGCGAGGTTGACGCCCTCCCTCGCCAGCCGGTGGGCAACGACCCCACCGACCCTCTTGGTCCCAACGAGAATCGCCCCCCGACCTCGAAGCTTGAGCACATCTGCCTCCCCTTTTCTCCTCTGCGTTCATATTAGCGCATAGGCCGTTGAGGAGAAACCGCGCCCCTGCGTTGGGTGGGTCTCCCCAGGCGAGAAGGGCAGACGATGGTGGCATACCGGCTACTTTCAAGAGGATTCCGGTAGGAGGCTGTTGCTTTGTGCCTGTATTTCAGGGATTATGGCGCTGTAACGACGAGTTGCCATTGTTTCATCTCAAAGCCCGGCGTCCTTAGCTAGGGGGGCACATGCTTACTAAGGAACACATCGACTACCGAGAAGATGACAAGGAAATCTGGGAATCGGAGCTGGAGAGCTGGGTGCCCCAGCGCGTCTACGACTGCCACATGCACATGCTCGACAACAGCCTCATCGCCGAAGGCACCAAATACAGGGACCTGTATCCCGACACCGACTTCGAGACGGTGAAGGCGTGGCACAATCTGGTGATGCCGGGACGGGAGACGCACTTCCTGATGCTGGGCAGACCTGCGACCGGCACGGACGTGTACGGCCACAACACGTTCATGCACCGGGAGATGCAGTCCGATCCCCTCTCCCGCCGGAACCGGCTAACCATGCCGAGCGACACCCCGGAAGAGATCGAGCGCGACGTCAAAGAGCGGGGCTTCATCGGCCTGAAGGTGTACCGCTTCTACTCCGTCACGGGAGACATGAAGGACTGTCGCATCCACGAGTTCCTACCTCACGAGCAGATGGAGGTGGCCAGCGAATTGGGACTGTGGGTGACGATGCACCTGTCGCGAGCCGGGGGCGGCGATGAGGAGAACCTGCTTGACCTTGAGGAGTACACCGCCAAACGATATCCGGGGATTCGATGGATACTCGCCCACTGCGCGCGGTCGTTCGTCTACTGGCAGATGGAGTATGGAATAGACCGCCTCAAGCAGATGCCGAACATCTGGTACGATACCTCCGCGGTGACGGATGTTCGCCCATTCATCACGCTGTTCCGCGAGGAGGACCACCGGCGCATCTTCTACGGCACCGACGGCATCGAGTCGGTCTCGTTCCACGGCTCGTACACGGCGTTCGGCAAGACACACCAGATGGTCGAGACCGACAAGGTGCCGTATCTGCACTTCGACCACTCGGACTACCGGCCCGTCATCTGCCTGTACGAGCAGCTTCTGGCGATGAAGCAGGCTGCGGCGATTGCCGGACTCACCCGCGATCAGATCGAGGACATCTTCTGGCGAAACGCCGTGCGGGAGTTGGAGATCGACTGGCCGGAGGGCTAGCCCCGCTCGATGCCCCTCGACGGACACCGCTCGGCGAGGACGCAGGAATCGCACCGGGGTCGTATCGCCTTGCATACCTTGCGCCCGTGGTTGATCAGGTAGAGGTGGAAGGCGAAGACGTCCTCCGGGGCGACCATCGGCTCGAGAATGTCGTGGGCCTGGTCGGCCGTGACCTTGGGTCCAATCAGGCCGAGCCTCTTTGCCACGCGGTATATGTGCGTATCGACCGGCATGGCGGGAAGGCCGAGCGAGAAGCAGAGGATGATGGCCGCCGTCTTGGGGCCGATGCCGTTGAAGCGCTTGAGCCAGTCCTTCGCCTCGTCGAGGGGCATCTCCGCAAGGAACGAGAGGTCGAAGGAGCCGACCTCGTCGAGTACCTCGTTCAGTACCTGCTTGATGCGGGGCGCTTTGACGCGGAACAGCCCGGCCCGCTGGATCGCCTTCTCGATCTGTTTCACGTCCGCCGCCGCGATGGCCTCCAGGGAGCCGAACGTGTCCATGAGGTTCTTGAAGGCTCGCTCAGAGTTGATGTCCGACGTGTGCTGAGAGAGGATGGTGTAGACGAGCTCCGAGGCGGGGTCGTAGCGCGGCTCCCAGTGGAAAGGGCCGTACTCGGGACTGAGGGCTTCTATGACCTCGACGGCGGACATGCGCTTGACTCTGGGAGTCACAGAAAGACCTCGAAGGGGGAGTGTTGATAGCGACGAAAAACCGCCGTCGCAAGGCGCAGTATCGCACTTGCACTCAGCCTTGACAAACGATGTGGGACTCGATTATTTTCCGTGCCTGCTAACGCGCTTCACATTCGCCTCGTTTTATTGGGAACCACTCCCCGCCGGACAATCTCATCACCGTGACGCTCCCCGACCTTCTAACCGACCTGACCGACGCGGAAAAGCCCGTGACGTATTCGGGCCTTCTGCAGCTTACCGACCTGTCGGTAGAGGGTCTGTCAGAGCTCAAGATCGCCTGGCCAAAGCTGTCGACCGAACGCAGGCGCGAGGTCGTTCGAAAGCTCATCGAACTGGCCGACGACAACATAGAGCTCGATTTCAACTCGGTGTTCAAGTCGTGCCTATCGGACGACGACGACACGATACGGGAAATGGCGGCGAAGGGCCTGTGGGAGACGGAGGACCGGGCGATGATCCGTCCGCTCGTCAAGCTGCTGGAAAACGATGCCTGCGCCGAGGTGCGGGCGTCTGCCGCCATGTCGCTCAAGAACTTCGCGGTGATGGCGCAGAACGGCAAGCTGCTCTCCCGGGACGGAGACCGTATACGTCAGGCGCTGCTGGTGGCGGTCAACAGCCCGACGGAGGACATCGACGTGCGCAGGAGGGCGATCGAGGCGGTGGCGAGCTTCAACACCTCGGAGACCAACAACGCCGTCCGTGAAGCGTACGAGTCGGACAATCCAACGCTCGTGCAGAGCGCGATCTACGGGATGGGGCAAAGCTCCAATCCGTCGTGGCTGCCGACGGTCATGGACGAGATGTCGAATCCCCTGCCTGCGGTGCGCTTCGAGGCCGTGACGGCGTGCGGACTGCTCGGTGAAGAGACGGTCGTGCCGCACCTCTTGCGGCTCCTCCGCGACGACGATCCCGAAATCCGGCTTGCCTCGATAAAGGCGCTTGGAATGATCGGTGGGACGATGGCGAAGAACGCGCTTCAGCTGCACCTATCGGACGAGGACGAGGCCATCGAAGAGGCCGCGCGGGAGGCCCTGATCAGCCTCGAATTCGACGACGACCCTCTCAGCTTCCAGTTCGGGGCATAGGCTTACTGCACGTTCTCGTCGTCGAGAGATTGCAAAATCCGGTCTGCCGTCTCTTGGGTGATCAGACCTTCCTCCACAGCCTGCCGCAACGCCTCAGTGAATCTGTGCACCCCGGCGAAGGAATAGTGCCTCCACGTGTCCGATGGACTATCTTCGTTGACTCCATGCACGATCCGATCTGCCGTCTCTTGGGTGATCACACCTTCCTCCACGGCCTGCCGCATCGCCTCGGTGAGCACATCCACCTCGGGAAAAGAGAAATAGTGACGCCACATACTTGGCGGAGCGTTTCTTCTGTCCAACGCCCACACAAGCCCGTCCGCCGCTTCCTGGTCAATAACGCCCCCCTCCACAGCCTGCCGCATGGCATCAGCCAGCGCATTCGCTCCCTCCCCGGAGAAGGTCCTGGAGTCGTACCGCACGGAGACCATCATATCGCCTGCCTCTTCTGCACGCCGTTCGTCGAACACCCGAACGATCTCGTCCGCCGCTTCCTGGTCGATAGCGCCCTCCTCCACTGCCTGCCGCATCGCATCAGCCAGCGCGTTCGCTCCATCGTCCGAAAAGGTCCTGAAATCGTGCGCCGTAGAGATCACCGTCACGCCTTTCGACTGTGCCAGGATAGTGCTCGCTCCCACCACGCCTGCCAGCAACACTGCGACCAGCCCAGCCCCGATCCATATTCTTCGCTTCGTCATTTCAGTTCCTTCCTTGTGTTCCTTGAACGCGGCGACCACGAGGTCGAAGACCATCTGCACCCAGACAAGCAGCCCTCGGAACCCGCCGCCATCGCGACGCATCCGGTCCCGAAACAACTGGACCATTAGCTCACCGTATTCCCGACGGTATTCCTTCGGGTAGACGACGAGCAGCCAGCGATATACCTTCTCGGAGTGCACTTCAGACACCCGGTCTTCGGGTGGCTATCACCTGTCTCGCCCTCGCGGTGCGAGCGAGCTGCTCCATTCGGCTGATCTCGGCTTCGAGCACACGGCCTCCCAGGCCGGTGATCCGGTAGTACCGGCGGCGTTCATCGTCAAGTTCAGGGTCCGGCCGTTCGTCGCTCTCCTCGACCAGCCCTGCCTTCAGCATCTTCTTGACGGCCCCGTACAGCGTGCCAGGGCCCATGGTGACCGCCCCTTCGGTCAAGACCTCTACCTCTTGCATGATCGCGTAACCGTGCTTGTCTCCGGTGGCCAGAGCCATCAGGATGTGAAGATGCGCGACCGGGAGAGGAAGCAGGTCTGGAAGGCTTTCATTCGTCAATGTTCAACTACCTCCTTTCAAGAGACTCTCTAATCACATTCAGAATCGATCTAACTATATCGTGCCACAGTATGTCGTACTACGATATATACATCAACCACCGGCAACACGCGGTGATATAATTCCGCCGACTACGGAATCCACAATCACCGGAACCACGCGTGCCCGACTCCTTGACCGACACGACCACCATCGATTTCGCCGTGAGCCTCATAGAGGCCGAGCCGTGGACGCCAACGCCGCTGCTGCAGGCCCACGCCATCGGCCGCCGTCTCGATGCCGATGTCTGGCTCAAGCGGGAGGATTGCACCCCGATTGGATCGTTCAAGCTGCGGGGGGCGGTTACGACCGCGGGCGCTCTCGCCTCGGACGTCCCTGAGGCGGGCGTCTACGTCGCGTCAGCCGGGAACTACGGACTGGCAATCGTCTACGCCTGCGCGCGGTACAGCATCCCCGTAACCGTCGTTGCACCCGAAGGGGCGACGCCGTCCAAGCTGGAGAGGATTCGGCTCCTGGGCGGCACGGTGGAGACTTACGGCGACGATTTCGACGTGGCGAAGGGTCATGCCAAGGAGAAGGCCCATGAGGCCGGTGGAGTCTTCTGGGAGGACGGCGTCATCGAAGAGATGGCGACGGGCGCGGGCACCATCGCCACGGAACTGCTGAGGGATCCGGAGTCTTGGGACATGGTCGTCGTGCCGCTTGGAAACGGGTCGCTCATCAAGGGCATCGCCCAGGAGATGAAGCGATGCAGTCCGAGTACAAAGACTATCGGGGTCGTGCCGGATGGAGCGCCCTCGATGGCGCAGGCGCTCCGCGGGCAGGCATGGGACGAGTCGGCCCCCGTCGACACGCTTGCCGACGGGCTGGCCGTCCGCGTTCCGATTCCCAAGATCGTGGAGGAGCTTGTCGGCCTTGTCGACGACGTGTGGACGGTGTCGGAGTCGGACATTCTCCCCGCCGTGAAGAGCCTGATGGAACTTGAACAGGTTCTGGCGGAGCCGTCCGCAGCGACGCCGATAGCCGCCATGACCGGCCACCGGGATGAGATTCGGGGCAAGCGGATTGCCGCAATTGTCAGCGGAGCACATCTGAGCATGTCCCTCCTCACAGAGCTTACAACTACAAAGGGGCTGCTATGAACCCGGAAGATGTACGGACGGTGGGGATCGTTGGGGCAGGACTGATGGGCCACAGCATCGCGCAGGAGTTTGCCGTCGCAGGGTGCCAGGTTGCGCTGAACGACGTGAGCGAGGAGCGCCTGGGACATGCACGGGAACGCATCCGGCAGAACCTCGAAATGCTGGGAAGGTCACAGGAAGTTGACGAAGTCGAGTCCCGCATGAAGTTCACCGGCGATCTACGGACGGCGGTCGAGGACGCTGACCTTGTTGTCGAGGCGATTACCGAGGATATCGAAATAAAGCGGGCGCTGTTCGCCGAGTTGGAGAGCATCTGCCGGGAGGACACCATCCTCGCCAGCAACACGTCGACGTTCATGCCCTCTCAGCTTGCCGAGGCCACGAAAACCCCTGGCCGCGTAGTTGTGACGCACTACTTCAACCCGCCGCACGTCGTCCCGCTGGTCGAGGTGGTAGGCGGGCGCGACACCTCGCCGGAAACTATCGAAACGGTGCGCGATCTTCTCCTTTCGCAGGGCAAGAAACCGGTCGTGCTGGGGACGGAGGCGTTGGGCTTCATCGCCAACAGGCTGCAGGCCGCTCTCCTGCGGGAGTGCTTCGCGCTCGTTGAAAACGGCGTCGCGCGACCGGAGGACATCGACACCGTGGTCACGACCAGCCTCGGTCGCAGGCTCGGCGTGGCCGGGCCGTTCGAGGTGTTCGACGCGGCGGGAGCGGATGTCTGGCACGCGATCTTCGAAGGGCTGGCGCACGATATCGAGTCGTCCACCGAGGTTCCACTCGGGATTGCACGGATGGTCGAGCGCGGCGACTTCGGTCTGAAGACGGGACGCGGGGTCTACGAGTGGACCCCGGAGTCGTCCGCAGAACTGCGTAGCCGGATCGCGCGCGCCGTCGAAGAGATTGGGCGCTGGAACGATGGCGAATAGCCAGTCCCTCGCAGTCGGGATCATTGCAAATCCGGCGGCGGGCAAGGACATCCGGCGACTCGTAGCCCAGGGGCGGTTCGTCACCAACCAGGAGAAGGTGAACATCCTTCGCCGCGTGCTTGCGGGCATTGAGTCGGTCGGTGTCCGTCGCGTCGTCTTCATGCCCGACATGAGCGGCCTCGGCCACGGGAGCCTGGACGGAAGCGTCAAGAGCTTGTCGGTTGAATTCGTCGATATTCTCGTAACGAACAAGGAGGTCGACTCCACCCGCGCTGCGGAGGCGATGCAAGACGAGGGTGTGGGCTGCCTAGTCACCCTGGGAGGCGACGGAACGAATCGCGCCGTTGCCAAGGGCGCGGGCGACATCCCGATCGTTCCGATATCCACGGGCACCAACAACGTCTTCCCCCAGATGATGGAGGGCACCGTGGCCGGAATCGCCGCCGGAGTCGTAGCATCCGGCGGGGTAGACGTGGATGCCGTCACCCGACGCTCAACCGTGATGGAAGTGTCCATCGACGGAACGGTGCGCGACATCGCCCTTGTGGATGTCGCCGTCAGCACACATCAGTTCATCGGAGCGCGGGCGCTGTGGGACATCGACACGATCACGGAGCTGTTTCTCGCGCGGACGGACGCAGACGCCATCGGCCTGTCCGCCATCGGTGCGAGACTCAGGCCGTCGGACGGCAGCGAACATTCGGCAGTTCACGTGACCATCGGCCCGGGCGGCGAGACGGTCAACGCTCCAATCGCTCCGGGCGTCGTGACGACCGTGCCTGTATCAGCATGGAATCCTATGGCTGTCGGGGAAGCGGTGGATATTGGCCTGCGGCCATGCACCATCGCCCTCGACGGGGAGCGAGCGCTGAGCGTTGGGGTGGAACAGTCGGCTCAAGTCGCCCTAAGGGACAGCGGCCCGCTCGTCGTGGACGTTGAAAGGGCGATTAGAGAGGCGACAAGGTTGGGTGCGTTTCGCGGAGGGTCGTAGGAGCTCATTAGGGCCTTGAGCCGTACGGATGGCTCCGTCCCCGCCGACTCGGCCTCAACAGTTCTGTTCGGCCAGATGACGGGTGAAGGCCTCGGCCATCTGGCTCCGCCCGGAGTTGTGGACGCAGACGAACAAATATCTCTTGCCCCGGCCCTCACGGCTCATTGTTGACGTCTTCCTTCTCGTCGTTCAGCCACGTGTACAGGAATGCGGCCAACGCCGCTCCGACGGGCGGGCCGGTCCAGTAGACCCACAGGTTCTGCCAGTTCGCGGCAAGTAGAGCGGGTCCGGTCGTCCGCGCGGGGTTCATCGAGCCGCCGGTGAGGGGGCCTCCGACGAGGATATCGAACGTGACGGTCGCTCCGATGGCGATTGCTGCCGCTTGGCCTACGGCGCGCTTGTCGGTGGCGACCGCCATGATGACGAACATCAGGAAGAACGTGAGGGCGATTTCCACCCCGACCGCCTGTGCCGGGTCGATGGTGATGGCGTGTCCGCCCATGATGCCGACCTTGCCCAGCAGGAGGCGCAGGAGAGAGGCGGCTAGCACGGCCCCGACCATCTGAGCAGCCCAGTAGACTCCGGCGTCCCGAATCGATATTCGGCGGACGAGCGCGAACCCGAGGGTCACGGCCGGGTTGATGTGTGCGCCCGAAATGTGGCCGGTCGCGTAGACCATGGCGGCGACGACCAAGCCGGACGCCAAGGCATTCCCGATGATGCCGAGGCCTCCGCCGGATATCTCGTCCACCATCGCCGCTCCTGCCGCGATGAAGACCAGGCCGAAGGTGCCTATACACTCCGCGACGGCGCGACGGGTCAGCGAACCGCTCATCTTCCCTATGAGCCCGCCGAGGCCAGGTTCTTCGTCTTCACGTGCTCGCCCGTGACGAGATAGATGACGCGCTTGGCGATGTTCGTCGCCCGGTCGGCGATGCGTTCGAGGTCGTGGGCGACCCACAGCAGGTACGTCGCCCGCGTGATCGTTCGCGGGTCCTCGAGCATGAAGGTGAGCAGTTCCCGGTATATCTGGTCGTAGAGGGCGTCCACCTCGTCGTCGTCGGCCCTTACACCCTCCGCGGCGACGATGTCCCTGCCGACGAGGGCGTCGAGGCTCCTTCGGAGCATCAGCGCGGACTTGTCGGCCATACGCGGAATGTCGATCAGGGGCTTGATTGGAGGCTCGTTCCCCATGGCAAGGCTGATCTTGGCAATGCCGCTCGCGTAGTCGCCCATTCGCTCAAGCTCACCCACGATCTGCAATATGGCGATGATCGTCCGCAGGTCGGTGGCCATGGGCTGCTGCCTCGCGATCAGGTTGACGCAGCGCTCCTCGATGTCGTTCCGCCGGGCGTCGATTATCCCGTCGTCTTGGACAACCTGGCGAGAGAGGTCGAGATCGCGCCTCTTGAGAGCGTCGACGGAGTTGGCAATGGCCTTTTCGACCATGCTCCCGACGGTTAGCAACTCTTCCTGGAGGAACCGCAGATCGCGACCGAACTCGTTTCGCGGCATTTCGTGTGAGACTCCCTTAGCTGAACCGGCCCGTTACGTACGCCTCTGTCCTCTCATCGTTAGGATTCGTGAAGATGTTTGAGGTCTTGTCGAACTCGACCATGTAGCCGGCGCGGTCGTCCGGATCGACCATGAAGAAGGCCGTCTCATCCGAGACGCGGGCGGCCTGCTGCATGTTGTGGGTAACGATGACGATGGACACGTCGTTGACGAGTTCCTTGATGAGGTCCTCGATGGCCTGAGTGGAGATCGGGTCGAGGGCGGACGCCGGCTCGTCCATGAGGAGCACCTCCGGTTCGGGCGCGAGGGCGCGGGCGATGCAGAGGCGCTGCTGCTGTCCGCCGGAAAGCTCAAGCGCGTTCTCCTTCAGTCTGTCCTTCACCTCGTCCCAGAGGGCGGCGCGGCGGAGAGAGCGTTCTACCGCGTCAGGGTAGTTGCCCGTAAAGCCGTTCACCCGAAGACCGAAGGCAACGTTCTCGTAGATGGACTTCGGAAAGGGATTGGGCTTCTGAAAGACCATGCCGATGCGGGAACGCATCTCGGTCGGGTCGATGTCGTCACCGTACAGGTCCTCGTCGCGGAAGAGGATTCTGCCGCCGACGCGCGCGCCGCGGATCAAATCGTTCATGCGGTTGAAGCAACGGAGGACGGTGCTCTTGCCGCAGCCGGACGGGCCGATGAACGCCGTGACCTTGTTCGACTGGATCGGCATGCCCACGTCCTTCACCGCTCGGAAGGCGCCGTAGTACACCTCAAGCGACTGTACGTCGAGGACGACGTCAGTCTGAATATCGTCGGCGGTTTCCGGCTGTGCAACGGCCAATTGAGACGGGACGATGGTTTCCGGCTGTTTCGTAGCCTGTTCCTGCATGATGCCTCGCCAAATTCGGAGGGAATTGTCACTCGATCGATCGACTTTGGAGCTTGTTCCGCAAGAAGACGGCGAGGGCGTTCATGGAGAGCAGCACTATCAGGAGAACCACTATACCACCCGCTGCGAGGCCCTGAAAGTCCGCCTGTGGACGGGAGACCCAGTTGTATATCTGTATCGGAAGAACGGTGAACCGGTCGAGCGGCCCTTGCGGGATGAAGGTCAGGTAGACCAGCGCGCTGATGGCGATCACCGGCGCGGTCTCGCCGACCGCGCGCGACATCGCCAGGATGATGCCCGTCAGCATTCCCGGGAAGGCCGAGGGCAGCACCACGCCGCGAATGGTCTCCCACTTGGTCGCTCCCAGCGCGAACGAGGCCTGCCGGTACGTGTCCGGCACAGCCTTGATCGCCTCCCGCGACGCCAGGATGACGATTGGGAGAACCAGCAGCGACATCGTGAGCGCCCCGGCTAAAACACTGCGACCAAGGTTGAACTCGATCTTGGTAGCGCCGTACTCGAACGTGTAGCCGTGGACGAACAGGGCAAGGCCCAACAGGCCGTAGACGATTGACGGGACGCCCGCCAAGTTGGCGATGTTGATCTCGATGAGCTGGGTCAGGCGGTTCTCCGGGGCATATTCTTCCAGATAGATGGCGGCCCCGATTCCTATGGGAACGCAGAACAGGGCGGTGAGGCCCATGAGCCAGAGGGTGCCGAACAGGGCGGCCTTGAGGCCTGCCTGCTCAGGGAAGCGGGAGGGGAAGTTGAAGACGAGCTCTGGCCGGAGCCAGTCGACGCCCTGCACGAACACCTGCAAGAGCAGCACGCCGAGTCCGATGATGCCGACCGCCACGGCGCCGACCAGAATGACGTAGGCTATCGCGCCCTTGAGCTTGCGGGCTTCCAGATTCGGGCGGAACCGCTCGGTCCTCTGAATCATTCGTACTTCAACCCCCATCTCCGCACAATGGCATATCCCATGACGTTCATCACGAGCGTCATGAGGAACAGGAGCAGACCGACGGCGAAGATCGTGTTGAACTCAAGCGACCCGTGTGGCGTCTCGCCCAGGCTCAGTTGGACGATGTAGGCCGTCATGGTCTGGATGCTTTCGAGCGGGTTAATAGTGAGTTTCGGCGTCGCGCCCGCGGCGATGGTGACGAGCATCGTCTCGCCGATTGCACGCGAAAGACCGATGATGAACGCCGCCATGATGCCCGACAGGGCGGCGGGAATGACGATCTTGGTCGAGACCTCGAACCTAGTCGCGCCGAGTGCGTATGCCGCCTGTCTTAGGGAGTTGGGCACCGCCAGCATGGCGTCCTCGCTCAGCGACGAGACCATGGGAAGGATCATGATGCCCATGACCAGCCCCGCGCTGAGGGCGTTGAAGACCAGCATGTCCGGGAAGATGCGCTGGAGTTGCGGCGTCACGAAGGTCAGCGCGAAGTAGCCGTAGACGACGGTCGGGATTCCCGCCAGCACTTCGAGAATCGGCTTGATGACCCGCCTGACCTTGTCGTGGGCGTATTCCGAGAGATAGGTCGCCGCCGCGAGACCGACCGGGATCGCCACAGCCGCTCCGAGGAACGTTACCAGCATCGTCCCCGCCACCAGCGGCAGGACGCCGTATGACCTCGGCTTGAGGATGGGAGACCACCTGGCTTCTCCAAGAAACTCCCATACGGGGACTTGCGAGAAGAACCCCCACGACTGGATGACCAGTGAAAGAAGGATGGCGACCGTGGTCAGGATGGAGAGAATGGCGCACACGAACACCAGGTGGTGAACGAGGGTGCCTTCCCACGTCCTCTTGTTGCGCTTGAAGAGAGCGCGGTACTCGCTGCCGGCCGACTTCAAGACGTTGGACGGCGATTCCGGGCTACTCTGCGCCGCTGATCCTGAACTCACGTTTCCTCTTTTGACTTCTCGTGCACTTCGGAGCGAAAAGTGACTCCTTCGCCCCGGCATCAATACTCCGTTCGACGTACCCTATCAATAGGCTTGGGCACGTCCACTTTGCCATCCGCTAGTACCTTTCTCATTTCAATATGACAGCCGACGTGAGTGGCGCGTATCTCCTCTCCCGTCGTGGGAGAGGGCTAGGGTGAGGGTGTTTGAGTAAGCTGCCATAATCACATGGAACCGGTATTAGTTGCCGCCGTTCGTGACCATATTGAGGTTGGAAACGTACGCATCAGGAGAGACCGGCACGTAGCCGACCTCGCGGGTAAGCTCCTCGCCGTGCTCCATGTAGAACTCGACGAATGCCCTCACCTCTGGACGCTCTAGACTCTTCTTGTTCACGTAGATGAAGAGTGGGCGGGTAAGCGGATCGTATTCGCCGGAGAGGATCGTATCCGGCGTCGGGGTCACGCAGCCGTCTCCATTATCCACGTCCACCAGCTTCAACTTATCAGCGTTCTCCGCGTAGTAGGCGTAGCCGAAGTAGCCAAGAGCATTCCGGTCGCCGCTGATGCCCTGCACCAGGACGTTGTCGTCAGCACTCGCCGTGTAGTCGGCGCGGCTCACCTGGGCTTCCCCGTTGATCTCCTCCGTGAAGAAATCGAACGTGCCGGAGTCGGTGTCGGGACCGTACAGACGCAGCGGACGGTCCGGGAAGTTGGAGCGTACTTGGTTCCAATTGTTGACCGTGGAACCGGTATTCCAAATCATCTTCAACTCATCCACCGTCAGGCAGTCGAGGAAGTCGTTCTGCGTCGAGACCATGACCGAGAGGCCGTCGGTGCCCACGCGAAGCTCGTAGTACTCAATCCCGTTGGCGACCGCCGCATCGTGTTCCGAGTCCCTTATCGCGCGAGAGGCGTCGGAGATATCGGTCTCGCCGACCGTGAACCGCTTGAAGCCTCCTCCGGTGCCCGACACGCCGACGTTGACGCGAACGTTCGGATGTATCTTGTTGAACTCTTCGGCTACGGCCTCGCTGATCGGAAAGACGGTGCTCGAACCGTCGATCTCAACCGTGCCGCTCAGGCCTGATGATTCTTCCTCTCCGGAGCACGCGATCAGCAGCGCGGACATCATCAACGGCAGAAGGCCAATCAAGCTCCCGCGCCCAATCAATCGACCTACCGATGACACTATCGTACTTCCTCCTTGAAATCACTTAAGTTCCGATTTCTGAAGTTTCTTCCACCGGAAAACCATATATCGCACGGGGTGCCCGTCACGTTAACGGAGCGTTAAGGCACGATTAACCATCTTTAACGCGAGGGAGTGAAGCGCCGGGATCCGTGAGTCGAGGACTCTCGCAAGACCTCGCACCTGTCATTCCGAACGGAGCGGAGCGAAATGAGGAATCAAGAAATCCAGCTTTCGGGCGCTGGGCTCACAAATGGAAGGAACCGTTTCGCGACGACATGACACCCTGATTCCTCCCTGCGGTCGGAATGACAGGTAAACCGGCTGGCTTCGTACAGCCCTCACAAAGCAGCGGTGCCCACTCCGCTCCCTCTGTGGTGAATCCCTTTAGGATCAGGTCGCGGCTACCGGCTTTCGACTGAGAGCGCCAACGATACGCCGGAACGTATTCGGAATGCTCTCGTTGAAAATGCTGTACACCACCGGCACCACGATGAGCGTAAGCCCCGTCGAGCTCATGAGCCCGCCGATCACGACGGTCGCCAACTCTGCGCTGATGATCCCGCCTTCGTCGGACGGCGCGGCCGCCAGTGGCAGCAGTGCGAAGCTCGTCGTCAGGGCGGTCATCAGAATCGGGCGAAGCCGCACCCTGCCGCCGTTGATGAGCGCGTCGTAGACCGACATTCCTTTCTCCCGGAGCTGCTCGACGAAGGCGATCAGCACAATGGCGTTCGTCACCACGATTCCGATCAGCAGCAGGATGCCCATCATCGCGGGCAGACCCAGCGACCGGTCCGTTATCACCAGCGCCGCCAGAGCCCCGATGAGCGCGAAGGGTAGGGTGGTGACGATGACGATGGGGTTCCTGAGAGACCCGAGGCTCGTCACCATGACCAGGTAGACCAGTACGATCCCGACGGCCATCGATATGAAGATAGCTTGGAACCCCTCTGCGATGTCCGCGAACAACCCGCCGCTGGTGATGGACACGCCCGGAGGGAGAGCAATCGCCGCGATCTTCTCATCGATCAGCCTGCCGACCTGCTGCGCGTCCTCGGCGACTATGTCTCCCGTGATGGTGGCCGAGCGCAGACCGTCCGTCCGGCTGATGGTCACCGGCCCTTCCTTCACGACCACCTCGGCCAGATCGCCGAGGGGGGCCGAGCCGAGAGGCCCGGCGATGATGAGACTCTCCACCGCACCAATCCCGATTGCAGCCCTTCGGTCGCCGGACAGGACCACGTCCGTGACCGCGTCGTCGATGGTAATTCGGGTGACCGTCTCGCCGATGAGGTACTGGCTTACCTGAAGGCCGACCTGCCTCGTGCTCAGACCGATGCTTGCGGCCTTCGCCGGGTCGACCTGAATGGATGCCTCGTCGCGCGCCTGCGCCACGTTCGTCTCGACGTTGATGACGCCTTCTACTTCGCCGATCGAGGCCGCCAGCTCTTGGGAGACGGCCACGATATCGTCGTAGTTCGATCCCGTGATCCTGACATCGAGGCCGGAGGTCGGGGGGCCGCTCTGCACCTCTCGAATCCTCAACGTCCGCCCGCCTGTGTCGAGCTCCTCTCTGAGGATCTCAGCGATGTTTTCTGGAGCGTCATCTGACAGATTCACCAGGATGCCGGCTTGGTTGAGTCCGCCCGGCACACCCCCGAACGACAGGCTCGACGCTCCGATCGTAGACCGGTACACCCGCGAGATATCCTTCACCCTGTCCTCGATTTCGACCACTTGTGCAAGCGTTCGGTCGGGCGGCGTGCCCGGCGGCAGGGAGAGTTCGATCTGTACGAACCGGTCCGCTCCGCTGGGGAACAGCGTGACGGGAATGAAGAATGTCAGACCCATGCTCCCGACCGTCAACACGAAAGCGCTCACGAGCGTTATCGCCTTGTGCCGCAGAGTCCACCGGATGATCGGCGTGTACACGCGCTGCATCCACGTCTCTTGGACGAAGGTGTCGTCCTCCTCTCCCGCGCCTTCGGGCAGGTCGCCCGGACGCAGCAGATAAGCGCCGAGCACCGGTACGGCCGTAAGCGCTACCAAGAGCGATGCCACGAGCGCGAAGCTCACCGTGAGCGCGAAGGGAGTGAAGAACGCTCCCACCAGTCCTTGGATGAAGGCCAGCGGCGCGAACACGACAATGGTCGTCATGGTGGAGGCGAAGATAGCTGGGCCCACCTCTGCTGTCGCCTGCAATGCCGCCCTCCATCTCTCTCGCCCCGCCTGGATGTGACGATAGACGTTCTCCAGCACGACGATAGCGTCGTCGACCACCCGCCCGACTGAGATCGCCAGTCCGCCCAGCGTCATGAAGTTCAGCGACATGTCCTGCCACGCCATCAGCAGCACGCCCGTGAAGACGCT
Source organism: Dehalococcoidia bacterium (assembly GCA_009841605.1). GTDB lineage: Bacteria > Chloroflexota > Dehalococcoidia > Lucifugimonadales > VXLM01 > VXLM01. The sequence goes on from VXLM01000081.1 coordinate 42,940, forward strand.
CAGCGGGATCGACAGGGCGATGACTACCGTCGGTCGAAGCGTGTTCAGCAGCCCGCGCGGGATCGTCGGCTTAAGTGTCAGCATGAACGCAAATACGACGGTAACGGCGAACAGGAACCCGAACATCGCCTCCCGCAGCAGTGTGTCGATCTGGTGCTGAATGCTCGGCCCTTGGTCGGATACGATGACGATCTCCACATCCGATGGAAGCCCCGTCAGACCGTCCAGCGCCTCCCGCACGGCGGACGTCACGTCGATGGTGTTTGCCTCGGCCTCCTTGACGATGGACACTCCCACGCTCGGCTTGCCGTTCGTACGGGAAATGCTCCTCGGAGCCGCTGTCCCGAGACTAACGTCCGCCACGTCGCCGAGCAGAACAGGGCCCGTCTCCGACATCCCAACGACGAGTGCCTTCAAATCGTCGATGGAGCTAAAGGTGTGCGTCGTCTTTGCCAGAACGGCCTGTCCGCCCTCGAATATGGCCCCCGCAGGCAGGCTGACGTTGTTCTCTCTCAGCGCATTCGATATCTGGAACAGCGAGACGCCGTTCGCGGCTAGCCTTTCGGCGTCCACGGTGATCTGGACACGACGCTCGATCTCTCCCGTAGCATCGACTTCTAGAATGCCCTCGACGTCCGAAAGTGCGGGCAGGACTTGTGACTGGACGATATCCTGCAAGTCCGCCGCCTCGCGGTCTGAGATGACGCTGAACTCTATCACCGGGAACTGGTCGGGATTGAAGCGTCCAACCGTGGGCTCCTCGACACCGCTGACGAAAGATATGTCATTCACCGCGGCGGAAATCTGGGTCTGGGCAGCGGCCATGTCCGTCCCGTAGGCGAATGTGGCCAATACTATCGAGTTGCCTTCAAAGGTCCTGCTCTGGATCGACTCCAACCCGGCCGTCCCCGAAATCGCCCGCTCTATGGGATCGGTCACGTCGCGAACGACGGCGTCCGGGTTCGCCGACGGGTACGATGTCGACACCGTTACCAGTGGAAACTCGATTTCGGGGAATAGCTCGACCTGCAACGAACGGTATGCGGTGATACCCGCCGTGAGAACAAGGATTATGGCTAGGACCGTAACCGTCCGGTTGCGGACCGCTATGCCGGTGAGGAATGTCATGTATCGCTCCTGAGTGATTCCGTCCTAGTGGTCAATCTCCATAGTATTGATAGGTATCCGATGTCGGTTCGTTGTGGCTACGTGCAAGTCACGTAACAAAGCACCCAATCCGTCATTCCTGCGAAGAGCCTGCCCCGTACCACGATACGGGGCAGGAATCCAGAGAATATGGTAGCGCGAGAATTCGGCCATATCGCTCCAGCTCTGCCTACCTCTAATTGCAAAGTTCTCGGACTACTTTTTCAGTTCTACGCCGCTTCGCAAGAACGCCCCCGACCATAGCCGGAGGCGAGAATCTTCCAATGCCAATTGTAGATAACGACATGTCGCGTCGATAGGTTATTCACGTGAATGCCGGTCTGTCGCCCCATGTTTACTGGATAAAACGATGTCCTTGCTTTCACGTCACCCAAACAACCCTATCCTTTCCCGTCAGATGAAGGAGACACAACCAGATCACCGATTGGCACATCAAGCGCGTAGGCGATCTTCAGCACCGCTCCTATGGAGAGATTCTGCTTCCCATGCTCGACCAGGCTGATGTACGTACGGTCCAGCCCCGATGCGTCCGCCAGCGCCTGCTGGGTCATCCGTCGGCTGGTCCGGGCTTCCTTGATCTTCAGTCCCATCATCGCCAACTGCTCTTCGAGAGATAGTCTCTCCTCCCTCAGTCCGACAAGTCGGCGGGACTCAGCCACGGCTTCTAGGACGTCGCCGGCCGTAGCGTCGCATCCCAACTCTTCTGCGCCTTGCGTCGTCCGGTCGAGTGCTTTCCCGCCCAGCAGTATCTTCGGCGGAGGTGAGTTTGCTTCCCGGATCGCCCCAGCGGCTGTCGCCGCGTTCGCCAGGAACTCGGGCAGGGTAGAGGAGAGCGCGACGAGATCGGCGTTCCGCTGTCGAACAAATTCTGCAAGGTCCTTGCCGGGTGTTCCGTTTCCGAGAAAAAAAACCTCCCAGCCGTCCATCGCCAGGAAGTCCGCAATCATACGCGCTCCGATGGTGTGCTGGTCTCCCTCTACCGGCGTTACCACGGCCCTCATTCCCAGCCCCTTCCGGGGCGTCATCCCCTGCCTGAGGTAGTCCATCATCTCCATCGTGATCGTCGTCGCCAGGTGCTCTTGGGCAACGTTGATGCTTCCCTCATGCCACATTTCGCCCAGCCTGATCTGTGACGGAGCCAACACTTCGAGATAGATCTCCGCCCGGCTCAGACCACGGCCCAGCGCCTGCTCGATTACAGCACGCGCCAGAACGGGCTCACCCAGTATCAGGGCCTCGCCATACCTGTCCCGAGCCTCTGTCAAAAGTTTTTCCCTATCCATCTGAGTTCATTATTAGGCATTTCGTACCCTATTGTAGAATATAATAGACATAACAGTCAATATGTGTTATTCTTATTTATCATCAACGTTGTCCCGTGAAGGAGGGAACATAATGGAGATCGTACAGATTATAGCGATAGTTCTCGCAGCGGTCGGCGCGGTGAACTGGGGCTTGGTCGGCCTGTTCAAGTTCGACCTTGTAGCTCTAATTGCCGGCGGCATGAAGTTCGGCGCCGTCAACGTGGTCTCGCGGATCATCTACATCCTCGTCGCCGTCGCGGGCGTAATCAGCCTGACGGCCATCGGCGAACTCGCCTAGCCGCGGCACTCGCCGTGGCCGCCGGATTGATAGGGGTCTCCACGTTGCTGTCGGTTCCGTCCCCAACCTCAGTGACGGGAGGCCCCTCATGAGACTCTGGTCCCTGCACCCCCGCTATCTGGACGCGAAAGGACTCGTCGCCCTGTGGCGAGAACCCCTTATAGCCCCCAAGGGAAATGCCCGTTGCTGTGTATTATAAAAAAATCCGCACCCACCAGCCAAGAGCCAAAATCGTATTGCGTCTTGT